>CAYPMY010000052.1:0-13585 GCA_964412085.1 uncultured Paraprevotella sp. | reverse complement strand
GGATAACACTCTCCAAACATGAAGCCGCCGTCTCTCCCGTTCATGTTTTTCCTGACGCTCTGTACCGAGTCGATGACATTGTGCCCTGTGTCCATCTATACCACCCATGCACTGTCAATCGGCGCACGGGTAACCAGATCCGCCACATGGCCATATAGCATAAACGTAGTGGAAGCCTGTCCCATGGTAACGCATGAAACGGACAAGAACAATAAAAAGGAAAAGACGCGGTACATATAAGTTCGAAAGGTTCGCCAGGCAGGAATGGCTCGCGAGTCAGCCGAACGGGAATTGAGGGGCAGGAATGTTTCCAGCTCGTTGTTCCTGTGATATCCGGCATTGTCCGACATGATGTATGTCCTGGACGCTTCCGGGCGCTTTCCAAGTGCCGCCCCATGCAAGGTTTTTGCGGATCGTGCGTTGACACTGCCACGACCGCAGGCCATCGCGTCCGTCACGTCGCACGCGTCAAGCGACCCGCCGATGTTCACGCGTCCACGACCTCCGACGGCAGGTCGAGCCAATCTTCCCCCCCCCTGTACACTCTCGTGCGGAACGGCCTGTCGCGGGCAGGAAGCACACCGCCGGCATGATAGACGATTCCGTCCCGGCTTCCCCTTTCAGGAATGACTGCAGTTCCTGCATGAGCTTCCATTGTCCGAAAGCGTCGGCTTCACAAGGGACTCCGGCCGTCTTTTCACAGGTAAGACCCGTGCGGTTCTCCGACAGTCCGTCCGCCCCGCCATGAAGACAAGCGTTCCGATGGCGGCAGACCGTGAAGCCGTCTGTTCCTATGCGCCCTGCAACAAAGGACGGGGAATCGTCCGTTGCCGGCATCAGAATGCAAGCGACACGGGCGTAATCCGAACTGACTGCCAGATCACGTCGCGATTCGCGCGGGACATCGATGTCGGATGTGCATGATTCTGTTTGCATGGGGCAAAGATAATACTTTCGGGAAAAACAGTTTCGCAAACCTAATACTTTTTTCCACTATGCATCAGAGGTTTCCTTGGAGCCTGCTTCCCCGATGCCGTCCCATACGAAAGGTCTGCCGAAGCTTATGCCGCGTGTGTCCTTCCACATGATGCCGTTCTTGAAGCTCCAGGTCGAGAGAAAGGCTGAAACAGAAAGGATTCAAAGAATCTTTTTATGGAAGTGTTGTCGGACATGTCGGGGAACTGCGTAGTAGAAGTCCATAAAGAGACAGCGAAAAGTCAGGCATTGAAGCAGGGATGATAGTTCCTGCATTTTGTCTGGAAAGGGAACTGGCGAATCGACTTTCCAAGGGGACAATAAACAGAAGTAGGAGGAAAACTTCACCGTGCTTTCCTCCTACTTGGCTTCGGGACAGGAACGCAGTCCGGTGCTATTCCTTGTCCAAAAGGATTTTCATCATCTCGCAGGCATCCCGCGCGACGGACGTGCCGGGACCGAAGATGGCCGCCACGCCTGCCTTGTACAGGAAGTCGTAGTCCTGCGGGGGGATAACGCCGCCCGCGATGACCATGATGTCGTCGCGTCCCAACCTTTTCAGTTCTTCGATGACTTGCGGGATAAGCGTCTTGTGTCCGGCGGCAAGGGAGCTTACGCCCAGTATGTTCACGTCGTTCTCCACGGCCTCGCGCGCGGCCTCCGCCGGTGTCTGGAACAACGGTCCCATATCAACGTCGAAACCGCAGTCGGCATAACCCGTGGCACAAACCTTGGCACCGCGGTCGTGTCCGTCCTGTCCCATCTTGGCAATCATGATACGCGGCCGGCGGCCTTCCTGTTTAGCGAACTCTTCCGTCAACTCGCAAGCCTCGGCGAAGTCGGCATCTGCCTTGCTTTCCGATGAATACACTTGTGAAATAGTTCTGATTACAGCCTTATATCGGCCTACGACAGCCTCGCAAGCGTCTGAAATCTCCCCTAACGTGGCACGCACGCCAGCTGCTTTCACGGCCAGGTCGAGCAGGTTGTGTTCGCTCTTCTTGCCTTCGTCGAACTCGCGTACGCATTCCGTGATGGCGGCCAATGCCTTTTTCACCTCTTCCTCGTTCCGTCCGGCCTTCAGTTTCTTCAGGTTTTCTTCCTGTTGCAGGCGGACGGCCGTGTTGTCCACTTCAAGGATGTCTATGGGGGCTTCGTGGGCCAAGCGGTACTTGTTCACGCCCACGATGGTCTGCGTCCCCGAGTCGATACGTGCCTGCGTGCGGGCCGCGGCTTCTTCGATGCGCATCTTAGGCAGACCCGTTTCGATGGCCTTGGCCATGCCGCCCAGTTTTTCGATTTCCTGGATGTGTTCCCACGCCTTGTGCACGAGTTCGTTCGTCAGTGTCTCCACGTAATAAGAACCGGCCCACGGGTCGATGTGCTTGCACACTTGGGTTTCGTTCTGGATGTATATCTGAGTGTTGCGCGCGATACGGGCTGAGAAATCCGTCGGCAGGGCGATGGCTTCGTCCAGCGAGTTGGTATGCAACGACTGGGTGTGTCCCAGAACGGCGGCCATAGCCTCGATGCACGTACGTCCCACGTTGTTGAACGGGTCCTGTTCCGTAAGCGACCAGCCGGAAGTCTGCGAGTGGGTACGCAACGCCATGGATTTCGGGTTCTTCGCACCGAAGCCTTTCACAATCTTGGCCCACAGCAGACGTGCCGCGCGCATCTTGGCAATCTCCATGAAATGGTTCATGCCGATGGCCCAGAAGAAAGACAAGCGGGGCGCGAACGCGTCGATGTCGATTCCGGCATTCACTCCGGCGCGCAGGTAATCCATACCGTCGGCCAACGTGTAGGCCAGCTCGATGTCCGCCGTGGCGCCGGCTTCCTGCATGTGGTAGCCGGAGATGGAGATGGAATTGAACTTAGGCATCTTCTGTGAAGTGTACTCGAAGATGTCGGCAATAATCTTCATCGAGAAGGCGGGCGGATAAATATAGGTGTTGCGCACCATGAATTCTTTCAGTATGTCGTTCTGGATGGTTCCGGCCATTTCTTCCAGCCGTGCGCCCTGTTCCAGCCCGGCGTTGATGTAGAAAGCCAGAATGGGAAGCACCGCGCCGTTCATCGTCATCGAGACGGACATTTTGTTTAAAGGGATTCCCTCGAAAAGGACTTTCATGTTCTCCAAAGAGCAGATAGACACGCCAGCCTTGCCCACGTCGCCCACCACGCGCTCGTTGTCCGGGTCGTAGCCGCGATGCGTCGGGAGGTCGAAAGCCACGGACAGCCCTTTCTGTCCGCTGGCCAGGTTACGGCGGTAGAACGCGTTACTTTCCTCGGCGGTGGAGAATCCGGCATACTGGCGGATGGTCCACGGACGGAACGGGTACATCATGCTGTACGGGCCACGCAGGAACGGAGGTATGCCCGCCGCGAAGTCCAGATGCTCCATCCCTTCTAAGTCTTCCTTGGTGTACACCGGCTGGATGTCGATTTGTTCGGGTGTTTTCCAGTTGGCGGTGATGCCGTTTTCTTTTTGCCAGTCCTGGCCGTTCTGCCGGCCGAAGCCGGAGAATATGTTTATGTCCTTAAAATTCTGTCTCATTTGATTCCCAATTTTGCGTTATACTCTTTCAGTGTCTGGAGTTGGTCCACGCGGACGTGGATGAAGTTCTCTATGCCTGCGGCTTTCAAGTCATCCATGCAGGCCGGGGCACCGGCTACGACGAACATGGCGCGGCCGTCCACAGCCTTGAACGCCGGAATGGCGTATTCCGCGTATTCGTCATCGCTGGAACAGAGCACCACGATGTCGGCTCCTGCCTTCATGGCGGCTTCCACGCCCTCTTCCACGGTTGGGAAACCCAAATTGTCTATCACCTTGTAGCCCGCGCAAGCTAAGAAGTTGCAACTGAACTGGGCGCGTGCCTGTCGCATGGCCAGATTGCCGATGGTGAGCATGAAAGCCACCGGTTGTTTTTCGGCTTGTTCCGTCCGTAGGCGCAGTGTCTCGAAATCGGCGGCCAAACGGCTGGCCTCCAGTCTGGCAAACGGTGTTTCGCGGCTGTCCCCGTGGCTGTGGCAACAGCATGCAGCAGTCAATGGGGCTTTCCCTTCGCTCTTCTCGTTGAAGTTGGGGAATTGGTTCGTGCCGAGAAGGAACTCCTTGCGCTTGGCGGCGTTGGCATGACGCTTGGCATTGGTGTCGTTCACGGCTTTCTGGATGCTTCCGGCCTTGGCGGCGGCGAGGAATCCGCCCTCATCTTCCACGGCAAGAAACAACTTCCACGATTCTTGCGCCAGCGAGCGGGTCAGCATTTCCACGAAGTACGACCCTCCGGCCACGTCCACTATCTTGTCGAAATGGCTTTCTTCTTGCAACAGCAACTGCTGGTTGCGGGCGATGCGTTCCGCAAAGTCGGTAGGTTCCTCGTATGGAGCGTCGAACGGAGTGACCACGATGGAATCCACGTTGGCCAATGCGGCGCTCATCGCCTCAGTCTGCGAGCGCAGCAGGTTCACGTAGCTGTCGAACACCGTCATGTTGTAAGTCGAGGTGGTGGCGTTGACGTACATTTTGCAGTCGCAGTCGCTGTCCGGGCCGTATTGCTTCACGATGTGCGCCCACAGCATCCGTGCGGCACGAAACTTGGCGATTTCCATGAAGTAGACACCGCTGATGCCGAAGTTGAATTTGATTTTCTTGGCGGCGAGGGCTACCGGGATGCCGGCCTCCACCATCAGGTTGAGGTATTCGTTACCCCAAGCCAGAGCGTAGCCAAGTTCCTGATAGATATAAGCACCGGCATTGCAGAGCGTGCCGGCATTGACGCAAACGCAACGCATTTCCGGGAACGGTGCGAGGATGTTGACCAGTTCCGCTAATTTGTTCAGCAGGGCGGTCGTATCCTTGCCTCTGGTCAGAATCTTCTGCATAGGGTCGAAGCCGATGCCGCCCGCCAATGCGGCGCGGTCATATCCTTTCTCATCGTAGTATGCCGTCAGGAGACGGGCTAATTCTACGGTATTGCCTTGACACGTACTGAAATTCAGTTCTACCGCATCAGCCTTGATGCCCTCCAGCAAAGTGGAGACGAACGTGGCATTCAGCTCCTTGGCCGGAATCTTGAATCCTAACGATGTGGCTCCCTTGTCCAGAAAGCCGAGTGCTTTTCCATTCGCCTCTTCAGGGCAGGTTACCCGGATGTTTTGACGGACACGCCAACGGTTATTGTCCTTTTTGTTCCCTCTAAGATAGGGAAATTCGTCAGGAAGCGCGTCGGTCTGCGCCATGCCTTTCAAATCTTCTTTTCGGTAAAATGGTTCTGCGCTGAATCCCTCGTTGGTTCTCCAGACCATTTTCTTCTGATAATCCGCACCTTTGAGGTCGATGTTGATTTTGTCGAGCCATTCTTGCCGCGTAGGTGCGATGAAGTCAGAAAAGAGTTTTTCTTTACTGTCTGCCATAACTATACTGTTAAAAAGAATTTTATCAACCGGGCAAAAGTAACAAAACTTTTATAGAAGCACAAAAATAAAGGTGGGAAACTCAGTCTGTATCCTTTTTTTGAGTACTTTTGCCGGTGAATTGGACGGATTAAAAAGTCATTTATTTATAAAATCAAAGTAAAGCGATGAATTGGTTAGAGCAACTGCTGTTTGATTCAAATTCCATTGCCCATATCGTCTTGTTGTACACGGCGGTAGTTTCTTTGGGGATATATTTGGGGAAAGTCAAATTCTTCGGCATCTCGTTAGGCGTGACGTTCGTATTGTTTGCAGGTATCCTGGCCGGACATTTCGGCTTTACCGCTCCTGTCTCCACGTTGAATTTCTTGCAGGATTTCGGTTTGATACTGTTTGTGTATTGTATCGGCTTGCAGGTGGGGCCGGGGTTCTTCGAGTCTTTCAAGGAAGGTGGTGTGACGTTGAATCTGTTGGCTTGTGGCATCGTGGCGTTGAACATCGCGGTGATGCTGGTCCTGTACTTCTGCGTGTTCGACACGGGCGACCCGCGCAACCTGCCGATGATGGTGGGCGTACTTTGCGGGGCGGTGACGAACACGCCGGGGCTGGGCGCGGCCACCGAGGCTCTCTCGCAGGTGTTCTCCGGCGGACAGCCGGTGCCGCAGATAGCGTCGGGCTACGCTTGCGCCTACCCGCTCGGAGTGGTGGGCATCATCGTGGCCACGGTGGCCATACGCTACCTGTGCCGCATCTCGCTTAAGGAGGAGGAAGATCGCATTGTGGCGCAACAGGCAGAGAATCCGCACGCCAAGCCGCACCGGATGACCCTGAAAGTGATGAACGCGGCTCTTGACGGGAAGACGTTGTTGCAAGTGCGCGACTTCCTTGGGCGCAACTACGTCTGCTCCCGCGCACTGCATGGCGGGCATGTGAGCATACCGAACCGCGACACGAAGTTCTATCTGGGTGACCATCTGTTCATTACCTGTGCCGAGGACGACGCGGAAGCCATCATCGCTTTCATCGGCCCCGAGGAGTTCGTGGACTGGGAAGAGCAGGACGTGCCTCTGGTTTCGAAGAGTATCGTCGTTACCCAGCCGAAAATGAACGGCAAGACTTTCGGAGAGTTGCATTTCAGTTCTGTCTATGGGGTGAACGTGACGCGCATCTCCCGTTCCGGGATGAACCTTTTTGCCGACCGCAACTTGCGGATGCAGGTGGGCGACAAAATCGTCGTGGTGGGGCCGGAAGATGCCGTCGATCGCGTGGCGGGCCTGATGGGCAACTCCGTGAAACGCTTGGAACATCCTAATCTGGTGACGATTTTCGTAGGCATACTTGCCGGCATCATCTTCGGGAGCATCCCTTTCGCCGTGCCGGGCGTACCCATGCCCGTTAAGCTCGGCTTGGCCGGCGGCCCGTTGATCGTGGCCATCTTGATAGGACGCTTCGGCTATAAGTTCCATCTGGTAACATACGTTTCCACGAGCGCCAATTTCATGTTGCGCGAGTTCGGGCTGGCGTTGTTCCTGGCCAGCGTGGGGATAAAGGCTGGAAAGGACTTCATGGACACGGTGGTCGTGGGCGACGGGCTTGCCTATGTGTGGACGGGCTTCCTGATTACCGTGCTTCCCATTCTGATAATCGGTGTGGTGGCCCGCTTGCGTTACAAGTTGAACTATTTCACCATTATGGGGCTGATAGCCGGTAGCACGACAGACCCCCCGGCTCTGGCTTTCGCCAATCAGGCATCCAGCACGGATGCTCCCGCTGTGGGCTATTCTACTGTTTATCCGTTAACGATGTTCTTGCGCATCCTGACGGCGCAGTTGGTCGTGCTGTTGCTTTGCGGCACAGTCTGATATCGCATGGCGTAACTATGCGCATGGTGCCCGGTTCATCAAATGAACCGGGCACCATGCGTGGGATGCGGCTGTCATAATATGCCGGATGAATATTCCGCCCGTGGTATTTCTACCACTTCCAAGTCTTTGAATGCCTGTCCTTCTACGGTGAAACGTACGAGCGTACGTACTTTGTGCCAGCCCATGATGCCCGCAGCTCCCGGGTTAATATGCAGCAAGCCCAATTCCGGGTCGAACTGGACTTTCAGGATATGCGAATGGCCGCAGACGAACAAACGGGGAGGACTATCGTGCAATTGCGTCCGTATGCCGGGAGCATATCTGCCGGGGTATCCTCCGATGTGTGCCATCAGCACCTCGGCGTCTTCGCAACGCCACCGGAGTTTTTCCCCGAACATCTTACGGATGTCCCCGCCGTCGCAGTTCCCATATACGGCCCTGAAAGGATGGAATGCGGATAATTTCTGTGCCACTTCCATGGAACCGATGTCGCCGGCATGCCATATTTCGTCGCATTCCTCGAAATATTCCAGGTATTTATCGTCCCAAAAGCCGTGCGTGTCCGACAGTAATCCGATGCGCCTCATAGTCCGAGCTTCTGGGATATGAAGTCTTCAACCACGTCGACAGTGGCTTCTATGCCCAAAGCGGACGAGTTGATGCAAAGGTCGTAGGATTCTGCGCTTCCCCACGTCTTGGCACTGTAATAATTATAGTATTCGGATCGTTTCTCATCCCCTTCGATGCATTTCTTTTCAGCCTCTTTTTCCGTGACGTGGAGCGTCTCGCAGACGCGTCTGATTCGGTCGGGCATGTCGGCCGTGATGAAGATGTTCACGGTGTCAGGGTAGTCGCGCAGGATGTAGTCGGCGCATCTTCCCACGAACACGCACGATTCCCGTCCGGCCGCCTTGCGGATGGCGTCGCTCTGAAACTTGAAGAGCGACTCGTCACTGAGCTGGTTGGCGTATGGGTCGCTGTTGCCGAAGATGGGAGCGAAAGAGCTGAACAATATTTTGAGGAAGCCTTTGTGTTCATCGTTACGTTCGAAGAACTTTTTGCTGAAACCGCTTTCTTTCGCGGCCAAGTCCAAAAGCTCTTTGTCATAGAACTTGATGCCGAAATCTTCCGCGATGCGGTTCCCGATGATGCGTCCGCCGCTACCTAACTGGCGTCCCACATTGATGATGATATGTTTCTTCATGACGTTATACGGCTGTTTTCTTGAATTTCCTGTATGCTGTAATCAACATGATTCCGGCCACTATACACGCGATGGCATCGGATATGGGCATGGCCATCCATACTCCTTTCACGCCCTGGAACCGGGGCAGTGTCAGGAGAAGGGGGACGAGGAACAAAAGTTGTCGCGTCAGGGACAGGAAGACACTTTTGCTCGCCTGCCCGATGCTCTGGAAGAAGTTGGTCGTAACTATTTGCATGCCTATCAAGGGATAGAATATGACTACGATGCGCATTCCTCTCGCGGCAATGCCGGTCAGTTCCTCATCGGCCGTAAAGGCACGGATGCACAATTCGGGAAACAACTCCCCGATGAGGAAGCCGGTCGTGGTGACCAACGTCCCCCAAAGCAGGGTATAGCGTAACACCTTGAGCACGCGATGGTAGTCCTGCGAACCGTAATTGTATCCGGCGATGGGCTGCATGCCTTGGTTCAATCCCACGACAATCATGATGAAGATGAACAAGACGCGGTTGACGATACCGTATGCGCCGATGGCCAAGTCCCCGCCGTACTCTCCCAGCCCGCGGTTGATGAGGATTACGACGAGGCAGGCGCAGCTGTTCATCAGGAAAGGAGACATACCGATGGCGAAAGTGTCCTCGACGATTTTCCTTTTCAGGCGGTAAATGCCGCGTTTGAGCCGGATGAACTCCTTGGGGCGGCGGAAGACACTCACCTGCCACGACAACGAGGCGACCTGCGCCAGAATCGTGGCCGTGGCGGCACCGCGTATGCCCATGTCCATCCCGTAGATGAAAACGGGATTGAGGATGGTGTTCCCCACCACGGCCATGATGGTAGCATTCATGGCCAGCTGGGGATGGCCCGTTGAACGCAGGATGGCGTTGAAAGTGAAGAAACTGTGCGTGATGGCGTTACCCGACAAGATGATTTCCATATACTCCCTGGCGTAGGGCAACGTGTCGGGGCTGGCACCGAAGAAGTTCAGAATCGGGTCGAGGAACACTAGCGCCGCGATGCTGAACAGGACACCCAGGATCAGGGTCAAGGTGACCACGTTACCGAAAATGTCCTGCGCGGCCTTGTAGTCCTTTTGTCCCAACCGCACGGATATCAAGGTCGACGCTCCGACTCCGACCATGGCCCCGAACGCGGCGGACAGGTTCATGAAAGGGAACGTGAGCGCCAGGCCGGAGATGGCCAAGGCTCCCACGCCGTGGCCGATGAAGATGCTGTCCACCATGTTGTAGAGCGAAGACGCCGTCATGGCGACGATGGCCGGGAAAGCATATTGTTTAAGCAACTTGCCGACGGGAAGAGTTCCTAATTCTAACGGCGGGGCGGGGCTCGGCATTTTAAGTTAATTTAAGAGAGGCAAAGGTACGAAAAAAGCCCGTAAGGCCGGCCAACTTTTTTCGACTAATTTTTTCCGCATGGAAAGGCTGATGGAATTTCTTTTTTAGTACCTTTGCCGCCGCATGGCAACACTCGGCCGCCAGGGCGAGGCGGGCAGGTGGCAGACAGCATTTCTTAAACCATATTAAGCATCATGAGCAATCAGTTAGAAAGGATCAAGGAATTAGTGGAACTCCGTGCCAAAGCGCGCATGGGAGGAGGCGAGAAGGCCATAGAAAAACAGCATGCGAGAGGGAAATATACGGCCCGAGAGCGCATCGACATGTTGCTGGATGAGGGGAGTTTCGAGGAAATGGACTTGTTCAAGCTCCATCGTTGCACCAACTTCGGCATGGAGAAGAAGCAATACCTGGGAGACGGCGTGGTAACGGGAAGCGGCACTATCGACGGGCGTCTGGTCTATGTGTTTGCGCAGGACTTCACTGTGAACGGAGGCTCCTTGTCCGAGACCATGGCCGAGAAAATCTGCAAGGTGATGGACCAAGCCATGAAGATGGGCGCGCCTTGTATCGGCATCAACGATTCGGGCGGGGCACGTATCCAAGAGGGCATCAACGCTTTGGGCGGTTACGCCAGTATCTTCCAGCGCAATATCGAGGCATCCGGCGTGATTCCCCAGATTTCTGGCATTTTCGGGCCGTGCGCGGGCGGAGCGGTATATTCCCCGGCGCTGACCGATTTCATCCTGATGATGGAGAACACCTCCTATATGTTCCTGACCGGGCCGAAAGTGGTCAAGACCGTGACCGGCGAGGAGGTGTCGCAGGAAGATCTGGGCGGCGCGAGCGTGCATGCCACGAAATCCGGCGTGACGCACTTCACGGCTGAAACGGAAGAAGAGGCCATGCAATTGATCCGCACCCTCATCGGCTATATTCCCCAGAACAACATGGAAGAGGCGCCCCGGGTGGAATGCTCCGACCCGATTGACCGCCTGGAGGATTTCCTCAATGAAATCGTCCCGGACAATCCGAACCAGGCATACGACATGTACGAGGTCATCGGAGCGATAGTGGACAACGGCGAGTTCTTCGAGGTGCAGCCCGATTATGCCAAGAACATCATCGTGGGCTTCGCCCGCTTCAACGGGCAGAGCGTGGGCGTAGTGGCCAACCAGCCGAATTGCTATGCCGGCGTGCTCGACTGCAACGCCAGCCGCAAGGGGGCGCGCTTCGTGCGTTTCTGCGATGCCTTCAACATCCCGCTGGTGACCTTGGTGGACGTGCCGGGCTTCCTGCCGGGCACGGGGCAGGAGTATAACGCCGTGATATTGCATGGGGCGAAGCTGCTGTATGCCTACGGGGAAGCCACCGTGCCCAAGGTGACGGTGACCCTGCGCAAGAGCTATGGCGGTTCCCACATCGTGATGAGCTGCAAGCAACTGCGCGGAGACATCAATTACGCATGGCCGTCGGCGGAAATCGCGGTGATGGGAGCTTCCGGGGCGGTAGCCGTGTTATACGCCAAGGACGCCAAGGATGCCGAAGACCCGGAAGCCTTCCTGAAAGAGAAGGAAGCCGAATACAACAGGCTCTTCACCAATCCTTACCAGGCCGCCAGATACGGATATATCGACGACGTGATAGAGCCGCGCAACACGCGTTTCCGTGTCATCCGCGCGCTGGCCCAGCTGCAGACCAAGAAATTGTTGAACCCCGTGAAGAAACATGGGAACATCCCGTTGTAGTCCTATAATATGAAAATGATGTTGCACAGAAGATTTTCAGGAATCCTTGTCGGCCTGTCCGCCGTGGCCTCCGCTTCCGGGCAGGGCGCCTTCAGCTTCAAGATCAACGAAGTGGTGGTCTCCAATACGCGCGGCCTCGTGGACGAGTACGGCGAACACACGGGATGGATCGAGATTGCCAACACTTCATGGGGAACCAACAACATACGCAGTTGCTACCTGACAACGAACCGCGGGGCTTTGGACAAAGGGCTTTCCGTGCCGGAACGCGTCAAGTTGATGTCGTTGATACCGAAAGGCGACGAACGGACGAACTTGACCGCCCGGCAACGCATCGTGTTCTTCGCCGACGGACAGACAAACCTTGGCGCATTGCACACGAACTTCACCTTGAAGGAAGGCGAGGAGAACTTCATCGCCTTGTTTGACGGGAACGGCAAGACGTTGCTCGATTCCATCACCGTACCGCCTTTGGCCGAGAACCAGTCGTACGCCCGGATATACGATTCCGAAAGCGGGACTTACGTGTGGGCCGCGCGCGACGCGGACGAAGTGACCCCGGGAGTCCCGAACGTGGGGCAGGGAAAGGCGCAGGACAAGGTGGCGGAATTCAAGGAGAAAGACCCCTACGGCGTGGCCATGTCTATCATGGCGATGGGAGTCGTGTTCGGCTGCCTGCTTGCCCTTTACGTCTTTTTCCGCCTGTTCGGCCACGTGGTGGCCTTGTTCTCCAGAATGGCCCGCGTGAGGGCCTTTCGCGCGCTCCACTACCATGCGGACAAGGCCGCCGTCTTGGCCAAGCAGGGACTGGAGACCAAGGGCGTGGACATGAAAGTGTACATGGCCGTCATCGCCCTGGCGCTCCGCGATTACGAAGAAGACGTGCACGACGTGGAAAGCAACGTGCTGACCTATCACACCGAGGAGCACTCGGAATGGAACGCGAAAGGGCACGCCATGCGATAGTGGCCGGAATAGAATCGTTTGTTTATGTCTAACAATAGAAAGAATCATCATGAAAGAATACAAGTATAAGGTAAAGGGAGCCGAATACACGGTAAAGATAGGCGACGTGGAAGGCAACATGGCCAAAGTGGAAGTGAACGGGATCCCGTTCGAGGTGGAAATGGATCGTCCGATGCACCTGACGCACAAGCCGGTGGTACGCCCCGTACCCCATGTGCATCACGGCCCGGTAACTCCGGCTGCCGCTCCGCCGGAACATGCCGAAGCCCCCGCAGGCGACGGCGCCGTCGTCCGCGCCCCGCTGCCCGGCACGGTGAACGCCGTGGCGGTCACTGTGGGACAGGCTGTCAAGAAAGGACAGACCGTGGTGGTGCTCGAGGCCATGAAGATGGAAAACAACATCAACGCCGAGTGCGACGGTACGGTGAAGGCCGTGCACGTGAACAAGGGAGACTCGGTGCGTGAAGGTGCAATTCTGGTAACAATCGGTTAGGGCTATGGAAGTACTTGATTTCATCGGGACGAAACTGTCCGACTTCCTCACCTACATGGGATTTGCGAACGCCGAGATGGGGAACTGGATCATGATTCTGGTCGGCGTGTTCTTCTTGTGGCTGGCCATAAGGAAGGATTTCGAGCCTTTGCTCCTGATTCCCATCGGCCTGGGCATCATCCTGGGGAACATCCCCTTCAAGGCCGTCGGGCTGGAAATCGGGCTTTACGAGGACAACTCGGTGCTGAACTTCTTCTACCAGGGGGTGAAGACCGGCTGGTACCCGCCGCTGGTATTCCTCGGCATCGGCGCCATGACGGACTTCTCGGCGCTGATAGCCAACCCGAAGCTCTTGCTGGTCGGCGCCGCCGCCCAGTTCGGCATCTTCGGGGCTTACATGCTGGCCTTGGCCTTGGGGTTCGAGCCGAACCAGGCGGCGGGCATCGCCATCATCGGCGGCGCCGACGGCCCCACGGCCATTTTCCTGTCTTCCAAGCTCTCGCCGAACCTGATGGGCGCCATCGCCGTGTGCGCCTATTCCTACATGGCGCTGG
>CAYPMY010000051.1:0-13707 GCA_964412085.1 uncultured Paraprevotella sp. | reverse complement strand
CGATGGAATAATTGTTGATTTCCTCGTGCAGGTTGTCCGGATAACGCCCGGAGAACTCGATGCATCCCAAGTCGTTCACATACATATATGAGAAGTCGGCATAAATGTGATCGCGCAAATCGTAATACAGTTGCGGGTCCATATAACTGCCCACCCGGCCGTTTACATAATCCCAATCCACATCACGCCAAACTACAGGTACACTGTTCATACCTATAATCTTCATAAAGCTTTGGTCTTCATCTCCCCAAGGTTTCGGAATACAAAAAGTGATATCCATATCGGGCTGCAAAGAAAGACCTTTCGTCAGACCATAACTTGCCGTACCGAGCCCCCCAAGAATATGAGGAGGAAACTCCCAACCAAACATTAATACTTTCATATCCAGTTCCTCCTATATTATATATCGTATTTTTCGATTAATTTCACTACACGGAGGATTTCAGCCACATTCATCGCAAAGGATATGGCTCCCCGGGCATGATAAGGCGGATTCCCGTCGAAGAGTTCCGGTATCGCGCCGACACAATGCGAGAACATTTCTTCTTCGAAGCCCCCCAGCACGCGTTCCACGAAGCTCAAGCGGCTCCTTTTGTAGATGCGGAAGCAGGCTTCCATGTAAAAGCCGGCCAGCCAGGGCCATGCCGTTCCTTGATGATAAGCATAGTCGCGCTGTACTTGCGGGCCGACATACATCGGGTTATATCCTCCGCTCTTGGGACTCAGGGAACGAAGTCCCTTGGGTGTCAACAACTCCTTTGTGCAAATGTCGAATATCGCTTTCTTTTCCGGAAGGCTCAGGGGAGAGTAGTCGAGTGCCACGGCGAATATCATGTTGGGGCGGACGCTCCAGTCCTGATTCTGGCCTTTCTCATCCACGTAGTCGAACAAGTATCCGTATTTGTTCAGGAACATGTCTTTGAACGACCGTTCCACCTTGTCGGCCATGGCTGAGAGACGGGCTTCCTCCTCCGTACGCCCTGCCATGCGGCACGTTTCCTCGCCGAACTTCAGCGCGTTGTACCACAAGGCGTTGAACTCCACGATATACCCGCTTCTCGGAACAATGGGACACCCGTTGGCCGTAGAGTTCATCCACGTCACGGCCTTGTCTTTCCCCTCTGCGTACACCAGCCCGTTTTCCCTGACTTTCAGGTCGGGATGGGAACCCGCGCCCAAGTACATCATGATGTCCTCGGCCAACCGCCCGTACTTCTCCACGCATTTCTGCAAGGAGACCATTTTGCCATACTGCTGGATGCACCACATCGCCCATAAAAACACGTCCGGGTGTTCTATCTCATGTATCGCCACGCTCAGGGGTTCACCAGCCATGAATTCGCGTATGGCCTTTTCCATCGTCTTCATGCACGCCTCGTACTGGCTTGTCTCACCGTTGACTAACGTCAACCCGGGCAACGCAATCATCATGTCGCGGGCGCGGCACTTGAACCACGGGTAGCCGGCCAGAATATAATCCTCTTCACTGGCATGGTAGTAGAATTGATGCGCTGAATTCACCAGACAATGATAGAAATTGTCTCGCGGCGTACGGATGTTCACTTCGAAGTCAGCTATCCTTTTCAACTGGTTGGGCTTTACCTCGGACAGCCCGGCCGAGAACACAACGCTCTCTCCTTTCTTGATGTTCAGCTCGAAATAGCCCGGCACGTAAAGGTCTTCGTTGAAAGCATATCCCCTCTCCAGCTCCTTCGGATATTCCAGACCGCGATACCAATCAGGCTGGAACACGAACTCGTTCTTCTTGTTCAGTTGCATGTAAAGCTCGGGATAGCCGTCGTACATGCAAGTCTTGATGCCGTTGGGCACTTCCTGATAGTCCCGGTTCGCACTTGCATTTTCATGCGTGTATTCTCTCACGCAACGGAACGCCAGGAAAGGGCGGAGCTTCAAGGTCGTTTCGGAATGTGCGTCCAGAAGCGTATAGCGGATGATGATGCGGTTCTCATAATGTTGAAACATCTTTTCCTTCTTCAGGACTACCCCTCCTACACGATAGATTGTGGTAGGAATCTGGTCGCAATTGAATTCTCGGATGTACTTATGGCCGTTCGGGCTGAAATTGTTCCCCTGATACTTGTGAAGCCCCAAGTTGAACTCAGCCCCGTGTTGTACCACCGTCTCGTCCAACGAAGACAGCAACACGTAATTCTCATCTCCCAATTCCGGTATCGGGACGACCAGCAAACCATGATACTTTCTTGTATTACAATCCACAATCGTGGAACAAGAATAAGCACCCGAGCGATTAGACCTCAGAATCTCTTTGGGCAACGCTTCCTCCAAATTGGTCATCAGAGTCTTATCAAAATGAATGTAACTCATAGCCTGGTATTATAAGGGTTTCTCTTTACTGTTTACTTTTCCTCTGTTTTTATATATGCAACTCAAAAATAATGAAAATCCAATTAAGAGCAAAATTTTATGATAACATATTTTTTAAAAATTCATAAAAACATTCTGAAGAATAATTTTTTATAATCTTAAGATTTCATGAATCTATCAAGATTTGCTAATTTTGTGTCGCAAAACATAATTCGTAGCAGATTTGATTTATGGTCAGGAAGGAAATGGACAACAAAGAGATTCTGGAAAAAATCTCCGATTTATGCAACCCTCTCACCCCGGAACAACACGACTATCTAACAGAAAACCTCACAGTCTACACATTTAGGAAAAACGAAGCGATTTACAGTGAAGGCGAATTCCCGACTCAGCTCATGTGTCTTTTGTCCGGGAAGGTGAAAATATTCAAGAACGGTGTCAGCGGGCGTAATCAAATCATTCGCGTCATCAAACCCGTAGAATACTTTGCCTACCGCGCGTATTTCGCCCATCAGGAATTCCTGACCGCCGCCGCCGCATTCGAAGCCTCGACGATAGCCATGATACCCATGACTACCATCACGAAGCTGGTAAGCAGCAACAACGACCTGGCATGGTTCTTCATCAAACAATTGTCTGTGGATTTGGGCATAGCCGACGAACGTACGGTCAACTTGACTCAGAAACATATACGGGGACGATTAGCCGAATCGATCCTGTTCTTGAAGGAGAGTTACGGGCTGGAGGAAGACGGCTGCACGCTCAGCATCTATCTGTCCCGTGAAGACTTGGCCAGCCTGTCCAACATGACAACGTCCAACGCCATTCGTACATTGACTAATTTCGCTTCTGAGAAAATCATCGCGATAGACGGCCGGAAAATCAAGATTATATCGGAAGACAGATTGGAAAAGATATCCAAGATAGGATAGACAGGCCTATGGCTGTCGGTAACGGGACTTCAGCCCGGTATGATGAAGTTCACCCATTCTTGATGCACACCTATCTTCATGGGCGCAGAACCATTTTCCCACACCGCTCCGTCCAAGCTGATCATGGCCTTCCCGTTGTCGAAAAAGTCCACCTCCTTAGTCCTATATGACTTCACTGCCTTATGATTCAAGAAGCGTCCCCGGAAAAGCATCCATAAAGCTTCCACCATCTGACCGATTTCCGGGTGAGACACGACTGAAACGTCCAACAACCCATTATACGGGACTCCGCTCGGCGTCTGGCCGTACCCTCTGGCACTGCTGATGCATACCGTCATCACACTTTTATCGATGTCGTCCAAATTCACTTTGAAATGCATCTTGTGTTCCATACGCTGGAAGAGCAACAGAAACATGGACGACAAATGGGAAAGGGTCAGCATTCCCCAAAAACGGCGCGTCTTGTGCTTGATATTCATGATGTTCGCCACCAGACCGACGTTCACACAATTCAAAAAGAAACGGGGACGGCCGTCCCCCGTCCCGCCCGGCACGCAATACCCTACGTCCACTTTGCGGACTCTTCGCTTTATCAGCCAATCTATCGTCTGCCTGTAATCATCTTCCTCAAATCCCCAGAAATGTGCGAAATCATTTCCCCATCCGTTAGGAATGACTCCTAAAGCGACGTTACGGCGAGCCTCCTCCCCTTGCGACAGCATTCCGTTCAACGCACGGTTCAACGCGGCATCACCTCCCACGACGACAATCGTCGCATAACCGTTGGAAGCAAGCATGGCCGCCAAGCGTTCCACGGATTTCGGGCCTTCGCTCTGTACGAAATCATAAAGCACGCCTTTCCCCGTCAAATACGAGCGTATGGCCTCCCACTCCTTGTGCATGTGACGGACACCGTCTTTCGGGCAGTATATGATTCCCCATCTTGATGGCTCCATGGTTCAATTCGCTAAAAACGCGCAAATATACACAAAACTATTCATTCCCTACTTGAATCTTCTTCCAAAACTTCACTGGAACAGCCAATCTTTAATCTGGCCGATTTTCCTTTCCATCGGCCAACCTGCATCCAACCAGTTAATCTTAATGCCGCGACGCTCCATCCCGCGGAACCAAGTCATCTGCCGCTTGGCAAACTGATGAATAGCGGTTTCCAAACCGCGGAACATTTCCTCATACGTCAACTCCCCGAGCACATATCGTGTCAGATATTTATATTCCAAGCCATAATATATCAGGTCTTCCGCCAGTATCCCCTCGTCCAACAATCCTTTTACCTCGTCGACCATCCCCTCGTCCAAACGTTGCCTCAGACGTCTCGTTATTCTATTGCGTCTCAAGTCCCGCTCCACGTCCAGCCCTACAACCAAGGAGCGGATTTCGGGAAAGGCCCTCGCCTCCGTAGGATGCAGACGATAATGCTCCTCTATTTCTATCGCGCGCACCGCACGTTTTACAGTGTCGACATCCGTCGTATTATGAAGCGCCTTATATGAGCCCAGCATCTCTGTCAGTTCGGGCAGGCTCTTCCGAGCCAGGCTTGCACGCAACCCCGGATTCTCCGGTACAGGCATCAGATTATATCCTTTCAACACAGATTCAACGTATAACCCCGTGCCGCCACATAATATGGGAAACATACGGTTCGCCTTCAACTTCCCGTAGACTTTCAAGAAGTCCCGTTGATACTCGAACAGATTATATTTCGTACCCGGCTCCACTATGTCAATCAAATGGCAAGGGACAGAGTAACCATCGACGACATAATCCTTCAAGTCTTTCCCGGTTCCCAAGTCCATGCGCCTGTACACCTGCCGACTGTCCCCGCTAATTATCTCCGTCTTCAGTTCGTAGGCCAGAGCCACTGCCAACGCGGTCTTTCCCGATGCCGTAGGTCCTAATATCGCAATAAGATCATATTCCATCGTATCGCCGTTTACCATAACATAATGACGAAAGCAAAGATACGAAAAAAGCCACCCTCCCGAAAGGAGGATGGCTCCGATTTTACCGCAGAAGACAGGATTAACCGTTAACCTTCTTCATGTGAGCGACCAAATCCAACACCTTGTTGGAATAACCGATTTCATTGTCATACCAGGAAACCACCTTGACGAAAGTATCAGTCAAGGCGATACCGGCCTTGGCATCGAAGATTGAGGTGCGGGTGTCGCCCAGGAAGTCAGAAGAGACCACTGCGTCTTCAGTATAACCCAGGACTCCCTTCAACTCGCCTTCCGAGGCGGCTTTCATGGCGGCACAGATTTCATCATACTTGGCCGGCTTCGCCAAGTTCACGGTCAAGTCCACTACAGAAACGTCCAAAGTCGGGACGCGCATGGACATGCCCGTCAACTTGCCGTTCAATTCAGGAATAACCTTGCCTACGGCCTTGGCAGCGCCCGTAGAAGACGGGATGATGTTGCCGGAAGCGGCACGACCTCCGCGCCAGTCCTTCATGGAAGGGCCGTCAACGGTCTTCTGAGTGGCAGTAGTAGAATGAACGGTCGTCATCAAACCGTCGGTGATTCCCCAGTTGTCATTCAAGACCTTGGCGATGGGAGCCAGGCAGTTCGTCGTACAAGAAGCGTTGGAAACGAATTGAGTGCCCTTAACGTATTTGTCGAGGTTCACACCGCATACAAACATCGGGGTGGCATCCTTGGAAGGAGCGGACATCACCACGTACTTGGCGCCCGCTTCAATGTGGGCCTTGGCCTTCTCCTGCGTCAGGAACAGGCCTGTGGACTCGACCACGTATTCAGCCCCCACTTCGTCCCATTTCAAGTCAGCCGGATTGCGCTCCGCCGTCACGCGGATTTCATTGCCGTTCACGATCAACTTGCTGTGTTCAACGTCCGCCTCGATTGTGCCCTCGAAAGCCCCGTGCATAGTGTCGTACTTCAGCATATATGCCAAATAATCCACCGAACACAAGTCGTTGATGCCTACAATCCGGATGTCGCTTCTGCCCTGAGCGGCGCGAAACACGAAACGGCCGATACGGCCGAAACCGTTAATACCTACTTTGATCATTTTACTTAATCTAAAATTAAAGGTTCTAATATAAGTTACTTAACTCTTTTCTGCGTCATTTTGCAACACGGGCGTCCCGAAGTCCGCCCTCCCCCTATCCATTCACTGCAAATTTATGAAATTGTTTTGAAAATAAGCATATAAAAGAGGAAAAAATTAAAAAGAACGGAAATACAAGGAAGTCTCTCCCGCTTGCAGCACCATACTGTCGCCATGGAGCCGCACGACCTTGAACGTCACGTCGGCGGAAGGTATGCCGAAAAGCACCAGCTTGTCCGCATCCGCGTCTTGCGACTGGTTTCCCTTTTCCTTGAAGTTATACATGCGCAATGTGGCGGCTCCCTCGTTATAATCATACCTGCACACGTATGTCCCGTAACCGTTTTCGCCCAAATCCCGGACTTCGGCCACGCCGAGCTGGAACGCCCAGAAGAGGCGATTGCATTGCGTGATCGAGTCCGTGTCCGCATCCTCTATCCGCTCCTGCTTCCAATATCCTTCCAGATCAGGATATTCCGCCGCCTTGTCCGTACAAGACAAACAGGACGCGACGGCAAGGCAGAAGCAACCCCACCTTAAAATCAGGCCGCTGTTCATTTTATACATATTCCCTCCTTTCTTATGGTTATCATGCCGCCACCGCTGTTCCCGAGGTAATTGCCGCGGTCCACGGCCGCTGAGACGGAAAAATGCCACCCGGACAGCGCCTTGGGCGAATACGTCACTTCATACAGCGAGCTGAACTGCCTGCATTTCCTGTCGAGGGGATTGTCGTATGTCCCCCAATGGAGCGCGTACGACATCAGCACGCGATAGTCCCACTCGTCAGACGGCGTTCCACTGAAAGCCCAATGGTTGGCACGTACACGGTTGCTCCGGAACTTAAGGCTGCCGTCGCGGTTGTAAATCGGCCCGGGCAACAACGGGTTTCCGATTCCCGAACCATAATGCTGCCATGACTGATAAAAGAAATTATTGTAGTAATCGTCACGAGCACTCACTTGCATCCCCGGAAAAGCGGCTCCCGGGAAACGTTCGTCTCCGTCATACAGAATAGGCCCCGACTGGTCTTTCGTGGCCAGCCCCTCCCAGAGCAACGTACTGACCCAGCTGTTCCGGGGCAAAGAGACCTCAAATCCTAAATGCCCGTCTTTCCAACGTCCGTACTGGAGGAACATCTGTGAATGGTCGTCGAAGAAATGTTCATAATATGCACGGAGCTTCCAACCGCTCCAATAATAATTCAACGCAAAGTCCCAGCTGCCCACGTGATTGCCTTCCACATTCACCTGGTCTCCCCCGGGAGTCCCGTCTCCCCCCGCCTTGGCCAAGAACACCTTGGCGTAGTTCTTCAGTCCATGGGGCATCTCGTACACGGTCTCCTTCCATTCGCCGTCTTTCCAAGAGAAGCTGTGCCGCTTCCCTCCGAATTGAGCCGACATCAGCATCCCGACTTCGGCTTCCAAGGGGAACCTTTCCTTGTTTCCCACTTTGAACATCAGTTCCTTGCTGTGATAAAGGATGTCTTCCACGTAATCCTGATGGTTCGCCCCCGCAAAGTCACGCTGCCAACGCCCGTCCGTGAAACGCCCGTAAGCGATATGGCCTTTGAAGGCGAACCACCCTCTCGTTCCCGGCACCGTATAATAATCCGCAATCTCCGCCCTTATCTGGGGGACGGGCCGTGTGTTTCTTCCTTCCACCATTCCCCCGCTGCTCAACAGGGGGTTCTTCCCCAACGGCTCGCGTTCCTTGTTCCCGACGCTCAAATTAAGGACTCTCCACGAGAAGTCCGCATAAGCCTGCTGCACGGCAAATTCGGAGGGGCTGTTCGCGGCCGTGGCCAAATCCAGCCCGGCTCCAATCCTCCAGCCATGACTGAAAGATTTGCAGTATGCAAGCCCCGCACGCAAACAAGCGCTGTTCGGCTTCTGGCTTGACAACCCGTTCCGATTGGCCGTGAACCACAACGGCGCATAATCCCCGGAACTGACATTCGCGGAGGCCTCGACACGATAAGTCAACGCGGGCTCCCCCTGGGCCGAAGCCCAAGCAGGGAACATCATCATGCCGCCTGCGACGATACCTATACTTTTCACTACACTCATAAAATCCAATCAGCACGTTAAACCGTTCTTTCCCGTCTTATGTGAAGGCCATGCGCCTCAACCGCCCCTTGCACTCGCTCAACGCGGAATACAGCTTCCTCATCCGCAAGGAGGGAAGCGAAAGATACAGCCTTGCCCCGAAAGGGACCGCATACCCCGCACGCGCCATGTCCGTCTCCAACTCGGCACGAAAACGGCTGCGCCTCCACTCGGACGCACGCCCGCACCTGGCCACGGCCATCAGGTTGACCATCCTGTCGGCAATCATGTCGGCCATGTAAGTCCCATGCAGGCTCTCCGGGATGCACTTCTTCCGCCATTCATGCACCATGTACGCGTACTCCGCATCCCACACGAACCGGCTGCTCGTGGTGTCCTTTCCCTTGTCGTACACTTTTTCATACACCACGTTCACGGGCTTCGCCGTCAGGAACACGGCCCGAAGCCAGAACAAATAGTCCTCTCCGTTACAAATCTCGCGGGGGAAGCCCATGGTTCCGGCCGTCACCAACGAGCGGCGGAACAAATGCCCCCACGGGACGCCTATCGTGCCCTCCGCCCTCACGGCCAAGTGGCGGAACTCGTCCAGCGGGATTTGCCGCCTCCCCTCCGCCGCGGGATAGTCCCCCGCAAGCGCGGCACCGTTCCCGACCACGATATCCACTTCCTCCGAAGCCGCAGCATACAAAGCCGACACGGCCGTGCGGGGCAGGCGGTCGTCGGCGTCCACAAAACTCACCCAGCCGGCCGTAGAGGCCTCCACCCCGGCCAGACGCGCCGCCGAGCGTTCCCTGTTCTCCTGGTGGACGACCCTCACACGCTGGTCCGCCGATGCGTACCGGTCACATATCTCCCCGCTCCTGTCCTTGCTTCCATCGTCCACGACAACGACTTCCAACTCCGTGAAGTCCTGCGCCAGCACGCTCTCCACACATGCGGCGACCGTCTCTTCTGCGTCATGGACTGGAATGACGACAGCCACGGCAGGTGCGCGCCCTTTTACAGAAGTTCCGTCACAAACCATGTTCCCCAATTATAACGCGGCTTCGAAGATTCAAACATAAGCGTCTGCAAATCCAGCGATTAGCGGAATCGTCGTAACCCCATGGCACTCAGACACAAAGCACTACGGGCAATATCCGCCCTGCTCGCCGAAGACAAAGTTACTGAAATATTCCGTAAGGCAGACGATTCCTGAAGTTTTTTTCGACGCACGGACGGAAAAACACGTATGCCGCCGCGTTCTCGCTCCTCCCCGGAAGAGCCGTACATGAACGTGCGAAAGACTGCCGGCCGCCGGCCCGCGCCATCCCGGATCCATGGAGCCCGCGCCATCATCGAAAGGAGACGGACGCGCGAAGCGCAGGCCGTCCACGCCCGCCCTTCTTTCAGGGAATCATTCCCATTCTATCGTCGAAGGCGGTTTGGACGAGATGTCGTAACACACGCGGTTCACTCCTTTCACCTTATTTATTATATCATTGCTCACCTTCGCCATGAAATCGTAAGGCAGACGCGCCCAGTCGGCCGTCATCGCGTCCGTGCTGGTCACGGCGCGCAAGGCCACGACCCGTTCATAGGTACGCCCGTCCCCCATCACGCCTACGCTCCTCACGGGCAGCAGTACCGCGCCGGCCTGCCAGACCTGCTCATACAGCCCCCAATCCCTCAGCCCCTGGACGAAGATGTCGTCGGCGTCCTGCAACACGCGCACTTTCTCCGGCGTGACGTCTCCCAAGATGCGCACGGCCAGTCCCGGCCCGGGGAACGGATGACGGGCTACCAGATGTTCCGGCATTCCCAACCGGCGCCCCACGCGGCGCACCTCGTCCTTGAACAGCCACTTCAACGGTTCGCAGAGCCGCAGGTTCATCCTCGCGGGCAAACCGCCCACGTTATGGTGGCTCTTGATGGCCTTCCCCGCGATGTTCAGGCTTTCTATGCGGTCGGGGTAAATCGTCCCCTGCGCCAGCCACTTGACGCCGGCTATCTTCCGCGCCTCTTCCTCGAACACCTCCACGAAGTCGCGGCCGATGATCTTGCGCTTCTGCTCCGGGTCGGCCACTCCCTCCAGATCCTTGAAGAACTTCGCGCTGGCATCCACGCCGACCACGTCGAGCCCCAGGCACTCGTAGTCGCGCAGCACGTTCCTGTACTCGTCCTTGCGCAGCATCCCGTGGTCCACGAAGATGCAGGTCAGATTCTTGCCGACGGCCTTGTTCAGAAGCACGGCGGCCACGGAAGAGTCCACGCCGCCGCTCAGTCCGAGAATCACGCGGTCGTCCCCCAACCGCGCCTTCAGCTCGTCCGCCGCGGCGTCCACGAACGAAGCCGCGGTCCACTCCTGCCTGCTCCCGCAAATGTCCACCACGAAGTTCTTCAGCAACAGACTTCCTCCCTCGGAATGGAAGACCTCGGGATGGAACTGCACGCCCCACAGCGGCTCCCCCTCCGCCTGATAGGCGGCGTTCACGACTTTGTCGGTAGAAGCTATCACCTTAAAGCCCCCGGGCAGTTCCGTGATGGTATCGCCGTGGCTCATCCACACTTGGGAGCGTTCCCCGAATCCCTTGAACAAAGGGTTCCCCTCGTCGAACGAAGCCAAACAGGCACGCCCGTACTCACGCGTCCCCGCCGGCTCCACTTCGCCGCCCAAGGCGTGACACATGAGCTGCGCGCCATAGCAAATGCCCAGTATCGGGCATTTCCCGCGTATCCCGCCCAAGTCGATCTTAGGCGCCGCCTCCCCGTCGTACACGCTGAAAGGCGAACCGCTCAGGATCACGCCGATGACCGACGGGTCGTCTTCCGGGAATCCGTCATAAGGCAATATCTCGCAGAAAGTGCCCAGCTCCCGCACGCGGCGGCCGATGAGCTGCGTGGTCTGCGACCCGAAATCAAGAATGACGATTTTCTGCTGCATAAGAAGATTCTTGTCCGATTCAGCCCGCAAAAGTACGACAAATAATCAAGACCGGCAACCCTCTCCCGCCAAGAAATCCTCCGCCTCCCCCAAGGCGTCCAACTTCCCCACGTCCAGTATTTCGAGACCGGGGGAGGGATAGGCGTAAATCGGCTCACGGTCGCACACCGAAAGATAAAAGTCAATCACCGAGAACTTGTCCGGCCACGCGTCGAGATAAGGGGACAGCCGCGGGGAAAACAGGTGCACGCCGGCAAAGGCATATTTCCGGCAAGCCCCCACGTCCAGCCTCCCGTAAGGCGACTTCACCTCCCCGGTCCCGGCGTCGGTCCACCCCGCCAGACGGTTCCCCTCGTCGAACAGCAAGTAACGCCGCGTCCGCCGCTCGCTCACCAGCAGCAAGGCCGCCGCCCCCGCCCCGTGCCGGTAGAAGTCCAGCAGATCCACATTGCTCAGTATGTCCACGTTGTGTACCAGGAACGGGCTTCCCGCCGCGCCGCCCTCCGACAAAAGGGGCATGGCCTTCTTGATGCCTCCCCCCGTTTCCAGGAGCTTCCCGCTCTCGTCGCTGAACCGGATGTCCACGCCGAAAGAATCATGTTCCTCCACGAAGCGGACTATCCGCCCGGCGAAATGGTGCACGTTAATCACGATGTCCGTAAACCCGGAGGCCGCCAGCTTGCGGACCAGTATCTCCAGCAAGGGCCTCCCTCCCACGGGGACAAGCGCTTTCGGCATCGTGTCCGTCAAAGGCTTCAGGCGGGTTCCCAGCCCCGCCGCAAGAATCAAGGCTTTCATGGCTGCAAATATACTGATATAATCCCGTTCGAGGCGTCCCGTCCCGCACGTTTTTTCCCTCCGGGCGGAAAGAGGGCGGAAGGGGGCGCATGGCGCGGGGCTTCCGCCACCCCGCGAAAAAGGAAGCCTGCGGACACGGCCGTGGAAGACGGGGCAGGACAAGAAGGCCGGTCCCCGCGCAAGGAGGTGCCGACGGGCGGATCTTGACAGAAGCACGTGCAAAAACCGTTCCGCGCCGAACGGGAAACCCATCTCAAGAGAACGATTTTCCGTTCGGCTGAGATTGAAAAAACATTTGGCGCAGATTTTTCAGCAAGCCTTTGCGCATTGACGCACAGCATCTTGGGAGACAGGCAAAAATGTCAACGGCTTCCGCCCCGGGAGTGCCCGGGGCCCGCCCCCGTCCGGCACCAGTTCCACGCGGGGCCGGGGCAAGTTTCCGTGCCGGCCGTGCCGTGCCGGGCCGCCTTGCCGGCACGGCACGCAGGGCAGCGCTTCGGGGCCGTCGCCGGAGAAGCGGCAAGCGGCGGGCGGCGGGCACATGCCCGTCATGGAGCCACGCGCCGGGAGGAACGGCTTCCTTGTCCAGGGCTCGCGCAGGCCACGCCCGTCGGGCGCGGCACCGGGAAACCGGCGGGCGTGCCCCTTGCGGCATTCGCCCGGAGGTCATCCATCCAAGGCCGGGGGCGGATGCCGGACGCCGCTTCCGGCCAAAAGGCCGTTGCCCATGGACAGGCCGTTTCCAAGGGATTCCGCGGCACTCCGCGCGTCAGGAAGAATCAGCCTGAGCCTTGCATCCTCCCCGTCTTTCTCTTCCGTCGCCCTCCTCAGTTCCCCGTCCTCCATGGCGAGGCCGCCGCGCAACTCTCCCAACCGGGCATTTCCCTGTTCCAACCGGGGCACGGCATCCTCGGGCTCCTCCGCCCTGCCTCCGCCGCAACAACCCGTCCGGACAAGTGCAAGGACAGGGAGCGGCATGATGAAGCAAGGGCCCAATCCATGGCCAGACAGAAACATATTGCGGAAATCCCGTCGCATAACCGTCCGAAGAAACCGACGGCCGCGTCATCGCGTTTCCCGCGAGCCCGCCCTGACCGGCCGCAAATCAGCAGGACAAGACGACGATGATTACGATGATCATTATCGCGACAAGCACGCCCCCTCCCCACACGCCGCTTCCACTGCCGGTCCCGCCGAGTGTGGATATGGCCTGTTCCAATTCCCTTGCTCTTTCTTTTGCTTTGGACAACTCCCTCAGTGATTCAGCATTTTGAGCGTTCACCTTTTCAAGAGTCCTCTGAAGCTGTGAATTGGTCTCCTGCATTTTGGACAGGTTCTTGCCCAGTTCCTCCTGTTGCTTCCTATGCTGTTCCTGAAGTCTTGCCTGACTGTCGTTCAACACCTTCAACTGCTCCTGCAAGGTCTTGTTCTGCTTTTGGGCGGCTTCCATCTGTTCGATATGTTTCTTTGCCGTCGCCTGCTGTTCCTCCGCAGCCTTCTTTTGGTTCTCCGTAAGTATTCGAAGCTTTTCCTGCAGTTCCTTGTT
>CAYPMY010000050.1:0-13750 GCA_964412085.1 uncultured Paraprevotella sp. | reverse complement strand
TGAAGCTGTTCAGGCGCTCGTTGGTGGAGTTCATGATTTCGTCCTTGTTGCCCTGCCATTCTTTTTTCCCCTCATGTATGTACAGGATGTTCTCACCGATGCCCATCACGGAATTCATGTCGTGCGTGTTGATGATGGTGGTCATGTTGAATTCCGCGGTGATGTCGTGAATCAGTTCGTCTATCACCAATGATGTCTTCGGGTCGAGGCCCGAGTTGGGCTCGTCGCAGAACAGGTATTTGGGGTTGAGTGCGATGGCCCTCGCGATGGCCACGCGCTTCTGCATGCCGCCGCTGATTTCGTCCGGGAACTTCCTTTGCGCTTCGAGCAGGTTCACCCTGTCCAGGCAGAACTGCGCGCGCCTCACCCGTTCGGCATGGGAAACCTTGGAAAACATGTCCAGCGGGAACATGACGTTATCCAGTACGGTCATGGAGTCGAACAAGGCCGCGCTCTGGAATATCATTCCCATTTCGCGGCGGAGCATCTTCCATTCTTGTTTGTTCATCGCCACCAGGTCGCGCCCGTCGTAGAGCACTTCACCGCTGGTGGGACGGAACAGTCCCACGATGCATTTCATCAGCACCGTCTTTCCGGAACCGCTTTGGCCAATGATAAGGTTCGTCTTCCCGTTCTCGAACACGCAACCGATGTCCTTCAGCACTTCCTTGTCCTCGAAAGACTTGTATAGCGACTTGACCTCGATCATCAGGATAGCAGTTGGGTGAGTAACACGTCGGAAAACAGGATGAGCACGCTGCTGCTCACCACGGAGTCTGTGCTGGCCTTTCCCACTTCCACGGAACCGCCCTCGACCGTATAGCCGTAGAAGGCGGATACGCTGGTGATGACGAAGGCGAAGAATACGGACTTGATGAACCCCATCCATACGTACCATTCGTTGAATTCGTATTGCAGACCCAGCGTCAGGTCGTCCATCGTGATGACATGCCCGACGATGGACGTGGCATAGGCTCCCACGAACCCCGAGAAGATGCTGAAACAGACAAGGAAAGGCATCATGGTCATCATGCCCAGCACCTTGGGCAGGATGAGGTAATTGGCGGAATTGACTCCCATGATTTCGAGGGCGTCGATTTGTTGCGTGACACGCATGGTGCCGATTTCGGAGGCGATGTTGGAGCCGACTTTCCCGGCCAGGATCAGGCACATGATGGAAGACGAGAACTCCAGCAACATGATTTCGCGGGTGGTGTATCCCGTGACGAACCTGGGCATCCACGGGCTTTGGATGTTCAGCTTGATTTGGATGCAAATCACCGCTCCGATGAAAAAAGATATCAAGAGGACGATTCCGATGGAGTCCACGCCCAGCTGGCTCATTTCCCTGACGTATTGCCTGAAGAACATCCGCATCCTCTCGGGACGCGAGAAAGTATGCCCCATCAGCGCCAGGTAACGGCCGAACGTGGCCAGACTCTTGTTGAATAGCATGTCCAATTCTTTTTAAACCGCGCAAAATTAATGAAAATCCGCTAAAAAGAGGCAGTAGACCGAAGTAATTTTGCGTGGCAGGCCGGATTTTAATACAATTTTCGTATTTTTGTATGCGAATTTGTGGCTTATGGCAGAAACTCTTTCCCGGGACAGTCAGGATGCAGGGTCGGTGCTCCGCACGGAGGGGCTGGTGAAGACGTACGGCAAGCGCACGGTGGTGAATCATGTGTCGTTCAATGTCAGGCAGGGGGAAATCGTGGGGCTTCTCGGCCCTAACGGAGCCGGAAAGACGACTTCCTTTTATATGACCACGGGGCTGGTGGAACCCAACGAGGGGCGTATCTTCATCGGCGATCTGGAGATTACGAAGTTCCCGGTTTACAAGCGCGCCCGCAACGGCATCGGTTATTTAGCGCAGGAGGCGTCGGTGTTCCGCAAGATGACGGTGGAGGACAACATCGCTTCCGTGTTGGAGATGACGGGCAGGCCGAGGGAGTATCAGGAGGAGAAGCTGGAAAGCCTGATTTCTGAGTTCGGCCTGCAAAAGGTGCGCGGGAATCTGGGAGACCGGCTTTCGGGCGGGGAACGGAGGCGGACGGAAATCGCGCGTTGCCTGGCCATCGACCCTAAGTTCATCATGCTGGACGAGCCTTTTGCCGGCGTGGATCCTATCGCCGTGGAGGACATACAGTACATCGTGTGGAAGCTGAAAAAGCGCAATATCGGCGTGTTGATTACCGACCATAACGTGGAGGAGACGCTCTGTATTACCGACCGTGCCTATTTGCTCTTCGAGGGGCAGATACTTTTCCAGGGCTCGCCCCGGGAATTGTCCGAGAATGAGGTGGTGCGTGCCAAATACTTGACAAACAGCTTTGTGCTGCGTTTGAAGGACTTCCAGAAGATGGATGAAGAAAAAAGCGCGCGGGAGCTTTGATTTATTGAAAGATAAAGGCTATCTTTGCACGCTTGTCGCGCAAAGCATGGATGCAGGACATGAGAATATCAGATAATTTAGAATTTTAGAATTCAAAAATGGACATTTCATTAGAAAACGTTGACAAAGTAAGCGCGGTGCTTACCATTAAGTTGGTGAAGACTGACTATGCCGGCAGGGTGGAGAAAGCCTTGGAGGATTTGCGCAGGAAAGCAAGTATGCCGGGCTTCCGTCCGGGGCGGGTGCCCATGACCCTGTTGAAGAAGCGTTACGGCAAGGACGTTACGGCAGAGGAAGTAAACAAGCTGTTGGGTGAAAAACTGCGTGCTTACATCAAGGAAAACGACCTGAATATCCTGGGCGAGCCGCTTCCGAGCGAAGACCGCCGGCAGGACATGGACTTCGATGCGGATGAAGAGCTTTCGTTCGCTTTTGATCTGGCCTTGGCACCCGAGTTCAAGGCTGAGCTGGGCGGTGAGGACACGTTGGATTATTATGACATCCGGGTGGACGACGGAATGATTGACGACCAAGTGAGGATGTACGCCCGGCGTGCGGGCAGGTATGACCATGTGGACAGTTGCGGGGATAGTGACATGGTGAAGGGTCTGCTGGCCGAGCTGGACGAGGATGGAAACACGAAGGAGGGCGGCGTGCAGGTCGAGAACGCAGTCCTGTCGCCTGAACACATGAAGGACGAGGAGCAGAAAGCCCTCTTCAGCGGTTGCAAGGTGAACGACGTGTTGGTATTCAACCCGAACAAGGCATACGACGGCCAAGATGTCGAAATCGCCTCCTTGTTGAGAATCAAGAAGGAAGACGTGCAGGCTATGACTTCTGATTTCAGTTTCCGGGTGCAGGAGATTACACGTTTCAGGGAAGCTGAATTGGACCAGGAACTGTTCGACCAAGTCTTTGGGAAAGGTACGGTGACGAGCGAGGAGGAGTTCCGTGACAAGGTCAAGGAGGTTTTGTCGGAGCGGTTCGTGGCAGACAGCGACGGGAAGTTCATGTTGGACGTACGTGCCTACCTGACGAACAAGGTGGGGAGGCTGGAATATCCCGACGCGTTCCTGAAACGTTACATGCGTGTGAGCAGTGCGGACAAGGGTGAAAAGTTCGTGGAAGAAAATTACGACAGGAGCATCGCGGAACTGACATGGCACTTGATTAAGGAACAGTTGGTGAAAGCTTACGGCATCAAGGTCGGGAAAGAGGACTTGCTTGCCACGGCTAAGAATATCACGAAGTCCCAGTTCGCCCAGTACGGCATGATTAACGTGCCGGAAGAGGTGCTGGGTAACTACGCTGATGAAATGCTGAAGAAGCAAGACCAGATAGAGCTTTTGGTAAGCCGTAGCGTGGAGAACAAGTTGTCGGCTGCGTTGAAGAATGTCGTGAATTTGAACCACAAAGAAATCAGCGTGGAGGATTTCAACAAGCTGTTCGCTTGATACGGGGCAGGTTTAATTTAGTGGAACAGGCATGGGGAGGGGAATCCCCCGGACATGCTTTTCGCGCATTCGCACGGAAACAGCGGGAGATTGTCGGGCGTTTCCTTTTTTCCGCATAAACAGTTTGACCATGGAAGATTTTAGAAAGTACGCGGTGAGGCATTTGGGCTTGGACGGCCAGACGCTGGACGACGTGGCAAGTGCGCAAAGCCAATACCTCAACCCTTACATCTTGGAAGAGCGCCAGTTGAACGTGACGCAGATGGACGTGTTTTCCCGTTTGATGATGGATCGCATCATATTCCTGGGAACCCAGATTGATGACTACACGGCCAACACGTTGCAGGCTCAGTTGCTTTATCTGGACTCGGTGGACTCTGGGAAGGACATTTCCATCTACATCAATTCGCCCGGCGGTTCGGTATATGCCGGGTTGGGCATTTATGACACGATGCAGTTTATAAGTAGCCCCGTAGCAACGATTTGCACGGGCATGGCTGCGTCGATGGCGGCCGTCCTGCTGGTGGCCGGTGCCAAAGGCAAGCGGTCGGCCTTGACCCACGGCCGCGTGATGATACACCAACCCATGGGCGGTGTGCAGGGACAGGCCTCTGACATTGAGATAACGGCGCGCGAAATCCAGAAGCTGAAGAAAGAACTTTATACGATTATCGCGGAGCATTCCCATACCGATTTTGACAAGGTGTGGGCCGATTCCGACCGTGATTACTGGATGACGGCTCAGGAGGCCAAGGAATACGGCATGATTGACAATGTCTTGACACGCAAGGTATAAAGGATGAAGAAGGCATGTTCTTTTTGCGGCAGGATGGAACACGATGTACCCTTGCTCCTTACGGGTGTGAACGGCTATATATGCAGCGACTGTGCGCAGCAGGCATACCTGATTGTGAAGGAATCCCTGCCTGAGGAGTACAAGGAGAAGGAAGGTTTAGGCTTTGACTTGGCCGAGTTGCCTAAGCCGCACGACATCAAGTCTTATATGGACCAGTACGTCATCGGGCAGGACGATGCCAAGCGCAAGCTTGCCGTGGCCGTTTACAACCATTATAAGAGGTTGGCGCAGCGGATGTCTGACGATGGGGTTGAAATCGAGAAGTCGAACATAATCATGGTGGGAAGCACAGGGACGGGGAAGACCCTTCTGGCCCGTACTATCGCCAAGTTGTTGCACGTGCCTTTCACGATTGTGGACGCCACGGTGTTTACCGAGGCCGGATATGTGGGAGAGGACGTGGAAAGCATACTTTCCCGTTTGTTGCAGGTGGCCGATTATGACGTGCAGGCCGCGCAGCGGGGAATCGTATTCATCGACGAAATCGACAAGATAGCCCGCAAGGGCGATAATCCTTCCATTACGCGTGACGTGAGCGGCGAGGGGGTGCAACAGGGGCTGCTGAAACTTCTGGAAGGCTCAATGGTCAACGTGCCGCCCAAAGGGGGACGCAAGCACCCGGATCAGGATTACATCCACGTGGACACGCGCAATATCCTGTTCATTTGCGGGGGAGCGTTTGACGGCATCGAGAAGAGGATAGCGCGGCGGCTGAACACTCATGTGGTCGGTTATAACTCGGTGCAGAATATGCGACACATCGACAAGGCAGACCTGATGAGGCATATACTCCCGCAGGACTTGAAGTCTTTCGGGCTGATACCGGAAATCATAGGCCGTTTGCCAGTGTTGACTTACTTGAATCCGCTTGACCGCGAGGCTTTGCGCGACATTCTGACCAGGCCGAAGAACTCCATCGTGAAGCAACAGGCCAAACTCTTCGAGATGGACGGTGTCAAGCTGTCTTTCGACAAGGATATGCTGGAGTACATCGTGGACAAGGCCGTGGAGTACGATCTTGGCGCGCGCGGGTTGCGTTCCATCATGGAGAGCGTCATGACGGAAGCCATGTTCGAAATTCCCTCCAAGAAGGTAAAGAAGTTCAGGGTGACGTTGGATTATGCCAAAAGGCAATTGGAAAAGGCCAACCTTTCCCACTTGAAGGCAAGCTGACAGGAGTCCACCCGTGGAATCTTGAGCTGAGAAACGAAGAAATCCCGGAAATAGTTTCCCGATAATTTGCAGATATGAGTTTTTTGTCTATAACTTTGTTAGGAGTAACGTTGTCAGGCCTGGGCTTGGTTTTATCGGAATACTATTGGAATGGATGCGATGCTGGATTTGACAGGACCTCTCAAGCGGTATTTTGGCTTTGAAACCTTCAAGGGCGACCAGGAAGCCATCATACGCAACGTGCTGGCGGGCAGGGACACTTTCGTGCTGATGCCTACCGGTGGGGGGAAGTCGTTGTGCTACCAGCTGCCGTCCCTCTTGATGGAAGGCACGGCGATTGTCATATCGCCTCTGATCGCTTTGATGAAGAACCAGGTGGATGCCATTAGGATGGTGTGCGGAGACGATGGCATCGCACATTATTTGAACTCGTCATTGAACAAGGGCGCGGTTGACATGGTGAAGGGTGACATCCTGCGCGGGGCGACAAAGTTGCTTTATGTGGCTCCGGAGTCGTTGACGAAAGGTGAGAATGTGGATTTTCTTCGGAACGTGAGAATCTCGTTCTATGCGATAGACGAGGCGCATTGTATATCGGAATGGGGGCATGACTTCCGGCCGGAGTACAGGCGAATCCGTCCGATAATCAACGAGATCGGCACGGCACCGTTGATTGCCTTGACGGCAACGGCCACCGACAAGGTGCGCGGTGATATCAAAAAGAACTTGGGAATCATTGATGCCCAAGAGTTTAGGAGCTCTTTTAACCGCCCGAACCTGTATTACGAGGTGAGGAACAAGACCGGGAACGTGGATAAGGATATCATTAGGTTCGTCAAACAGCGTCCGGGGAAGAGCGGCATCGTTTACGCCTTAAGCCGCAAGAGGGTGGAGGGACTGGCCGAGATGCTTCGGGCGAACGATGTCAAAGCGAGGGCTTATCATGCCGGCATGGATTCGGCCGCGCGGTCGCAGACTCAGGACGACTTTATCATGGGGCGCATAGATGTCATCGTGGCCACCGTTGCTTTCGGCATGGGGATAGACAAGCCGGATGTGAGCTTCGTGATTCATTATGACATACCCAAGAGCCTTGAGGGGTATTATCAGGAGACTGGAAGAGCCGGGCGTGACGGAGGAGAAGGCTTATGCATAACTTATTATACCTACAAGGATCTCCAGAAGCTGGAGAAGTTCATGGAGGGCAAGCCTGTGGCGGAACAGGATATTGGACGCCAGCTCCTTTCGGAGACTGCCGCCTATGCGGAATCTTCCGTGTGCCGCCGTAAGTTCCTGTTGCATTATTTCGGTGAGGAGTATCATGAGGAGAATTGCGGCAAGTGTGACAACTGCTTGCACCCGAAAGAGAAAGTGGAAGCGAAGAATCAATTAAAGGAACTGCTTGAGGTTGTAAAGGCAGTGAAGGAGGATTTCAGGGCGGATTACGTCATAGACGTGTTGGTTGGCAAGGAGACGGACGAGGTTGTCGCCCACAGGCATGCCGATCTGGACTGTTTCGGGTGTGGTGACGGACATGAGGAAAAGTTTTGGAACGCTGTCGTCCGCCAGGCTCTGATAGCCGGCTATCTGGAGAAAGGAATTGAGAATTACGGCATCCTTAAGTTGACATCGAAAGGCCGCAAGTTCATGAAGAATCCCGAGTCTTTCATGGTTTCGGAAGACAACGAGTTCGGGGATGATGATGGGGTGCTAAGCCGTACCGGGGAAGGTACTGGCGCGATGGATTTGGCATTGTTCAATGCATTGTCGGACTTGCGCAAAAGGATGTCCAGAAAGTTGGACGTGCCGCCCTATGTCATTTTCCAGAACCCTTCGCTGGAGGCAATGGCAACGGTGTATCCGATTGGCATGGAGGAGCTGCTGAACATACCGGGTGTCGGGGTTGGGAAGGCAAAGCGTTACGGAAAGGAGTTTTGTGATTTGATACGCCGGCATTGTGAAGAGTATGGGATTGAACGCCCGGAGGACATGAGGGTACGCATGGTGGTCAACAAGTCGAGGTTGAAAGTGAGCATCATCCAGAGCATCGACCGTAAGGTGGCGTTGGATGATATCGCATCGGCCAAGGGGATTGACTTCTGCGAGTTGCTGGATGAGATGGAGGCGATTGTCTATTCCGGGACGAAACTGGACATCGACTATTTCATGGAAGAGGCAATGGATGAGGACCATTTGCTGGATATTTATGATTATTTCAGGAAGTCGGAGACAGATAGTTTGCCTGTTGCCATGGGCGAACTGGGAAATGACTACACTGAGGAAGAAGTCCGCTTAGTTCGGATCAAGTTCATTTCCGAGATGGCGAATTGACGACAGGCATGACGTTTTTTTTGAAAAAGAGGAAAGAGCAAGGGCACGCGCAGATACTTGTTCGCGTCCGTGGCGGGGACGTATGGCTTTCGCGGCATGATTGCATTGTGGGGAGTCCCTCTTGTCCGTAAACGCTTCGGGCAGTTTGCCCGGATTTCAGCGGCAGGCGTCAATTCGATGGATATGCTGTTGCCTTCCGTCCCGCGTTATTCTGGAAAGGATATGATTCCGATAACTATTCTATATGCCGTTTTGATAGGTTTGGGTGTCCCTCCCGTTTTTGCAGTCTGCGAGGTGGGGAAGAGGTGAAGCGGTCATGTCTTTTTTGAGATGACGAGGCCGCCTTTTATCACAAAAAAAACAAAAGGAATCGCTGTTTCAATAAAAATCTCTATATTTGCATGCAATGGACTTAAAGCCTATGTCATCATTTATTGCAGATAAAATTGTAATGGATGGATTAACTTACGATGATGTGTTGTTAATTCCTGCTTATTCAGAAGTTTTGCCACGCACGGTGGAGTTGACCACAAGGTTTTCTCGTCACATCGAATTGAATGTGCCTTTCGTCACGGCCGCAATGGATACTGTAACCGAGGCTCCGATGGCTATCGCCATCGCACGTGAAGGAGGCATCGGTGTGATTCACAAGAATATGTCCATAGAGGAGCAGGCTCGCCATGTGGCTATCGTGAAACGTGCGGAAAATGGTATGATTCATGACCCGGTGACGATTAAGCGCGGACGCACGGTGGGAGATGCGCTGAATTTGATGAGCGAGTATCATATCGGAGGTATTCCCGTTGTAGACGATGAAAGCAGATTGGTGGGTATCATTACGAATCGTGATCTGCGTTTTGAGCAGGATCATAGTCGTAAGATAGATGAAGTGATGACTTCGGAGAATATAGTTACGACCTATCAGCAGACCGACCTTTCGGCTGCGGCTAAAATCTTGAAGGAAAATAAGATTGAGAAATTGCCTGTGGTGGATAAAGGCGGTCGGTTGGTAGGTTTGATTACTTACAAGGACATTACGAAAGCAAAAGACAAACCGTTGGCCTGTAAGGACGAGAAAGGGCGTTTGCGCGTGGCAGGGGGAGTCGGAGTGACTGCCGATGCGTTGGATCGTATGCGTGCCTTGGTGGAAGCTGGGGCTGATGCTATCGTGATAGATACGGCACACGCCCATTCCAAATATGTGGTTGAGGAACTGAAAGCTGCTAAGGCTGAATTCCCGGATGTGGATATTGTAGTGGGTAACGTGGCTACGGGAGAGGCCGCCAGAATGTTAGTGGAAGCGGGAGCCGACGGCGTGAAGGTCGGAATCGGCCCGGGTTCCATTTGTACGACTCGTGTGGTAGCCGGTGTCGGAGTGCCGCAGTTGTCAGCCATTTATGATGCGGCCGACGCGTTGGAGGGCACGGGAGTTCCTTTGATTGCGGATGGCGGCTTGCGTTATTCGGGTGATGTGGTCAAGGCACTGGCGGCCGGAGGATGTTGTGTGATGATTGGCTCGTTGGTGGCTGGGACGGAAGAATCGCCGGGTGACACCATCATATTCAACGGGCGCAAGTTCAAGTCTTATCGGGGCATGGGGTCTCTTGAAGCCATGGAATGCGGTTCTAAAGACCGTTATTTCCAGACGGCAGTGAAAGACGTGAAGAAATTGGTTCCGGAAGGAATTGCCGGCCGCGTACCCTATAAAGGAACAGTCCAGGAGGTCATCTTCCAATTGACAGGGGGATTGCGTTCCGGAATGGGGTATTGCGGCACCAATACGATAGAGGAATTGCACCGGGCCAAGTTCGTGAGGATTACAAACGCAGGCGTGCTTGAAAGCCATCCGCACGATGTGACCATTACGAGCGAGGCACCGAATTATAGTCGTCCAGAATGATGAAAACAATGGAAAGAATTGCACTTTGGTGTTGCTCGTTGTGTCTTACGGGCATCTTATATGCACAGGAGAATGATCCTGTCGTCATGAAAATCAACGGGAAAGATGTCTCCCGTTCGGAATTCGAGTATAACTTTAATAAGAATAACGGCGAGAATGTCGTAGAGAAGAAGACCGTTGATGAGTACGCGGATTTGTTTGTGAACTACAAGTTGAAAGTGGAAGCCGCATTAGATGCCCGTTACGATACGCTTTCTTCTTTCAAGAAAGAGTTCCGGACTTATCGTGACCAGCAGATACGTCCTTATTTTGTGTCGTCAGCGATGGAAGAAGAAGAGTTGAAGCGTTACTATGACAGAATGAAGGCTTCTATAGGCCCGGATGGCTTGGTCTATCCCGCCCATATCATGATTTTGGTGGCACAAAAGGCGACACATGAGGAGCAGGCAAAGGCAAAAGAACGCATAGATTCCATTTATACCGCCTTGCAGCAGGGGGCTGATTTCTCTGCCTTGGCCAAGCGGTGTTCTGGCGACAAAGGCTCTGCGGCACGAGGAGGCGATTTGGGCGGATGGATTGCCAGGGGACAGACCATGAAAGAGTTTGAGGATGTCGCCTTTTCTTTGGACAAGGGAGAGATGTCGAAACCTTTTCAGTCACCGATGGGATACCACGTCGTGCTGATGAAAGACCGGAAGCAGCTTGAGCCATACGAGGAGCTGAAGCCCCAGTTGCAGCGTTTCTTGGAAAGCCGGGGACTGAAAGAGCGCGTGGCTTCGACAGCCATAGATTCTTTAGTAAAGGGTTCGGGCGGACAGTTGACGGAAGAAGACGTGATAGAGCAAAAGGCGCGGGAACTTTGTGCCAAAGACGAAAGTCTGAAATATCTGATCCAGGAATATCACGACGGACTTTTGCTATATGAGATAAGTACGCGCGAGGTCTGGGACAAAGCCGCCAAAGACACGGCCGGGCTGGAAGCTTATTTCAACGCCGGCAAGTCGAAGTACAAATGGGATGCCCCCCGTTATAGGGGCGTGGTGTACCATTGCAAGGACAAAGGGTTGGTGAAAGACGTGCGGAGACTGCTGAAATCGGTGGATGAGGCTCAGTGGATAGACACCTTGCGCGCATCTTTCAACCAGGACTCCGTGAAGCAAATCAGAGTTGAAAAGAACTTGTTCAAGAAAGGAGACGACGCTTTCGTAGACCATCTGGTTTTTAAGGAAAGGAAAGAACCTAAGCCGTCGAAGTCTTATCCGTATTCGGCAGTGTACGGCAAGAAGTTGAGAAAGCCGGAATACTGGACAGACGTGCGTGGGGAGGTCGTGTCGGATTACCAGGCGGCTTGCGAGGCGGAGTTCGTGCGCAGACTGCGGGAAACTTATAAGGTTGAAATATACGAAGAGGTTTTAAATACGGTTAACAAGCATTGAAGCAGCCTCGGGTGACATTATCTTCGCAGGCGGTTTTAGAACAAGTGGTGTATGGGTCTTTTTAAGAAGTTGTTATGTGCGTTCGTGTTCCTTTCCGGAGGGATGCGGATGCATTTGTCTGCACAAAGCCCGAACAACGTGGTGGATGAAGTGATCTGGGTGGTAGGCGATGAAGCCATCCTGCGTTCCGATGTGGAGTCGGCCCGCATGGATTTCGGAGCGGAAATGTCCGGCAATCCTTATTGCGTCATTCCCGAACAGTTGGCTATACAGAAATTGTTTCTGCACCAGGCGCAGTTAGACAGTGTGGAAGTCGAGAATTCCCAGATTTCCGCCAGCATGGAAGCGCGTCTGAATGAATTGATCATGCGTGCCGGTTCGAAAGAGAAGTTGGAAGAATATTATCGTAAGACGATGACGCAGATTCGCGAGATGATGTTCGAATCCCTTAAAGAACAATACACGGTACAGAAAGTACGGGAGAACTTGACTGCGGACATCAAGGTGACGCCCGCCGAGGTGCGGCGCTATTTTAAAGATATGCCGGAAGATAGCCTGCCGTGGATCCCCGACCAGGTGGAAGTGCAGATCATAACCCGGCAACCTCGTGTCCCACAGGAGGAAATAGAGCGGGTAAAGGCGGAGTTACGTGATTATACCGACCGCGTCAACAATGGGGAGTCCTCGTTTTCCACTTTGGCCATCCTGTATTCGGAGGATCCGGGCTCGGCACGCTACGGGGGAGAAATGGATTATGTGGGGCGCGGGGAGCTGGATCCGGCTTTTGCCAATGTGGCTTTCAGCCTGACCGACCCCAAGAAAGTATCGAAAGTCGTCGAGTCAGAGTACGGCTTCCACATCATCCAGCTGGTGGACAAGCGAGGAGACAAGGTGAAGGTGCGCCACATATTGCGTAAGCCGAAGTTTGCCCAGGCCGATATTGATTCGACGATGGTGCGTATGGATTCCATAGCCGAGGACATCCGCAAGGAGAGATATCCCTTCGAGGAGGCCGCCGCTTTCCTGTCCGACGACAAGGACAGCCGTAACAACCGGGGGCTGATGACGAACGTGAAGTTCGACCAGTCGGCGGGCGACCAAATCCGTACTTCCCGCTTCCAGCTACAGGAATTGCCGGCCGAAGTGGCCAAGGTGGTTTCCACGATGAAGACCGGGGAGATTTCCAGTCCTTTCCTGATGGTTAACTCCAAAGGCAAGGAAGTGTGTGCCGTGGTGAAGCTGAAAACGCATATCAAGGCACACCGGGCTTCGATGTCGGAGGATTTCCAGGTGCTGAAAGACGTGGTCGTGGCCAAGTTGCAGGGACAGAAAATCGATCAATGGATAAGAGACAAGCAGAAATCCACTTACATACGTATTAACGAGGGGTGGGGGGATTGCGATTTTGAGTATCCAGGATGGATAAAATGAGGGGCAGGAGACAGGATGAAAGGATGAACGGCGGGCATAGATTACTTCTCTTTTGTATTCTATGCCTGTTTGGGCTTCATGTCCCAACGTCCCGCGCCGAAGAACCGCCGCGGCGGGAACAGTCGAAGACAAAGGTTGTTTTGTTGCACGCGGACAACCTTACGCACGATCAGTACCGGCATCCCGGGGCACAGGTGTTGACCGGGAATGTACAGTTCCAGCATGAGGGGGCGCTGATGTATTGCGATAGCGCGTGTTTTTACGAGGCCGCGAATTCATTCGATGCCTTCGGGCATGTGAAGATGGTACAGGGAGATACGTTGGATTTGGTCGGCGACATGCTGCTGTACAGCGATCAGTTGGCCCGTGTCCGCCACAACGTGGTGCTGACACATCGTGAATCCAAGCTCTACACGGACAGCCTTGATTACGACCGCCTGTATGAGCTGGGATATTTCCTCGAGGGGGGGAGGCTGGTAGACAAAGACAACGTGTTGACTTCCGACTGGGGCCAGTATAGCCCGCCTACGCGCCAGGCCGTGTTTTATTACAATGTGAAGCTGGAGAACCCGAAGTTCACGTTGATTTCCGATACGTTGAACTACAACACGCTGACGAGCATGGCGGAGATTGTCGGCCCCTCGAACATAGACAGCGGCGACAATCATATTTATTCCGAGTCGGGCTTTTACAACACGCAGACGGAGGAGGCCATCCTGCTCGACCGTTCCATCGTGACCAACAAGGGGCGCAAGATGGTGGGCGACAGCCTGT
>CAYPMY010000049.1:0-13980 GCA_964412085.1 uncultured Paraprevotella sp. | reverse complement strand
CCTTGTCGGGCGGAACACTTCATTCATGATAGCAAGGAAACTCCCGAAGGGTAAAGACGCACACTCTCGCGTGCGGACTACAATCCTGATGATGCCGCCTTGCATCGGGAAATCAGGTCTCTTACCACAGACAACGACAGCGAGTTCGCCGGGCATCCCCTTGTCGCAAGGTGTCTGAAAACAAGGATTCCTTTGTCCATCCATATTCCCCATGGGAGAAAGGGTGCATTGAGTACCACGACAAACTGATACGACAGTATATCCCGAAAGGTTCCGATTTCAACGGCATCTCCAAACAAATGCTCAAGGAAATCATCTTCAAAACAAACAGACGGCCTGAACTGAAACTCGGATTCTCAACCCCTGTCGCCAAGTTCTTCAATTTTATTGCTTAATTCTGCACGTGCAGGTAGAATCTGCTCTTGACTTTTGTGTTGAAGATCACAAAAGTTTAAATGTGTTCATTTATTTATCTAAAATATCATACAAAAGCCTTTAAAATAAGGGCTCAGAATGGGAAGCCTTTCAAAAACATTATATCCAAGCCTTTCCGCTTTGTAGCGGAACCCGGGATTGAACCGGGGACCTCATGATTATGAATCATGCGCTCTAACCAGCTGAGCTATCCCGCCATCCATTCGTTTTCGGTTGCAAAGCTACGCATTATTTTCATTCCACCAAAAGAAAATAATGCTTTTTTCATTTTATCCTCAAACAAGTCTTTTTATAGTCAAACAGAAATATATTTCAAATTGCTATTAGCGTAATTGTCTGCAAATCAATTAAAGGGTAATTTAATCTTTTCGCAAATCAATTCTGTTCGACTATAAAAATCACCTTGCACATTAGATTCTATCCTGGTTTTCTCTCATTATAGTGAAATCTAACAACCTACAGAAGCCACCGAAAAGGCTCTTTTATAGGACACTGTCCCATAAAAACATTAAAATGTAGGTTACAATATTTTTTTATACTAACTTTGTCCGTTGATTCGTACGAACAACAATGGGATGAAGTTCATTAAGAAAATAGACATATTCGTATTCAAAGCCTATTCTTTACTTTTTGTCGGCACTTTTTTCATCTGCCTTTTTATTTTCATGATGCAGTTCATGTGGCGTTATGTAGACGAACTGATTGGTAAAGGTTTGACTTTGGATGTTTTAGCCCATTTTTTCTACTATGCGGGACTGACCTTGATTCCCATGTCCTTGCCTTTGGCTATTCTATTGGCTTCGCTCATTACTTTCGGCAATTTCGGTGAGCGTTTCGAACTGCTTTCCATGAAAGCCGCAGGCATTCCACTCGTACGTATACTACAACCCATTATCATTTTCAACATCCTGCTTTGTTTCGGTTCATTTTATTTTCAAAACGTGACCGGACCTGATGCACAAAAGAAATTCTACACGCTCATTTACTCCATGAAGCAGAAGTCGCCTGAGTTGGAAATTCCAGAAGGTGTTTTTTACAGTGAGATTCCTGGATACAACATTTTCGTGGAAAAGAAAGGGAAAGAAAACGGTATGCTCTACGGAACCATGATTTACAGCACGACCGACGGGTATGAAGACGCGCAAATCGTATTGGCAGACTCTGCGGAGCTCAAAACAACGGCAGACGAAAAGTATCTTATGCTGACGATGTATGCCGGAGAACGTTTTCGCAACATGCAAGCCCAAGGCAACATGATGGCTCGTGCCAACGTACCCTATATGCGGGAGACATTCATCCAAGAGACCGATCTGATTCCGTTCGACAACAATTTCAGCATGATGGATGCCAACGTATTCAGTGGAAACGCACAAACCAAGAATTTGCGGGAGATTGAAATCGGACTCGATTCTTTGGCTCATAAAAGCGACAGTATCGGACGCTCGCTTTTCACCTATTTGCAGAACACGACTTATCGGAGAAAAGTAAACATTGCCTCACAAGACTCGGTCAAGATTGCCCGACAGACGTTGAACTTCGACACTTTATACAGCAAACTGACCGTTAGCCAACAACAGAGTATCTTACGGAACGCCATGCAAAAAAGCACGGCAGCTACTAATGAATATGAATTCCGCGGATTGATTTCGAAAGACATAGACCAATCTACCTGGACACATTGGGTCGAATGGCACAAGAAATTCACACTCTCTTTAGCCTGTCTGTTCTTTTTCTTTATCGGTGCCCCTCTTGGAGCCATCATCCGCAAAGGCGGTTTAGGCGTACCCGTTGTCATTTCCGTCACCATTTTCATCTTCTATTATATCATCAACGTGTCAGGAGAGAAAATGGCAAAAAGCGGGGAATGGGTTCCCTGGTTCGGAGAATGGCTCAGCTCCATGGTACTCTGCCCTATCGGCATTTTCCTGACCTACAAGGCCAATAAAGACTCTTCCGTGTTCAACATCGAGGCTTATATCGATATGGCACGCAAGATTCTGGGACTCAGCATAACTCGTCATATTGCCCGTAAAGAAGTCATCATACACAATCCGGATTATCCCGCCGTAAAAACGGAACTCACGGCCTTGTCGCAAGAATGGCAAGCCTATGCGCAAAGAAGCCGGTTACGATTTCCACCCAACTACCTGCACATCTTCTTCCATAATGTCAACGACCATGCCGTAATCAGCCTAAGCCAGAAAATGGAAAGCCTCATCACTATACTGTCCAACAGTCGGGATGCGGCAATTCTGGATGCCCTGAATAAACTTCCTGTCGTGTCCACGCATGCACATACGCGCCCGTTCCACAATCATAAGTGGAATATGGTGTTGGGCATCATATTTCCTGTTGGCATATTCTTTTATTTTCGGATTTGGCTATACAGGTTGCGTCTTTACAAGAACATACAACAAATAAAAGAATACAGCGCGTTTATCGCCGGACGAATCGAGAAAATATCAGGAATCGAATAAAACATCATAAAGTCATGGACACATTCAAACTGAATACAATAGAAGAAGCCATTGCAGACTTCAAAGAAGGCAAGTTCGTAATAGTAGTGGACGATAAGGATCGTGAGAATGAAGGCGACTTCATTACGGCGGCGGAAACGATTACGCCTGAAAAAGTGAATTTCATGCTTCAGGAAGGAAGAGGCGTGCTCTGTGCACCGATTACCATTTCACGTAGCGAAGAACTGGACTTGCCTCATCAGGTCAGCACCAATACTTCTATCTTGGGTACTCCTTTCACCATAACCATAGACAAACTGGAAGGCTGTACCACCGGGGTTTCCGCACACGACAGGGCTGCCACCATCCGCGCATTGGCCGACCCGTCTTCCCACCCGGGAACTTTTGGACGGCCGGGACATATCAATCCTCTGTATGCACAAGACAAAGGAGTACTGCGCCGTGCCGGACATACAGAAGCCGCTGTCGACCTGGCACGTCTGGCCGGCCTGCAACCGGCTGCCGCCCTTATCGAAATCCTAAACCCGGACGGCACCATGGCCCGCATGCCTGAATTACAGAAAGTGTCCGCGCATTTCGGAATCAAAATCATAGCCATACGCGACTTGATTGCTTACCGGCTCAAACAGGAATCCATGGTGGAACGCGGCCCCGAAGTGGATATGCCTACCGACTACGGGCACTTCCGCGACATCACTTTCCGCCAAACCAGTAACGGACTGGAACACGTGGCACTTATCAAAGGAGAATGGGACCCGGACGAACCGATTTTAGTACGTGTACATTCCTCGTGCGTCACCGGAGACATATTCGGTAGCCAGCGTTGCGATTGCGGAGCGCAACTCCATAAATCCATGCAAATGATAGAAGAGGCCGGGAAAGGCGTTATCCTCTACATGAATCAGGAAGGGCGCGGCATAGGTCTTTTCAACAAGATGAAAGCCTATAAACTACAAGAAGAAGGCATGGATACCGTAGATGCCAACGTACATCTCGGATTCTTGCCCGACGAACGCGAATACGGAGTCGGGGCTCAAATCCTGCATGAACTGGGAGTGCATAAAATGCGCCTGTTGACGAACAATCCGGTCAAACGTGTAGGCTTGGAAGCCTACGGACTCGAAATCGTGGAAAATGTTCCCATCGAAGTCCCGGTCACCCCCTACGATGAGAAATATATGCGGACAAAAAAAGAACGTATGGGACACGCATTACATTTCAATAAATAGCCCTCCTCTCAAAAACAACTTGATGGAAACCAAAAGCATATACGCTTATGACTCGGAAGAGGCGGAACAAGTTTCCACCTCTTCCGAACTCATGCGTAGTGTCTACAGGAGGATGACGTTTGCTTTGGTAATTACCGGACTGACACACTGACAAATTATCTTGGGCAACCAGACCGTTTTCCTCGGACTTATCATTGCTGAACTTATCGTAGCCTTTACCCTGATAGGCCGTGTCAGCAGATTGTCATTCGCAACGTCTCACTACTGTTTGTCTTGTATTCCTTCCTTACCGAAGCCTCGCTATCTACCATTTTTTTGCATATTAGTCTCTACTTTCCTCGTCACAGCCAGAACATTCTGAACATGTTTTTAGTCAGATATTTCACCCGTAAAGACTTAAACAAAAATGGGGACATATCTCATCATGGCACTCATCGAACCTATCATCGCAACCATAGCCAACTGGTTCATAGCCAGCAACACGATTGGATTGGGCATTACGTATGCCCTCGTACTCGTTTTTGTCGGACTTGCGACATACGACACACCAAAAAAATCAAAGTCACGTTGCACGAGCGAGCAGGGGATGGGACTGGACGAATGCATGCAAAAGTCGGCTTTAATGGGAATTTACACTCTGTATCTGGATTTTTCTGAATTTGTTTCTCCAACTGAAGAAAATCCCTCGGGAAAAGGAAACAACAGCGGGGGACGAGATTGTTTTTCAACAAAAAGGCACCTTTTTCATCGAAAAGCAATTAAAAGTGTAGCACATATCCGCAAATTTGCTTAACTTTGCAACATTAAGCCACGAGAATCAATAAAACAGGAAACACAAATGAATCAGTTATCAGACCGTATGAGCAGGCTTTCTCCCTCCGCGACCCTGGCCATGTCGCAGAGGAGCGGTGAGCTGAGGGCGCAGGGCGTGGACATAATCGACTTAAGCGTAGGCGAGCCTGACTTCGGCACTCCGAAGCACGTGAAGGCGGCGGCGGTCGAGGCCGTATGGGAGGGTTATTCGCATTATTCCCCCGTGGCAGGTTATCCCGGACTGCGCGAGGCCATCTCCGCCAAGCTGAAAGGCGAGAACGGGTTGGACTACGCGCCGTCGCAAATCCTTTGCTCCAACGGAGCCAAGCAATCCGTATGCAACGCCGTCATGGCGTTGGTCGGTGCCGGGGACGAGGTGGTGATTCCGGCTCCCTACTGGGTCAGCTATCCCCAAATGGTCAGACTGGCCGACGGGAAGCCGGTCATCGTGGAGGCGGGGATAGGGCAGGGCTTCAAGATTACGCCCGAGCAGCTGGAAGCGGCTATCACGCCGAGAACGCGCGCGTTGATACTCTGTTCCCCCTGCAATCCGACGGGTTCGGTATATTCCAGAGAGGAGCTGGCAGGTCTGGCTCGCATCCTCGCGCGGCACGAGCGCGTGATTGTCATCTCCGACGAGATTTACGAGCACATCAATTATACCGATCGGCATGAGAGCATCGCCCAGTTCGCGGAAATAAGAGACCGCGTGGTCATCGTCAACGGGGTGTCGAAGGCGTACGCCATGACGGGATGGAGAATCGGCTTCATCGCCGCTCCCGAATGGATCGTGAAAGGTTGCAGCAAGCTACAAGGCCAGTACACCAGCGGCCCCTGCTCCGTTTCGCAAAAGGCGGCCGAAGCCGCTTACAGGGGGCCGCAACAATGCGTGGAAGACATGCGCCGAGCCTTTGAACGCCGCAAGAACCTGATTGTCGGGTTAGCCAAGGAAATCCCCGGATTAGAAGTGAACGACCCGGAGGGCGCGTTTTACCTGTTCCCCGGATGCAGCTCGTATTTCGGCAAGAAGGACGGCGGACGCGTGATCAACGGCTCCACCGATTTTGCCATATACCTGCTTGACGTGGCTCATGTGGCCACGGTGGGCGGCGACGCTTTCGGTTCTCCCGGACATTTCCGCATGAGCTATGCCACCAGTGACGAAAACATCGCAGAGGCCATGGAACGAATCAAAAAGGCTCTGGCGCGGCTGAAATAAAAGGGACACGCTTTCGAACAATCCAATGCGAAGCATTCCGTCGGGAAACACCATCGAAACACCTTTCATAAGTATCGTACAGGACACAAGGGATGAGAAGGACATACATAATATGGGCAAGCCTGTTCTCTTTCGCCATGGCCACAATGGCGGAATCTCCCGTCGTGGCTGAAAACGCAGGCTTTACCTTTTCCCTATCAGCCAGGAAAAACAAAAACAAGGCTGAACCCAAAGACTCGGTCACTTCCGATTATAAAAGACTGACGGGAAGAGACTCGGTCGCCCTCAAGGGAATAGCCAATATCATAAAGAAAGACGACAGCTTCTATCTGGAGTTCCCTACCAGACTATCAGGACGTGAATTTCTGGTTACCAACCGCTTGCAGAAAGTGCCTTCGGAATTGAATGAAGCCGGGGTGAACAAGGGCATCAATTATGGAAACCAAGTGGTCACTTTCGAATGGCAACGCGAGAGCAAGAATCTTTATATCCGTCAGCGACGCCCCGCTCCCGAAGTCCCGGCCACCGACGCTTTGGCCTCGTCGGTAGCAGACAACTATATCAATCCGCTCATCGCCAGCCTGAAGATAGAGGCAATGGCACCGGACTCCAGTACTGTCGTGGTCAAAATCGACGAGCTGTTCAACGGGAAGCAAACCGGACTCAACGATGTTTTCAATAATATAAACCTCGGTACGCCGGCCAATCCCGACCTCTCGCATATTCTGGAAATCAAGGCGTTCGAAAACAATATCACAGCCACGTCGGAACTTACCACAGTCGTGACCGAGGACAAGAGCAAGGTGAACGTGACCGTAGTGGTCAGTTCTTCGCTCAGTCTCTTACCCGAAATCCCGATGAGGGGGCGCAAGGAGAGCAAGAAAGTGGGGTATTTCACCACCCGCCGCCTCTGCTTTTCCGACCGTCAGCAACAAGTGGAGTCTCTCGACTACATCACACGCTGGCGTCTGGAACCGTCGGACGAAGCCGCTTATTCACGCGGCGAGCTGACATCCCCGAAGAAACCGATTACTTTCTACATCGACCCGGCCACGCCGAAGCAACTGCGTCCTTATATCCGCAAGGGCATTTTGGACTGGAACACGGCTTTCGAGCAAGCCGGATTCAAAGATGCCGTGAGGGTGGAAGAATATACCGACAGTATGGAGGCAGAAGGAGACGACCTGAAATATTCCTTGTTCACCTATGCGGCTTCGGACAAGTCCAACGCCATGGGGCCGTCGGTCATTGATCCACGTACCGGTGAGATCATCGAAGCCGACATCATCTGGTGGCACAACGTCGTATCCTTGTTGCGCGAATGGATAGTAGTACAGACCGGTGCCGTCAATCCGGCCGCACGGAACCCGGAACTGCCCGACAGCCTGATGGGAGATGCCGCCCGTTTCGTAGCCTGTCATGAAGCAGGGCATTCCCTGGGACTCAAGCACAACATGATTGCATCCTGGGCTTACCCGACCGACTCCCTGCGTTCTCCCGGATTCATGACACGGGCCGGCGGCACGGCATCCTCCATCATGGACTATGCCCGCTTCAACTACGTGGCCCAGCCGGAAGACGGCGTGCCTCACGCCTCCCCGCACATCGGCCCCTACGACCGCTTTGCCATCGAATGGGGGTATCGTTGGTACCCGGACGAGGAAACAGAGAAAGAACAGCTCCGCGCACTGTTGGAGAGCCATACGGGGAACACATACAGGTACGGGGAGGAGCAACCGGCACGCGAGGCCGTAGACCCGCGTTCCCTCAGCGAAGATTTGGGCGACAACGCCATGGAATCGGCCGGCTACGGCATAAAGAACCTGAAACGCATCGTACCGAAAATCATCGAATGGACTACCACCGGCGAAAAAGGGCAGACCTATAAGAACGCGGCCAAGCTCTACGCCGGAGTCGTCTCCCAATGGGGACTCTATCCTTACCATGTCATGGCCAACGTAGGCGGAATATATTTGGAAAACACGGAAGTCGGCGACGGCCAAAAGACTTATACCTTTGTGGAAAAGGAGAAACAGAAAGAAGCCGTACAGTTCCTGCTTGACCAGTATATCACCTATCCGGCCTGGTTGTTCGACGCTCCTATCTCCGACTACACTTACATGCTGAAAAAGACTCCGTTCGGCACATTGGAACAAAGTCCCAACGCGATGTACAAGAACACGCTGAACTACCTGTTATGGGACTTGCTGGACAACAAGCGCATGGTACGTATGCTCGAAAATGAATTCCAGAACGGCGAGGAAGCTTTTACCCCCGTGGAAATGGCAGACATGCTGCACAAGCACATATTCAAGCCGACCATGGCCGGCCAGAAACTCGATGTCATGACCCGGAACCTGCAAAAATCATTCGTCGACGCACTCGTCACGGCCGCCGCCGAAGAGGAAAGCGTGAAGACCGGCAAGTTCCTCCACTCCGCACTGCCGGCACTAAACACCACAGCCTTGCCTTGCGACATCAACGGACGCTCTCCTGCCATGAACGGCGACAACCGCAATGCCCGCCTCATCGACATGTACGGCACACAGCTCAACCGGGTCAGCGACGCCATCAGCGTCAAACGCGGGGAATTGACGAGAATCTTACAATTGTTGAAAGAAAAACGGAACATTCCCGATCCTGCCACCCGTTTCCATTACGACGACATGATCATGCGCATCCAAACGGCACTCGGATTGACCAAATAAGAACAACGAAAGGACTGAATATGAGAAAAATCGAATGCATCCTCTTGTGTCCGTTCGTCGGGATTCTGTCCATGGCGGCACAGACCCGCTCCGTCACCGGTACTGTCCTCGACAAGTCAGACGACCAACCTGTCGTCGGCGCGACCATAGCAGTCATGAGTGAGCAAGGAACCGTGGCCCATGGCACAACGACCGGCTTGGACGGCAGGTTCAAACTGGAAGTGCCCTCGGAAACCCGGAACCTGACTTGCCGTTTCATGGGTTATACGACGACCACGATTCATCTTCAATCCGGGAAAGACGACTATACAGTCTACATGGAAAACGATTCCAAGCAGTTGAACGAGTTGGTCGTCACCGGTTATCAAGAAATTGACCGCCGCAAGCTGACCTCTTCCGTCACAACGATAAGGATGTCCGACGAAATTATCGGTGGGGTCAACAACATAGACCAGGCCTTGGCCGGACAGATTGCCGGATTGTCCAGCGTGGCACCTTCCGGCGCACCCGGCGCACCGGTCAAGCTGCGTATCCGCGGCACTTCTTCCATCAACGGGACACAAGACCCGCTGTGGGTTCTCGACGGCATTCCCTTAGAGGGCACGGACATCCCGTCCATGGAAGAACTGCAAGACATTGACAACATATACCAGACTTCCATCGCGGGCATCAACCCGCAGGACATTGAAAGCGTCACGGTATTGAAAGACGCGGCGGCCACGGCCATTTACGGGGCAAGAGCCGCAAACGGCGTGATCGTCATCACCACCAAAAAAGGGAAAGCGGGCAAGCCGCAAATCGACTTCTCCATGAAGCTGACGTATAACCCCAAGACGGACATAGACCGCCTCAACCTCTTGAACTCCGACGAAAAGGTAGGCCTTGAACTGGGACTGCTGCAATCCGGCTATACCTACCGCGAGAACAAGGGCGACGTGGCCCGCATCATCGCAGGCCACGGGCTGACCGACGCATACAAGGCGGGAGGCTGGAATGCCCTCTCGCCCGAAGCACAAGCCGACATCAACGCCCTGCGGACTGTCGACACGGACTGGAACGACATCCTCTTCCGGGGCGTGTTCAACCAAGAATACAACGCAAGCCTTTCCGGCGGGTCTGAAAAAGCCACTTATTATTCCGCTCTGGGCTATAACGTGGAACAAGGCAACGTGGAAGGCGTAAAGAACGAACGCTTCAACCTGACGCTGAAAACCGACTACCGAATCAACAGCAAGCTGAAGGCGGGAGTCTCCGTTTTCGCCAACCGCCGCAAGCAAAAGTCTTACCTGACCTATAACGAAGGCTTTACGAACCCCGTCTACTACTCACGCATAGCCAACCCCTACTTGCGTCCGTTCGACGGCGAGGGGAACTACGTCTACGACACCAACGTGCAACACCGCCAAGGCGACGACATCGTGCCGGACTTCAACATATTCGAGGAACGCGCCAACACGTCCCACGAGAACACCTTTACTTCCCTGATGTCCGTGTTCGACACCGAATTCAAATGGGACGAACACTTCAAGGTCACCTCGCAATTCGGCTTGCAATGGGACGAGAACATGATTGAGAAATATGCCGGGGAAGACAGCTACGCCATGCGGCGGGAAAAGGAACAATACCAATACAACGGGACGACCGTGCTTCCGGATCGCGGTTCCAACAAAATCACGGAGAACCACAGCACCCAATGGACATGGAAAGCCATGGCAGAGTACCAGAACCGTTTCAAGGACATACATGAACTGGAACTGATGGCGGGCACGGAAATCCGGCACAACGAATACGAATCGCTCTATTCCGCCGTCTATGGATACGATGCACGGACTTTGACATCCAAGCCCGTGTTCTTCCCCAACGAGGAAATGGCGGAAAGCATCCCGCTACATACGGAAAGCCATGTCGAGAACGCCTTCGTCTCGTGGTTTGCCACAGGGTCTTACACCTTGCTCCATCGTTATACATTGGGAGGAAGCATCCGGTTCGACGGTTCGGACATCTTCGGCGTGGCCAAGAAGTACCGTTACCTGCCGCTTTACTCCGTCAGCGGCTTGTGGCGCATCAGCGACGAGGCGTTCATGAAAAACGTGACGGCGGTCAATAACTGGGGCCTCCGCGCCTCTTACGGCATTCAAGGCAACATCGACAAGAACACTTCGCCTTATCTGATTGGAATCTACGACCAGACCACCATCTTGCCGGGGAACTCCGAAGACGCCATCCGCCCGAGCAACGCCCCCAATCCTGACTTGCGCTGGGAAAAGACCCAATCCGCCAACATCGGAACGGACTTGTCGCTTTGGGACGATGTCATCTCATTGAGCGTGGACTACTACTACCGCAAAGGAACAGACCTTATCGGCTTGCGCATGCTGCCTTTGGAAACCGGCTATATCTCCACGACCGTGAACTGGGCGCAAATGAGGAACGAAGGCGTGGAAATAGCACTGGCCACGCGCAACATACACACCAAAGACTTTACGTGGTTCACTAACCTGAACTTCGGTTTCAACGACAACACGGTATTGCGCGAGACCGTGCCCGGGAACGCCACCAAGCCCAGCCGCGAGGGGCATTCCGTGGGAGCCATCTTCGCCTATAAGACGGCCGGGCTGGACGACGAGGGTTATCCCTTGTTCCTCACGCGGGACGGACGGAAAGTGACCGCCACAGAATTTTTCAAGTTGAACAACGCCGGCGCCAGCACGCTAAGCGCGGAGGAGCAGCGCAGCCTGTACAGTTATGTCGGGAGCACGGAACCGAAAGTCTCCGGGGGGTTCATGAACACGTTCAAGTACAGGCGCGTCACATTGAGCATCAACTGCATCTTCAACTTCGGCATGCACGTGCAGGCCACTCCTACATACGACCCTGCCAACTACGACCGGGGGCTGAACAGCAACCGGGACATCTTAGACCGTTGGACACCAGACCACACCAACACCGTCTTTCCCAAACTGATGACCGAGAACGACGGGCGGGCGGGCGAGTACCTCCGCTACAAGGAGCAGAACCTGTTCCGCGAACTGGACATCTGGGTCAAGAAGCAGAACTATTTCCGCTTCGAGAGCATCCGTCTGGGTTACGAACTTCCGGAAAAATGGCTGAAGCCGGCAGGCATCAAGAGGGCTTCCGTGTCCTTGGAAGCACGTAACCTTTGGGTGATAGCAGGCAACTACCATAACTATCTCGACCCGGAGACGATGGGCAACCCTTACGCCACGCCCATCCCAAAGAGTTTCGTCTTCGGGCTTAACGTCAATTTCTAAGAAGAGGAGGATTCACAATGGAAAGAAGAACCCTTTACATACCATGGGTCATGGCCGCACTCTTGTCCCTGACGGGTTGCGACGATTTCCTCGACGTGCAGCCCGTGGGCAAGGTCATGCCGAAGACGGCCGAGGAATACCGCGCCCTGCTCACCGATGCCTACTCCCGCATCCCCGCCGAACGGGGGAAGACGACGTTCCGCAGCGACGAGCTGACGATGGAAGGCGAGACCAACACGACCAACCTGGACTCTTACCTGGACATCTGGCGGTGGAACGACACGATCCCCGACGAGGCCACCCTGCCTTTCGAGTGGCTACAGTTTTATTATGTAAGCTATATCGCCAATTCGGTCATCGAACGGCGACACGACATCACGGAAGCCACTGACGCCGAGCGCGGCCAGCTGGCGGGGGAGGCTTATATGCTCCGGGCTTACATGCACTTCATCTTAGTGAACCTGTATGCCGAGCCTTACACGCATTGCGACCCCGCGAACACCGCGGGAATCCCCTTGAAACTGGACAGCGACGTCGACAAGGTGCTGTCGCGCAGCACGGTGGCGGAGGTTTACTCCTCCATCCTGTCGGACATCGACGAGGCCGAAAAGCTGTTGAACGTGGGGGAATGGCCGGAAGGCGAGACTTACCGGTTCAACACCCTTTCCGTCCAAGCGTTCCGCGCCCGGGCCTATCTTTACATGGGAGACTGGCGGCGCGCCTACGGCTGTGCGACGGACGTCATCGGCAAACACGGGGAATTGGAAGACCTCACGGCCTCTTCCTCCGCCCTGCCCAACCATTACCAGTCCGTGGAGGCCATACTCTCCATGGAGAACATCTTCAATTCGTCTTCCCTCGGCGTGGGATACGTCGCGCCCGGCCTGTTGTCGCTTTACCGCAACGGCGACCTACGCAAAAGCAGGTTTTACAGGCAACTGTCCGCCAGCGCGGCAGAAGTGCTGAAAGCCGGGGTCAACGCTTACCGGTGCACTTTCCGGACGGCCGAGTTCTACCTGACCGCCGCAGAAGCCGCTGCGGAACTGGACGACATGGACAACGCCCGGCATTACCTGACGGAACTGATGAGGAAACGTTACTCCGCAGCCGCCTACCCGGAACGCGAGGCGGAAATCTCGGCCATGACGCAGGACGAACTGCGGGAAGAAATCCGCGACGAACGCTTCCGCGAGCTGGCCTTCGAGGGACACCGCTGGTTCGACCTGCGCCGTACCACGCGCCAGGAACTGACCAAGACCTACAAGGGAGAAACCTACACGTTGCAAAAGGACGACCCGCGCTATACGTTGCGCATCCCTGCCGACGCCCTCGAGGCCAACCCGGGACTGGAAGAAGAATGACCCGATCCGGGCCGGACATGACAATACCTAACATTAAATTTTTTAAATCATCCATTATGAGAAAAACATTACTTATCGCGGCCTGCGGCCTGTCCTTGGCCGGAACGCAGGCATCCGCCGCCGACCAGCAGAAGTGGTTCGCGACGGTATGGAACACCGTGTCGAAATGGGAAGAGTTCAACCTCCAAGCGCCCGTGGCAGTGGACAACAAGGGAAACACGTACGCCACCGGGGCGTTCACGCAGCCGGTCACTTTCGGGAGCACCACGCTCGACCCGATTGCCAACAGCGCCTACCTGGCCAAGTATGACGGCGAGGGGAACGTCGCCTGGGCTGTCGGGCTGCGCGGTGCGGCGACCATCACGGCCGTCACCACCGACGAACAAGACAACGTCTACGTGGCCGGGACTTTGGCCGATGCCGTGGAAGTGGGAAGCACGGACGGCAAGGCGCAAACCGTCAAAGG
>CAYPMY010000048.1:0-14225 GCA_964412085.1 uncultured Paraprevotella sp. | reverse complement strand
GGCCACGACCAAGCTCTACGGCTTCTACACGCCTCTGTTCGGCAAGAGGATACAGACCATCCGCCATGTGTTCACCCCGACCGTCAGCTTCAATTACGCCCCCGACTTCGGCGCGCCGCGCTTCGGCTATTATGCGACGTACGTGAAGACGGACAAGGACGGCAACGTGTCCACCGTAAGCTATTCCCCCTACAGCGGCAGCCTCTACGGCGTGCCGGGCAGGGGCAAGACGGGGAACGTGTCGATGGACATCTCCAACAACATCGAGATGAAGATTCGCACGAAGAACGATTCTGTGCGGAAAATCAGCCTTGTCGACGAACTGGGGGCGAACATGAGCTACAACATGGCGGCAGAGCGTCAGCCGTGGAGCGACTTGTCCATGAGAGTGCGCATCAAGACCCCGTGGAACTACACGTTCAGCATGAACGCCAGGTTTGCCACTTATGCATACGAGTTCGACGAGAACGGGAACGTGCGCGTCGGCGACCGCACGGAATGGTCGTACGGACGCTTCGGGCGTTTCCAGGGAATGTCGCAGAACCTGTCATACACGTTCAACAACGAGACGTTCAAGAAGCTCTTCGGGTGGGGGAAGGGGCGGAGTGAAGAGGAAGAGGAGGAGGCCGACGGCGAGACGGACGAGGAGGATTCGGGCGACACGAACATAGACCCCGACCGCAAGAAGTCGGAAAGGGCCGGGGCCAGAAAGGAACCGCAGAAGGCGGAAGTGGACGAAGACGGCTACCTGAAGTTCCAGTTGCCTTGGTCGTTTACCGTATCCTACGGCGTGACCATGTCGGAAAACACAAGCGCGCAAATCCGCTTGAAGAAGATGCGCTACCCATACAAGCTGACCCATACGCTGAACTTCTCGGGGAATATCCGAATCTCGGACGGATGGAACCTGACCTATTCTTCGGGGTATGACTTCAACTATCACCACTTGTCCATGACGACGGCTTCCGTCTCGCGCGACTTGCATTGCTTTTCCATGTCGGCAAGCGTGGTGCTAAGTCCTTACACTTCCTACAACTTCACCTTCTCGGCCAACGCTTCGGAGCTGGCCGACGTGCTGAAATGGAAGAAGCAGAGCAGCTACAGTTCCAACATCGAGTGGTATTGATTGCGTATTATGCGGCGTTCGTTCGTATATGTCGTCATGGGAATCAAGTATTGCAAATGAAGATCATGGGGGAAAAATGGTTCGTTCTCGTGGCCATGGGCCTCGGGACGGGTTTTGCCGCGTTGCCCGCCGCCCCTGTGCCGGACGGGAAGGAGGCGGGGCATCCGCGCGTCGTGACGACTCCTTCGGGGAAGCCGGCCACGTTGAAACTGATAAGGGAGCGGGAGTGGGCGCGCGAGGCCGTGGAAGCCCTGAGGCGGAATGTGGACAAGTATGCGGGGCGCGGGGAAGACTATCTGAGCTCGCGGCTTTACATGAATTGGAAGACACAGGCCAAGGACGTGTACATCCGCGGGGAGTGGTTCAGCCACGTGGGGGAGGAGAAGGCCCCTGTGCCCACGGTCATGTTCAGCGGCGCGCGGTCCGCCGCCACGGCGTACGCCCGTCCGGGGATAGAAGAGCGTCTGCCGTACGCCGACGAGACGCGGGGCGTTTACATGAAGAACCGCGATCTGCCGGGCCAGCCCCTGGAATGGGTGCGGCCCGAAAAGGCGGGCACGCAGATAGAGGGCGGCAACGCGGACATCATGCGTTGCGCGCGCGACGCGGCCTACCTGTGGTGGATAGAGGGAGAGGAGAAGTACGGCCGCATGGCGGCAAAGGTCCTCGACACCTATCTGCAGGGGATTTACTACCGCGACCTGCCGCGGGACTTGAACCACGGCCACCAACAGACGTTGGTCGGCATGACTTCGTTCGAGGTCATCCATGAGGAAATCGTCCCCCTGCTCGTCGAATGCTACGATTTCCTTTACGCGTACATGGAGCGGCATTACGCGGACCGCATGCCCGTCTATGCCGGGGCGCTGAAGAAGATGGCCGACGTGATAGCGCGGAACGGCGTGCCCCACAACAACTGGGACATCATCCAGGCCCGTTTCATCTTTGACATCGCTTTGGTCCTGGACGGGAATGACGCTTACGAGGACGGGAAGGGACGTGAATATTACCTCGATGTCGTGGCGCGGGACAGCACCTTGCGGCAGTGGGGGCTGAAGACCCTGGCCGACTACGGCTTCGACGAGGGGACGGGAATCTGGAACGAGTCGCCGGGATACAGCTGCAACGTGGTCTGCGACTATGCGGATTTCGCCTTGCTCTTCGACAGGTACCTCGGGCGCGACCTGACCCGCGAGATCCCGGTGATAGAAGAGGCCGTGGCCGCCATGCCGCAGTACTGCTTCCCGAGCCGCAAGACCGTGGGGTTCGGGGACACGCATCCCGGCCCGTTGCGCACGGACTGCTTCGGCGGCATGGTGGAGAACGCCCGGCGGCATGGCAAGCGGGGGCAGGAGGAGCGGTTCACGGCCATGCTGCGCTGTTTCGAGCCGGACCTCGCCGCGGCGCGAGGCCGCCGCAAGACGGGCGGGAGCCCGGCAGACCTGTATCCCGAGGAGGCTCTGGAGATAGACACGACCATCGCGGCCGGCGCCATAGAGACTTACGTCAGTCCGACCTTCCACGCGCCGAAGGCCAGTTGGCTCGTGCAGCGGAACGGCATGGACGCCGGGCGGAGCCTGATGTACTCGCTCAACGGTAGCGAGGGCAACCACCAGCATGCCAACGGCCTGTCCGTGGAGCTCTATGGGAAGGGCCTGACGCTGGGGCCTGACGCCGGCATCGGGAAGTCCTTGTATTCCGGCCAGGACTATCTTGAATATTACAGCCAGTTCCCCAGCCACAACACCGTTTGCGTGGACGGCGTCTCCTCTTACCCCGTGATGAAAAGCAACCACGCGTTCAAGCTGTTGCACAGTTACCCCCGCCCGTCGACGGCCGGGGAGCGGAACCTGGCGTCGGGGAATTACTTCAAGGGAGTCTGCTACTCCGAGACGTACTTCCGCGAGCCCGAGACCCGGGCCGACCAGACGCGCCTGCTGAGCATCGTGGACACGGACGGCGGCGGTTACTATGTGGACATCTTCCGGAGCCGGAAGCATGAAGGCGGCGACAAGACGCACGATTACTTCTACCACAACTTGGGGCAGGCGATGAGCGTGACGGCGGCCGACGGCGGCCCGCTGGACTTCGCGCCGTCGGAGGAACTGAGCTTCTCCGGGGGGCACTTGTACGCTTATTCCTACATATACGACCAGCGGGTGGCGCGGACGGACAAGGACATCCGCGCGGACTTCGTGGTGAGGCCGGACGCCGGGGGCGACGACATCCGCATGACGATGTGGCAGCAGGGCATGCCCGGGCGGGAGGTCTTCCGCGCGCTGAGCCCCGAGACGGAAGGGCTGAGCCGCGACGCGTCCATGCCTTACAGGATAAAGGGGCGGCCCACCTTGACGTACGTGGCCCGCCAGACGGGCGAGGCCTGGACGCGCCCGTTCGTGTCCGTCTTCGAGCCGTCGGTGTCGTCGGAAGGCAACTTCGTCAGTCGCGTGGACTTTGTCAGGCCGGAGGGGGCCGACGATGCGGTAGGCATCGAGGTGGCGCTGAGGGACGGGCGGAAGGACTTCATCCTCTCCTCCGCGTCTTGCGACGAGGAAACCGGGTGGGGGAGGGTGAAGGCCCGCGCCTCGTATGCCTGCCTGAGCGAGAAAGACGGCGCGCCCGTGCGCCTGTTCCTGGGGCACGGCTCGCTGTTCCTTTCCGAGGGGATGGAGGTGCGTTCGTCCGAACCGGCGGACGTGTCCATGGAACGGCGCGGCGGGGCGTGGTATTATACGGCCAGCCGTCCTTGCGAAATCAAGTGCGGCGGGAACGCCAAGAAGGTGAAGGCGACGGACAGCCCCGCCAAGTGGTAAGAGGCATGAAACGTTACAAAACGGGGGACGGCGCGGCAGGGTCGGGAGAACGGCTTCTTTTCCTGCGCCGAACGAAAAATCAATCTAAGGAGATTGGAAAATCGTTTGGCTGAGATTTTTTCCCCGACCTCAGCCGTTCCGCCGGGACTGCGGCGCGAAGGGTTCCCCCGCCGTCCCGCGGCGCTTCCGGGGAACGCCCGCCTTGGCCGGGACAAGGGCGGGCAATCCATGGCAATTTCTTCTTTCCCAAGGGCTTCGGAAACTTCCTCCGAGGGGATTCCTGTGAAGCCGGCTCGCGTCCGAAGGCGGGCGCCGGGCTTCGAGGCGTGCCGGCCGCAGTTGGCCGTCCCCTTGGAAGGGGGCGACGGTTCGCAGGACTGTGCCCGTGAAAAAAACGTACATCCTGGCATTCCCCTCCGTGCGTCGGCCCGGTGCCGGACAGTCCGGCGCGCCGGATGCGGACTTGTCCGGCGATGAGGCCTGCGGGAAGCCCTCCGCGGCCTCCCGTCCGTTAAATTTCATAAATATCGTTATAAAAAGGGCGTCCCGCGCGGCAAAGGTAACGACAAACAGGGATACTTTCAATTATTTGCTTACCTTTGCTTGTTGTTTTTAACGAAATGAATGTCATGAAGAAAGTTATTGGTTCCTTGATAGCGGCGGGCGGCCTTTTGTGCGCGGCGTGCGACGACGTGGAGAATTCCTTTGTGCAAGTCATCCATCCCAACGGTTATTCCACGCTTTATGCCGACCAGACCGAGGACTCTCTGGTCTTTGCCACCACTTACAACTGGCAAATCAGCACTTCGGACGCTTGGATCCATATCGAAGGCGACTCCCTGTCGGGGATTGTTCCCGAGGGATATTATATGGTCAAAAGGCTTAATGTGAGGCTGGATGCGAACGACGGCCCCGACACGGTGCGCATGGCGAGAATCAACCTGATTGCCGACGGCGACACCTATACGGCCGCTTACGTGCAGTATAACTACTTGAACGTCGGGCGCCCCGCGCGCAAGAACGGTCAGTTCGCGTTGCAGGACTCGGCCTTGCAAGCGGGCGACTCCATCATGTTCCAGACTTACTCCGACGACTGGAAGCTGGAGCTCAGGGGAAAACCCGCGTGGGTGCGCCTCGATGCGGACTCCGCCGTCACCGGACGCGCCGGGAAGCACGCCGTACGCTACCTGCTGGAACAGAACACGGCGGAGGCTGAACGCACGGCCGTGTTGGAACTGACGAGCCGGGGAGTCACGACGGACATCCTGATCAGACAGTCGGGAATGAAAGCCGGGGAAGATTGAACGGCGGGGCGGTTGTCCCGTCCGAGGTATCGATAAGGGTTTGGAATGAAAAGACATTTCGTGGACAAGGTACTTTCCGCAGCCTTGTTGGGATGCGGTTCGTGGTCGGTCGCCCCGGCGGCTGTCCCCGATTCCGTGTACCTCGTCGCCTACGGCGCGCATGCAGGCGGGGGGCTGAATCTTGCCTGGAGCGCGGACCGGCGGGCGTGGAAGGGAATCGGCCCCGGCCGCGCTTTCGTCAGGAGCGACTTCGGGGCGGAAAAGAGAATGTACAACCCGAACCTGATGCGGATGCCGGACGGGACGTGGCGTTGCGTGTTCCAGGTGAACGATTACGCCAACCAGTTCGCCGTGGCCCGCAGTGCCGATCTGGTGAAATGGCGACCGCAGGACTATCCTTATATGGAGGGAGTGAACAGCTGCATCGCCCCCGTGTTGTCGTATGACGCGGCCACGGCTGCTTTCAAGGTGCTGTTCAAGACCAAGGACGGCGGGGTGTACGAGACGGTTTCCAAGGACTTCTGCCATTTCGGCAAGCCCCGCGAGGTCGACGCTTCCCTTTATCCTTCGGCGACGGAACGGGTGCTCGTGGACGGGCGGACAGTGGACGGGCAAGTGTTCAAGGTGCCGTATGCGGGAGTGGAGCGCATGGAGCAGGCCGCGGAAAGCGCGGCATACCGGGCCGGGCTCGACGGGGAACTGGCGCGGGACAACGAAGCGCGCTTCCAGGGCTTGAAGCCCCTTGAGGCCGCAATCAGGATAGACGCGGGCAGGACGAAGAAAATCAGCGACAAGTTGGTCGGCATCTTCTTCGAGGACATCAATTATGCGGCCGACGGCGGACTGTATGCCGAGTTGGTGCAGAACCGCGACTTCGAGTATTCCCAGGCCGACGTGAGGGGCAGGAACGCGGAGTGGAAGGCCGACTTCGGCTGGACGCTGGAAGGCGACGGCGGGACGTGGGAGATACGGACGTCCGCCCCCGTCCATGAGAACAACCCGAACTATGCCGTCGTGGACGTGAGGCAGCCCGGCCGGGTGGCCTTGTCGAATGGCGGCTTCGACGGCATTCCCGTCCGCGAAGGCGAGAGATACGATTTCTCGTTGTTTGCCAGGCAATTGGAAGGCAAAGGCGGAAAGATGCGGGTGAGCCTCGTGCAAGACGGCCGGGTGGTGGCACAAGCCACCCTTGAAGCCCCCGGGCCGGACTGGAAGAAGACGACGGCGGAGCTGAAAGCCGTTGCCGACGCCGACCGCGCTTCCGTTAAGGTGGAACCGCTTGGGGCGGGAAAGGTGGCCTTGGACATGATTTCGCTTTTCCCGCGGCAGACGTTCAAAGGGCGCAAGAACGGCTTGCGGGCCGATTTGGCACAGGCGTTGGCCGACCTGAAGCCTAAGTTCATGCGCTTCCCCGGAGGCTGCGTGGCCCATGGCGACGGCCTGCACAACATTTACAATTGGAAAGAGACGATCGGGCCGTTGGAAGCCCGCAAGCCCCAACGCAACATTTGGGGCTACCATCAGACGAAAGGCCTGGGTTATTATGAGTACTTCCAGTTCTGCGAGGACATGGGGTGCGAACCGCTCCCGGTGCTGGCGGCGGGCGTGTGCTGCCAGAACTCGAGCGACCGCGGGCACGGGCAACAGGGGGGCATCCCGATGGACAAGATGCCGGGATACGTGCAGGACGTGCTGGATCTGGTGGAGTGGGCCAACGGGGATGCCGAGACCACGAAATGGGGCAAGCTCCGCGCCGAGCAGGGACACCCCGCGCCGTTTCGCCTGAAATACATAGGCATCGGCAACGAAGACTTGATTTCCAGCACGTTCGAAGAACGCTACCTGATGATTGTCAAGGCGGTGAAAGAGAAATACCCGGACATCATCGTCTGCGGCACGGCGGGGCCGTGGTCGGAAGGAAGCGATTACGAGGCCGGATGGCGTCTGGCCAAGGACCACGGGATAGACATGATTGACGAGCATTACTACCAGGCACCCGGATGGTTCATTTATCACCAGGACTATTATGACCAATACGACCGTAACAGTTCCAAAGTGTATCTGGGCGAATACGCGGCTCATACGCCGGGTCGTCCCAACGATGTCGAGACGGCCTTGTGCGAAGCCCTGCACATTTGCGGCATGGAGCGCAACGGCGACGTGGTGGCCATGGCCTCGTATGCCCCTTTGCTGGCCAAGGAAGGCCATACGCAATGGAATCCCGACATGATTTATTTCAACAACAAGGAGGTGAAGCCCACGGTAGGTTACTACGTGCAGAAACTTTGCGGCAACTATTGCGGCGACGAGTATATCGAAAGCACGCTCTCGGTGAACGAAGGCCGCAAGGGGGTGCGCGAGCGTCTGGCGGTCAGCGCGGTGCGCGATTCCAAGACGGGGAAAGTATATGTCAAGATGGTGAACCTCCTGAACCGTCCCGTGAAAGGGAAGCTGGACTTGTCGAGCCTGAAGGACCGTTTCGGGGAGGCACGAAGTCTGGATGCCCGCCTGCACGTGCTGTGCGGCAACTGGGACGACCGTGATGCCCGTCCGGAGGAGAGCCGCATCGAGGTGAAGCCTGAATTCGAATACGAACTTCCGGCTTACTCGTTCAGCTTGATTGAGATTTAAGGGACTGTCGGCATGGAACAGCCTTGCAAAGAGCCGAATTTGCTTTTTGCAGGTTTTTTTTGTATTCTTAAACGGGAGGAATCCGCTCTTCGTTCGTATATACAATAATAAGGAGAGGCTATAAACCGAGTCAAACGGAAAGCATACGAAGATGGAACAAAGTTTGTCAAAAGGCGTGTCAAGGGTGGCGATGTGCGGTTGCCTCCTTTGCGGGGCGATTCCCCTTGCGGCGCAACCCGGAGGATACCTGTCGGAAGTGTGGTCGCCCGACCTGGGCAATGGCATGTACAAGAATCCGGTGATTCATGCGGATTATTCCGACCCCGATGTCTGCGCCGTGGGGGATGATTTTTACATGACGGCCTCCAGCTTCTCCTGTGTCCCCGGCTTGCCCGTCCTGCACTCCAAGGACTTGGTGAATTGGGAAATCGTGAACTATGCCTTGAAAGAGTTGGTCCCGGCGGACTTCTACGCTACCGTGCGGCATGGCAAGGGCGTATGGGCGCCGAGTATCCGTTACCACAAGGGGGAGTTCTATATCTATTGGGGCGACCCCGACTTCGGAGTGTACATGGTCAAAGCGGAAAATCCCGCCGACGAGTGGTCGGAACCGGTGCTGGTCAAGGCGGCCAAGGGCGTCATCGACCCCTGTCCGTTGTGGGACGATGACGGGAAGTGTTACCTGGTTTACGCGTGGGCAGGAAGCCGTGCCCAGATCAATTCCGTGCTGTGCGTGGCCGAAATGAACGCGGAGGGCACGAAGGTGGTCGGCCCTTCCCGCATCGTTTACGACGGGAACGACGATGTGAACCACACGGCCGAGGGGCCTAAATTTTATAAACGCAACGGTTACTATTACCTGATGTTCCCGGCCGGCGGCGTACAAGCGGGATGGCAGATGGCCGCCCGAAGCCGCGACGTGTACGGACCTTACGAGGCGCGGCGCGTAATGGAGCAGGGGGACACTCCGGTCAACGGCCCCCATCAGGGCGGTTGGGTGCGAACCGCGTCCGGCGAAGACTGGTTCGTCCATTTCCAGGACAGGGGATGTTACGGCCGTGTGGTTTGGCTCGAGCCCATGACGTGGAAGGACGACTGGCCCGTGGTGGGCGAGGACAAGGACGGTGACGGTTGCGGCAATCCCGTGCAGGCGTACCGCAAGCCGTCCGTGCCGTATTCCGTCCGGGTAAACCCGGTCGAAAGCGACGAGTTCGACACTACGGAGCTTGGACTGCAATGGCAATGGCATTCCAATTACCATGATTTGTACGGATTTACCACCCCATACGGTTTCATCCGCCTGTATTCTTGGCCTTTGTCCGAAAAGTACGTGAATTTGTGGGAAGCGTCCAACATGTTGCTCCAGAAGTTCCCGTCCGCGATTTTTACGGCTACGACGAAAGTCACGATGGTAAGCAAGGAAAACGGCCAGGAAGGCGGCCTGATGGTCATGGGATGGGATTATGCGGCACTGACCGTGCGCCGGGAGGGCGACCGTTTCATCCTCGTCCAGCGGATTTGCAAGGATGCCGAGCAGGGCGGAAAGGAATCCGTGGAGAAGTTGGCGGGTCTCGAGCCGTCCGAACGTCAAACCATCATCTACTCGCCCACGGTCAGCCGTTCGGCCTATTTGCGGGTACAGGTGGCCGGGGAGGGGATGTGCCGTTTTGCATACAGCCTCGACGGACAGGCGTTCATCCCCTGCGGCAAGCCGTTCAAGGCCCGTCAGGGCAAATGGATTGGCGCGAAGGTGGGCTTCGTGTGCGTGGAGCCGCATGCCGAGCCTGCGGCCAACCGGGGATGGATGGATGTCGACTGGTTCCGGGTCACACCGTGAAACGGGGGAAACACTCATTTTAAAAACATAAAAACAACATGAAAAAACAAACGTCTGTGCTTGCGGTCCTCCCCGTCCTGTTTGGGTTCTTTGTGATGGGCTTTTGTGACATTGTCGGCATTTCGTCGGATTACGCGCGCGAAGCGTTCGGCTGGAGCCATACCATGGCCGGGTTCGTGCCCTCGATGGTTTTCGTCTGGTTCCTGTTTTTCAGCATACCGGTGGGCATCAAGATGAACTCGTGGGGGCGTAAGGACACCGTCATGCTCAGCATGGCGGTCACGCTCGTGGGCATGCTCGTTCCGTTGTTGAAGACCGATTGGGCTTGCCTTGCGGGATATGCCCTGCTGGGCATCGGCAACACCATCCTGCAAGTGTCGCTCAACCCTCTGCTGAACAATGTGGTGACCGACCGCAAGCTGTTGACCAGCAGCCTGACGGCCGGGCAGGTCGTGAAAGCCGTCTCTTCGTTCTGCGGCCCGTTCGTCATGCTTTTTGCCGTGGACGTGCTGGGCGGCGGCGACAAGGGCGACTGGTACCTGGCTTTCCCCGTGCTGGGCGCCATTACGTCGGTGTCCGCCCTTTGGCTTTACTTCACGCCCATACCTCGTGAGGAAAGGGAAGACAGCGGCGTGACGATGGGGAAGGTGTGGGGCTTGCTGTCCGACCGTACCGTCCTGTTGCTGTTCCTGGGCATCTTCTTCGTGGTGGGCATCGACGTGGCCACTAACTTCATCAGTTCGAAGGTAATGATAGACCGTTTCGGTTGGGACACGTCGGATGCCGGCGTGGCTCCGCAGGTGTACTTCATTTGCCGCACGGCGGGGGCGTTCCTCGGCGTGTTCTTCATGACCAGGATTTCCGAGACGAAGTATTTCCGTATCAATATCCTGGCCGCCATTGCCGCCATTCTGGTGCTGGCTTTCTGTGAAAACGCCGCAGCGGACTTGGTTTGCGTGGGCGGCATCGGATTCTTCTGCTCCTGCATTTTCTCCATCATCTACTCCATGGCCGTGCAGCGTATGCCGGAGAAAGCCAATCTGATTTCCGGGCTGATGATTACGGCGGTGTCGGGCGGCGGCGCGGTGACCCCGTTGATAGGCGCGGCCACGGACACCGCCGGCATCACGGCCGGCGTGTGCGTGCTGCTGGTGTGTGCATTCTATCTCACCTTCTGCGCATACGGAGTGAAGAATGCACGATAGGGATTTTATAGGATGGCGACGATGAGACGGATAAGCTGTAAGGCAGGTTTCCTTTTGCTGTGGGGGCTGTGCTGCCGTCCGGCGGCAGCACAGCAGCGGGTCGACGTAGAGAAAGACCTGCAATACTGCCACCGTCAGGTGGCGCGTGCGCTGGAGGGGTTGAAAAAGGGCGGAGGCTGGGACTATGCCCGGATGCCGCGCGACATCCTTGCAGAAGACCTGAAGGATGGCAGGACGGGATGGAATTGCCGCCAGGCCACGCCCGAAGAATGGTGCGGCGGCTTCTGGCCGGGCGTTTTGTGGTATGACTATGAATACAGCGGCGAGTCTTACGTCGGGCGTCAAGCCCGGAACTATACGGCCTCGCTGGCTTACCTGGCCGACCGCGACCCGTACGACCATGATTTGGGCTTCTTGGTGTATTGCAGTTTCGGCAACGGGATGCGCATCGCGCCTTGTGCGTCCTACCGGGACGTCATTGTGGGCGCGGCCAACCAGCTGGCCAGGCTCTTCAATCCGCGGGTAGGCACCATACTGAGCTGGCCGCGCGAGGTGGAGAGGCAAGGATGGCCGCACAACACCATCATGGACAACATGATGAATCTGGAGATGCTCTTCTGGGCGTCGCGCAACGGCGGGGGACAGGATCTGTACGAAATCGCCGCGCGTCATGCCGAGACGACGATGGAGAACCATTTCCGCGAGGACGGCTCTTGCTATCACGTGGCGGTCTACGACACGGTGAGCGGCAAGTTGATAAAAGGCGTCACGCACCAGGGGTATTCGGACCGGTCCATGTGGGCGCGGGGGCAGTCCTGGGCTATCTACGGTTACACGATGGTGTATCGCGAGACCCGCGACCCCCGTTTCCTGTCCTTCGCGCAAAAGGTGACGGACGTGTACCTCAGACGTTTGCCCGAACGGTCGGACGACTGGGTGCCGCTGTGGGACTTCGACGACCCGTCGCCGTCGGCGCCCAAGGACGCTTCGGCGGCCTGCGTGGTGGCTTCCGCCTTGCTGGAGTTGGGCGGTTTCGTGGGCGGCGAGAAAGGACGGCGATACCGCGAGGCGGCAGAAAACATGCTGTCGTCCCTGAGCCGGGACTACCAGAGCGGGGAACGTTGCGTGTCTTTCCTGCTTCACAGCACGGGACACCATCCGGCGGGGAGCGAGATAGACGCTTCCATCATCTATGCCGATTACTATTATTATGAGGCATTGTTGCGCTTGCGCCGGTTGCGGCAGGGACGTCCGGTGTCGGGCGTCGGATGACGGGCTTGAGGCTTCCGGGCTTCTCTCTCGCTGCCATGCCGCGGCCGGGGGAGGGGCGCGGGAGGGCAGTGCGCGTCGTGGACCGATGGCTTCGGGCTTAGTCCCGGACAAGGCGGTGAGCATGCAGGATGCCTTGTGGCCGCCGCGAGTCCGTCGTCTGCCTGCGGTACGGAAGGCGGCGCGGGCTTCCCTTGTCGGCCCTGGCCATGGAGCTTGACGCTGGCCGGCGTAAATCGGGACACCGCCGGCTGACCGCCGTCGGCGGGTTGGCATCGGTGGCGTGTCTCTTCCCGGAGGAACACGGCGGTTCCGGAAAGTACGTTGGGAGATGGATTGCCGGGCGGGCGGCGTCCCGTGCGGCCGTCCTGCGAGGCGGTTCCGTTCCATCGCGGACAGTCCCGACGGGAAGTCGGACGTCCCGAGCCCTCGGTGCGGGAGAGGGGAACCGTCGCGAAGCCCCCTTCAAACGTCCCTGCACACGTTGCATATCCAGACAACAAGCTCGAATGCCAGGAATGTCAGCAATATGGATTTCGACTTGAGCGCGCCGTCGAGCCTCTTGTACGCGAGGAACAAAGCAGGCCTCCGCCTGACAAGGCCGTACAAGGCAAGCGCAGGATAGCCCAGCAAATATGACATGCACAGTATCACGTTGGGGTTCAGCCTTATCCCCTCCAAGAAATGTCCTCTTGACACAAGTATCGTGGCGCGTGTTATCCCGCATCCCGGGCATGGGATATGGTACAACAGCTTGGAGGGGCAAACCGTCATTTGCGTCTGCCCTTCCGATGTCGCCGCCGCGACGAGCCATGCGATCACGGCCGCGTATGCCACGGCCGGGACGATGTAGGACTTCTTAGTAGAGATAAGCCTGAAGTTTTTCGTAGTTCTGTTCCCTCGTGGAATCGGAAATCTTGAACCAGTCGATGACGGCTCAGAAGCCGAGGCCGCCGCACGTCAGCAGTTTGCCGACGCCCATGCCCGTGTGGCCGAGGTAGAATCGGTCGATTCCGTAGCCGTCCACTTCGAGTCGTCAAGTGAAAGCAACTTTTCGCGGATGACAGGCGCTTTCCGCGCCGGAAGGTTGCTGCCGTTTGCCAGGAAGAACATGTCGACTTTCTGTGCGTCCATGACTTGTCAGTTTGAAATTGTTGATGTCGGACGGGCCGTGAATCGCGTTCCATGAAAATCGGGAGACTCAACCTGCCCGACCGACATGAACTTGCCAGCCCGCATCGCAAAAGTATGTATTTTGATTCATAGTGCCATTCCCCCCTCCCGCGATTTAACTCAATTTAATATGCAGGGCACGGTTGTTCCCTTTCCTCGCGGCATTCATTTCCCGCGTCCGGCTCGTGCCTCCCCTTTCTGACAATCTGTCGCCCGTTTCCCCGCTTTCCCGGGCAAAACGAAAGGGAAAAGCCCGTCCCGCCCGCCGCGGGCTGTTGCCGGAAAACGCGGAACAGGAGCGGAAAGGCCCGTTTCCCGAAACGTTTTTTCAGGGAACGGGCAGGTTTTTCACATCCTTTAAGCGAATCCGCGCGTTTTCCGGCTGAGAAAAAATCCCGTTTCTGCCGTGAAAACGTTTTTTTCCTGCGCCGATTGCGGCTTCAACGTCCGCAAGACGGCGGGTTTTCCCCTTGAAGACGGCGCGGCGGACTGCGGGGAAACCCGTATTTCCCTCTATTTGGAGAAGAAAAGGGCGAAAGACAGGAGTGCCGTTTTGCAAGGGGAAACGCGCTTCGGGCTTGCGCGCCCTCCTCCAAGATGCGCCGGAAACCGCCGCCCGCCGCGCATCTTGGAAGCGGGAAGCCTTTTCCGCCGACATTCTGTCTTCCCGCAGGCGCGCGAGAACCGCGCATCCGCCGCGCCTCCCCGGCAAGGACGCAAATACGCGATTCTCGCGGGGCCGGAACTGACATTCTGACAAAACGTCATCCGGGCGGAAGCCGCGCCTCCGGGGCTTGCGCGGGGCCGGGACGATCTTCCGCGCCGGCGGGGACAGGCGCGGCCGCCTTGTCCTTCCGGCATGCGGGG
>CAYPMY010000047.1:0-14355 GCA_964412085.1 uncultured Paraprevotella sp. | reverse complement strand
AGAAACAGACGGAACGTTGCCATCCGCTGGAGACACGTCCGTTGACGGTAAGGGAGTATGCCCGAATCCAGACGTTCCCCGACGATTGGGCCTTTGCCGGGACTACGGGCGACAAGTACAGGCAGATAGGCAACGCCGTGCCGGTGAACCTTGCCTGGGCCGTGGGACGTTCGTTGGTCAGGCTGTTCAACGACATGCAGGCCGCGGGGCCGCCCGGAACGCCCGATGGTCCGGAGGCCGTCGCGCGGATGCGGCGCGAGCCGTGAGACGGGCCGGCGCGCCTCGTACTTCCGCCTATGCGCGCCTCGCGTTCCTTCCCGTCCGTGATGTAGGCGGAAAGAAAGGCGTCCATGGTGCAAATCGCGCCATGAACGCCTTTCTTGATGACAGAATGTCAAAACGAGGGGCGGACGGAAGTCGCGAAAAGGAAGGTTCCAGGCTCGGGAAAAACGCGAATCCGTGTGCGTGCATGCGGATTCCGGCACTTTTCACGTACAAAAACCGCAGAAAACCGGATTTCTTTCAGCCAAACGATTTTTCGTTTGGCGCAGAAAACGAAATCATTCTCCGCAGAAAAATCCGGGAATCTCCTCTCGTTGCCGGATTTTGCGGGGTCGGGCGGGGGATGGGAACGCCTTGATCTCCCTTTTTCCGTCTGTTTGGAGGCTCTTCGTCCATGGGAACCCCCGTGCAAAAAGAAAGCGGATGCCCGTATCCGTGGACGGGAGGGGGCGCGACGTCCGGCATCGTGGCTTCCCGCGCCGTGCAGGATGCGCGGGAAAAGCCCGCCGCGCTGTCATTATGGCAAAACGCCGACGCGCGAGAATCGTTTCTCCCCGCCGAAGCCCCGCCCCGTGCCCGTACAAGCCGTTCTCGCGGGGCGGGGCTGTCGATTTGACACTTTGTCTTATTTCAGCTTCTTCCCTTCGGAGAAGGCCTTCCCCACGGTCTGGCCGAGGCTGGCGTAGCTGTGGTGGATGGGGTCGAAGACAATCAGCCCCATCTTCACCATGTCCGGCTTGCCGTCGGCTGCGAGGTATTTCTCGTCGGCAAGGATGTTCACCACCTCGGCTATGATGTAGTATCCGGTGTCCGATTCGTGTATCCTTTCCTTGATACGGCATTCGAGCGTCATCGGGAAGTCCGTGAAGACCGGGGCGTTGACGTTTTCCGACCGTATGGCCGTCCATCCCGTCTTCTCCATTTTCTGCGGGTCGTTCTTCGCGCTGACGATGCCCACGTAGTCGGCCTCGGTCATGGTGCCCCGGGTGGCGAAGGCCACCGTGAAGTCCCCTTGTCGGTCCAGGTTCTCAGTGGTGGCATGCCTGCCCATTGAGACCATGATTTCCTTCATTCCCCATTGTCCGCCCCAGGCCGCGTTCATGGCGTTGGGCCGTCCTTGTCCGTCGTAAGTGCCGATGACCAGCACGGGTTGTGGCAACAGCCACGGTTGTGGTTCAAACCTTTTCATGTCTTGTCTTCTTGAATGAGTTTTTTGTATGTTTCCGCGTCCTCTTCCCGGAAGCAGCAGAGGACGACGTCGCCTCCGTATTTTCCCTCCCGTATGTGGCTTTTGATGGTTTCCAAGGCTATTCTCGCGGCCTCCTCGTGCGGATAACCGTAGGCGCCGGTGCTGATGCAGGGGAAGGCGACGCTTTTCAGGCTGTGGGCCTCGGCCATTTGCAGGGCGGAGGCGTAGCAGGATGCCAGCAGCTCGGCCTCGTGACACCCTCCGCCGTGCCACACGGGGCCGACGGTATGGATGATTTTCTTGCAGGGCAGCCCGTGCGCTTCGGTCATCTTGCTTTCGCCGGTGCGGCATCCGCCCAGCGTGCGGCACTCCTCCAGCAACTCCTTGCCTGCGGCGCGGTGTATGGCTCCGTCCACGCCCCCGCCTCCCAGCAGGGAACGGTTCGCGGCGTTTACTATGGCGTCCACTTGCAGTCGCGTGATGTCCCCGACGGTTATCTTTATCCGGTCTTTCATGTCTCGTCGCGCATGTCTTGTCGTAACGCCCCAAATATAGTCAAAATGTTCGGGAAAGGAGGCATGTTTCCGGGAAAGATTGCAAAAAAAAGCGGCTGAAGCCTTTTCCGGCGGCGGTCGCACGGCCTGGGAGACGGTCTGGCGTTCGGGAAACAGGGGCTGAAAGGCAAAGACGGATTGGAAGGGATGCCGCTTTGCCGTGATTGGATTCCTTCCGGGGGAGACTGCCGCGGCGAGGGCGTGCGGGCTTCGTGCCGCCGCGGACGCTCCGCCGGGCGCGACCGGTTCCAGCTTTCGGGGAATCATCGATTGCGGCGGACGCATCGAAGCGGGACGGGAGATGGACTCGCGGGCGACGGATGGGGCGAAGCCTTGACCGCAGGAGGAGTGTACGGCAGGACGGCCGTCCTGTTCCGCGAATACAAGGGGAGGAGGAAGATTGCGGCCTTGTCCCCGACGGTGGCGGGATAGCGGGCGCGAGCTTTGCCGTCGCGATTGCCGGTGGAAAAGGATTCGGAAGATCCGGCGGGGGCAGGAAGGCTGTGCCTTAGCTTGCGCGGAAAGGACGAGGCCCCGCCCCGAAGGAACGGGAACGCCGTGCCTTGAGGCTCATGCCCAAGACGGGAAAACGCCCGTGCCGGATTCGAGCCTGCCCGGAGGCTCCCCTCCCGCTTTTGCGGCAAGAGTGGACATTCGTCCCGTACCGCGGCGGCATTATGTGGATGAGGACGGGCGTACCGCGGACGCCTTGCGGGACGTCCTCTCGGCCCGAAGCTGGAATTGCGGCCGGGAAAGGCCGGCGGGGCGGCGTTTCCCCCTCTTGTCGCTTGCCGGACTATCCCCCCGTTCCCGCGGAGTCCGTGGCTACCACCGTGTCCAGGACTTCGTCTTTTGCGATTTGGTAGCCGCCGTCGGGCGAGACGGTGATGGACAGCGGGATGTAGATGTCCGAAGCCGGGTAGCTGACGCTGGTGGCGAAACGCAGGTTTTCGCCGTCCGCCTTGTCGAAAACCATCCCCTCCAGGATGGCGTGGGACATGAAGCCTTTTTCCATATAGCTTCCGAAGAGCCCCTTGGTAAATACTTTATTGAAGATTTCTTTCCCCCCGCAGTTCACGCGCAAGCGGATGTGGTTGTCGGCATAGCGTTCACCGTCGTCCCCCGTCACTGTCGGAAGCGTGTCGTCTGCTTCCCGTACGATGTCATACGTGTACCGCGCCTGTCCGGCTTTGACTTCCGCGCTGTAGTGATAGTCTTTCATTTCCTGCACGGTGCCTGCCGTGTCCGGCTTTTCGTATTCGCCGTGCGCGTCGCCGGTTCGCGGGTTGTTCCCGCCGCAACTGTAGCACAGCAGGACGGCGCATGCCATGCATGTGATTTTGGAATGTGCCTGCATTTTCTTCTTTTTCTCAACGGTTCCGCAAAGGAACAAAAAAAAAGTGAGCCGGACAAGCCTGCCTGTCATATTTTCAGGTCTTCTTTTGTTGCCGGTTATCCCATAAATGCCTATCTTTGGGCTTCCCGAACGCTTGCGATGAAGACTGCGTTTTGTCTTGTCATGGTTTTGTGCCTGTCTCTTTTGTCGGCTTGCCGCGGAAAAGAGGCGAATGCAGGGTCCGTCGGGGCCGACACGCTCTCGCTGGTCATGCAGGTGAAGGAGTGTGCCCGCCTCTATACGGCCGAATACGAAGTGCACAAGCTGGTGTTGAAGGACGACCCTTTGCGGGTGAAAGGAAGTCTTTTCCGGCGGGCGTTCGACGTGGAAGTCCCTATCGGCGAGCGCAAGGCCATGGTGCCTCTCGATGTGACGCTGAAAGCTTACATCGACTTCACCGGGTTCAGCGAGAAGAACGTGTCGCGTTCGGGCGGCCGCATCGTGGTAACTTTGCCCGACCCTCGTGTGGTCGTGGCCTCCTCGCGCATCAATCACGAAGAGGTGAAGCAATTCGTGTCCCTGACACGTTCGGGCTTTACGTCTGAGGAGCTGGCCGACTTCACGCGTCAGGGCGAAGACGAGATACTGGCTTCCGTGCCGCGGTTGGGCATTTTGGACATGGCCCGTGAGAATGCGGCTCACGTGTTGGTGCCGATGTTGGTGAAGTCGGGATACGACGAGCGGGACATCGTGATTTCTTTCCGAAAGGATTTCACGACGGCGGACGTGCCCCTGTTGCTGGAGCGCGAGGGCCGGACCAAAAGGCTGGAATGAAATGGGGAAATGGTTGAGTGCCGTGAAGTGGCTGGCCGTGGCCGCCGCGTTGGCTGCGTCCGTCGCGCTGCTGACGAAATGGAATCGTGAAGGAGGAATGTCGGTGGAAGCCGGTTTTGACGACCGTATCGAGCTGACCTCCCAGGAGATACGCCGTATCGAACAAATCGGGCAATGGGAGTTTTTGTCAGTCCAGTCCGAAGTCGTGGAGGATACGTTGCGCAAGGGGTTCTTTACCGACGACCGCCTGGTGGCCGTGTACACCGGGGTTCCCCGTATCGGAATCGACATGGACAGGGTGGCCGGCGGATGGGTGCGGGCGCATGGCGACACCGTGACTCTCCGCCTGCCTGCCGTGCATTTGCTGGACAAGGATTTTATAGACGAAGCCCGTACGAAGGTGTTTTACGAGAGCGGGAAATGGGAGAACGGCGCACGCAGAGACTTGTACGACCGCGCTTACGGGAAGATGTTGCGCCAGTGCCTGACCCCGTCGAATATGCGTCGGGCGGAAACCAACGCGCGCAACCAGTTCACGGCCTTGTTCCGCGCCTTGGGGTTCCATACGGTGGAAATCCGTTTCACAAGGTAAACCCGGCTTAACGCCAACTCATAATGAACGTCATGAACTTGAATCTTGTTAAGGCCGCGGGACTGGCCTTGTGGGTCGCCGGGACGGCGGCGGAGGCCCGGGCGGCCGGAGTGCGGGAGTATGTGGCTGAACGGGACAACACCCGGGTCAGTACGTGGAAGAGCCGTCGGCCCGAAAAGCGTTTGTTCACTTCCAAAGCCGTGGAAGAGCAGGTGCGGCGCGTCAGGAAACTGCTGGCGAACACGAAATTGGCGTGGATGTTTGAGAATTGCTTCCCGAACACGTTGGATACGACCGTCCACTTCGACGGGGCGGACGACACTTTCGTGTACACGGGGGATATCCCTGCCATGTGGCTGCGGGATTCCAGTGCGCAGGTGTGGCCTTACGTGCAGTTGGCCGATGAAGACCCGGAACTGAGGAAAATGCTGGCCGGTGTAATCCGCCGCCAGTTCAAGTGCATCAATCTCGACCCGTACGCCAACGCCTTCAACAAGGAGGCGACGGGAAGCTATTGGGCATCCGACATGACGGATATGAAGCCCGGAGTGTATGAGCGGAAATGGGAAATCGACTCGCTGTGTCATCCCATTCGCCTGGCATACCATTACTGGAAGGCGACGGGAGATGCCAGCGTGTTCTCCGACGAGTGGCTGCGAGCCGTGGCATGCGTCCTGCAGACGTTCCGGGAACAACAGCGCAAGGAGGGGAACGGCCCCTACCGTTTCCAGCGCAAGACGGAGCGTGCGCTCGACACCGCGACCAATAACGGGTGGGGCAATCCCGTGAGGCCCGTGGGGTTGATAGCTTCGGCTTTCCGCCCATCCGACGACGCCTCCACGTTCCAGTTCCTGGTGCCTTCCAATTTCTTTGCCGTGACTTCCTTGCGTAAGGCGGCAGAGATATTGGCCGAGGTGAACCATGAAGAGACGTTGGCCAAGGAATGCCGTGAATTGGCGGACGAAGTGGAGGCGGCCCTGAAGGAATACGCCGTGTACGATCATCCCCGTTACGGGAAAGTGTACGCTTTCGAAGTGGACGGCTTCGGCAACCGGTTGCTCATGGACGATGCCAACGTGCCCAGCCTTTTGGCCATGCCCTATCTGGGCGACGTGCCGGCGGACGACCCGGTGTATCAGAATACCCGCAGGCTGGTATGGAGCGAGGACAATCCTTATTTCTTTAAAGGGAAGGCGGGTGAAGGCATCGGCGGGCCGCATGTGGGTTACGACATGATTTGGCCGATGAGCATCATGATGAGGGCCTTTACGAGCCGTGACGACGGGGAAGTCAAAGATTGTGTGGAAATGCTGGTGAATACGGACGCAGGCACGGGGTTCATGCACGAGTCTTTCCATAAGGACGACCCGAAAGACTTTACACGGGCATGGTTCGCCTGGCAAAACGCGTTGTTCGGCGAATTGATATTGAAACTGGTTAACGAGGGGAAAGCAGGCTTGTTGAACAGTATCGGGACGGATTGACTCGGCAAGACGGGGGACTTCCCTACGCCGGGTCGTCTTCCGGGTCGGCTTCTTCGTCCAAACGGTCTTCCCACAGGTATTTCCGGGTCTCGGCGGCGGCGATGCCCGAAAGCCCGATCAGGGATACGATGTTCGGCAGAGCCATGAGGGCGTTGGTCAAGTCGGCAAAGTTCCACACGGCGGCCAGTTGCGTAACGGCTCCGAAGAATACGCCGACGATGAAGATGCCGCAGTAGACTAACGTCCACCGTTTGCCGCTAAGGTATTCCATGGCCCTTTCGCCATAGTAGCACCATCCTAAGATAGTGGAAAAGGCAAAGGTGACGATGCCGAACGTGAGTAGCGGGACACCCAGACAGGGGATTTTGTCGAAAGCCACTTTGGTCAGGGACGGCCCGTCGGCGCAGGAGATGTCGGGATAGGCCAAGATGCTGGACACCAGGACAAGGCCGGTAAGGGCGCAGATGACCACCGTGTCCCAGAAAGTGCCCGTGGACGACACCAGCGCCTGGCGTACGGGATTGCGTGTCTGCGCGGCGGCCGCCACAATCGGGGCGGAACCCATTCCGCTTTCGTTGCTGAAGAGCCCGCGGGCGATGCCGTAACGGGCGGTCATGATGAAAGAGCCGCCCACGAAGCCTCCGCCCGCGGCTTCGGGATTAAAGGCCGATTCCACGATCAGTCTTGTCGCTTCCCACACATAGTTCCCATTGGCCCACAGTATGTAACTGCACCCTAAGAAGTAAAGTGCGGCCATCAGGGGGACAAATGCGCTGCAGACGCGCGCGATGTTCTTCACTCCAAAAATGACAACCAAGGCCACGCATACGGCCGTTGCCGCCCCGGTAAGCGCCTGCGGCACGCGGTATGTCTCGTAGCAAAGCATGGATATGGCGTTGCTTTGCACCAGGTTGCCGATGCCGAACGAGGCGCACACCGTGAAGATGCAGAACAAGACGGCGAGCCATTTCATGCCCATTCCCCGTTCCAAGGCATACATGGGGCCTCCCAGCATCTTGCCTTGCGGGGTGCGGACGCGGTACTTGACGGCCAGCAGTCCTTCGGCATACTTTGTCGAGATGCCCAACACGCCGGTCAGCCAGCACCAGAATACGGCGCCCGGCCCTCCTAACGTGATGGCCGTGGCCACGCCCACGATATTCCCTGTGCCGATGGTGGCCGCCAACGCCGTGGCCAGCGCGCCGAACTGGCTGACGTCGCCCTTGCCCGAAGAATCCCGCTGCACCGAAAGCCGGATGGCTTTGAGCAGTTTGCGCTGCGGGAAGCGCAGCCTCACGGTCAGGAACAAGTGAGTCCCCAGCAGGACGATCACCATGGGCCATCCCCAGAGCCAGTCGCTGCATGATTTGATCAGTGTGCCGAGTGTTTCTGCCATATTCGTCGTGTTCAGTCGCCGGAGGGGTTCGTCTCCCTGCCGTCCGCGCGCTTGCGCGCGTCTTCCGCGGCAGGTACGCCCAAAGTCCTTCCTTTCGTCCGAGCCGCCGTGCGCCGCAGGGGGCGAGGGGAGCGGCGAGAGGCCGTGATCCGTCCGCCGCGGGCCGCCCGGCTTCGGCGTGATACGGGTCTGTCGCTTCCGCGGGTACAAGTCCCGTCCTGCCTTTTCAGTTCATGTCACAGGCCGCAAAAATACGAAGATTGTTTGTCTTATCCGCCGAAAAGTTGTAATTTTGTTATAAAACGTAAGGAAAAAGAAGAAATGGCAGGACTTTTATGGCTGGCCGCCGGCTTGGTGTGCGGCGCGGGCGTCGCCCTTCTGTGGGCCAGGGCGCGCATGTATTCCCTGCAAACCTTGTTGCAGGCTCGTGAGAAGGAGATGGAGAAGAGCCGGATCGACATGGAAGAGTCGGGAGAACGGCAGTCCCGGGACTTCAAGGAGCGCGAGGAGCGCATGGAGAACCGCCTGGCGGAGTCGCAGGAACGGTGCGAGGCGCTGAACCGCGAGAACAAGGCGCTGGCCGCCGGCAAGCAGACGGTGGAAAGGGAACTGGAGCTGGTGCGCGGGCAGATGGAGCGCGAGGGCGAGGAGCGCGACCGCCGCTTCAAGGAACAACTGGACCTCATGCAGGAGCGTCTGCAGAACGCCACCCGCGAAATGCTGGGGCAGCGTTCCCGTGAGCTCTCGGACAAGAACACGGAGCAGATGTCGGCTATCATAGACCCGCTGAAAGAGACCATCCGGGAAATGCGCGCGGCCATGGACAGCAGCCGCGACACGCACAACAAGAACACGGCTTCGCTGGAAAAGGCCATCGAGGAAGTGATGAAGCGGACGCGCGAGATCGGGGCAGAGGCCGACAAGCTGGCCTTGGCCTTGCGCAACGAGAACAAGGTGCAGGGGAACTGGGGCGAGCTGATACTGGACGAGCTGCTGGAAAGCCAGGGGCTGAGGGAAGGCATACACTACGAGAAGCAAGTGACCCTGCGCGACCGTTCCGGCAAGGCCGTCCTGAACGAGGAGACCGGGAAGCGGATGATTCCCGACACGATCCTGCATTACCCCGACGGTAAAGACGCGGTAATCGACTCAAAGGTGTCGCTTACGGCCTTCGTGGACTACCAGAACGCCGAGACCGACGACGAGCGCGCCGAAGCCTTGCAGCGGCATGTCAGGAGCGTGCGGCAGCATGTGGGCGAGCTGGCCCGCAAGGACTACAGTGCGTACATCAAGTTCCCGCGCCAAGCCTTGAACTACGTCATCATGTTCGTGCCCAACGAGGGGGCGCTTCAGCTGGCCCTGGCGGAAGCACCTGAGTTGTGGCGCGAGGCGTTCTCCAAAGGCGTGTTCATAACGGGGGAACAGAATCTCACGGCGGCACTCCGCATCATCCAGATAGCCTGGACGCAGATGCAGCAGACGCAGAACCAGGAGGCCATCTACGACACCGCCCGTATGTTGCTTGACCGCGTGGCCGACTTCATCGGCCATTTCGAGAAGGTGGGACAGAGGCTGCAAGAGGCTTCGTCCTCCTTCGCCAAGGCCGCCGACAAGCTGAAGGACGGACGGTTGAGCGTGGTGGGGGCCGCCAACAAGCTCATCAAGTTGGGCGCCAAGCCCGATGCCGGGAAGATGATTCCCGAGGAGGACGAGCCGTTGCGCGGCGCCGGGGGAGATTCATGAAGAAAGGATTTTCGCGGTTCTGCTGTCTTTTTGGAAGCGAAGCCGCGATTCCCGGTTGTCCCGTGTCGTGGCTTCGTGGGGCTCTCAGAGGGAGCGCGAGCTGATCCCGGATACGTCCTTTGACGTTTCCGGGCCGGTTTTTCCGTCTTTTCAAGCCAGACCGCGCTCCGACTTCAAGCGAATGGTTTTCCGTTCGGCTGAGAAAACACTTTTTTTCTCAGCCGAACGGACGGGGAATGTCTTCATGTGGGGCCGGGGAATGCCCGGAAACGGAGGGAAGGCGAGCCTTCCCGGCCCGTTTCCGCTCTATCTGAAGCGGTTCCGCCCGCAAGAGGCGGGTGTCGAAACGACAGGCAAACCCGCCTTTTGCTTTCCCGCGTTCCGGCCGTCAGCGGCGCGCCTTGCCTTCCGGCGCGCAGGATGCGGCCCGGGAAGCCCTATGGGCTGCCATGTTGACTTTCCGTAGCCCCGCGAGAATCCCGTATTCCCGCAGGCTTCCGTGCCGGGGCGTGAATGGCGGATTCTCGCGGGGGCCGGTTTGACTTTCTGACAGTGTCAGATCGCCGCTTCCCTCTTTCTGGCCAGGGCGAGTCCGTCGGAGGAAGTCTTGACCACTTCGAACCCCACGTCTTTCAGGAGCCCGTTGATTTCATATTTGAGGTTGCTGACTTTCCGCCTCGATGCCGGGGAGCCGTCGAAGAAGTTCCCCTTGAACACCGTGTTGAGTTCAGGGAATGAGATTTCGTGCGTGGCGGCTTCAAGGAGATAGTCCAACAAGGCCGCCACCTGGCGGCGGACCGGGCGGGTGGTGCCGCCTATGGTGATTTCGTTGGTGCGGCAGTCCACCCGTATCTTCTTCAATTCGCGTTCCGACGTGTCGGCCATCAGGCCGCCCAGTTCAGGGTGGAGCCTCTGCTGGTGGCGGAAGTACCATGCCAGCATGGCGATGGCCAGGCACAAGCATATAAAGGCTGCTCCCATCCAGTAATAGGCGTGGAAGATGATGCCCTGCGTGAACTTCACGGCCGGCAGGGGCAGAGTGCCGTCGCCGCAGTACTTGTACCATTTCATGCAGTGGTGCAGGCTGACGGTGGCTCCGACGACGGCCGCGAGGAACAAGGCGGCGCTTGACGACACGACGAGGGTGATTTTGCGTTTCATGTCTTGGACTCGGCGCATGGATTGAAGTGTTACAAAATTAAGGGTTTTGCTTGGGAAATCAAAGCAAACGGGGCTTTTTTCTGACGAATGGAATCCGCCGGTGCGTCAGGGTGCCGGGGACGGGGGAACGAACGTCGCTTCCGGCGTTTCCTCCCGGCGTTGAACATCAGCGATTTGATATTCCCGGCATTATTTGACGCCAGACCGGACAAGTTTTGATGGCTGGATCCTTGTTTATGTCGTTCCTGTTATGTTACTTTGTAGCGCTTGGCCGTTTCGGTGAAGACGCAGGACTATGAAGCGTGGCCTTTCAGGATTGATGGTGGCGTGGTGGGCCGGACTGCAGGCCTGTGCCCAAGGGCCGGGCGTTCCGCAGTTTGGAGGCCTCGACTCCCTCTACCGCAAGGTGAAGGGTTTCGGGGAGGGCTTGCCGCAGGAAAAGGTGTACCTCCATTTGGACAACACCTGCTACTTCCTCGGCGACACCATTTGGTACAAGGGGTATGTGACGCGCTCCGACCGGGGCACGTTGACCGACCTGAGCAAGATTCTCTACGTGGAGCTTCTCACGCCGGACGGGTATCCCGTGGAACGGCAACAGCTGGAGATGGAGGACGGCACAGCCCGCGGCATGTTCGTGCTGAAGGACACGCTTTATGCCGGTTACTACGAGCTGAGGGCCTATACGCGCTGGATGCTCGACTTCGGGCAGTGCGAATATCCCCATGCGGGCATTTCGGAAGATTTGTTCTACAGCAAGAAGATGGCCAAGGAATTTTTCCGCGACTACGAGAAGATTTATTCGCGGGTGTTTCCCGTGTATGACGAGCCCGCAGAAGCCGGGAATTTCGTGAAAGACATGACGTTGCGCCCCATGCGCCGGTACTATAAAGCCCCGAGGGGGAAGAGGCCCGAAACGGACCTGCGTTTCTATCCCGAAGGAGGCAGCCTTGTGGCCGGCACGGCCTGCCGGGTGGCTCTCGAGCTGAACGACGGGGACGGGCGGCATCTCGGCGGAGTGGAGATTGCCGTCCGGGACAAGCACGGAAAGGTGGAGGCCGCCTGCCGCACGGACGAGCGCGGACGGACGACGTTCCGCCTGCCGGGCGTGTCGGGGGAGGCGGATTACCGCGCGGCCTTCACTTATGAGGGTTACGAGTACGAGGAGCGACTTCCCGAAGTGGAGGAAGAGGGTTGCGCCTTGTCTGTCACGGCGGGCGACAGCGTGGTGGAAGCCGTGATGCAGGCCGTCGGGGTGAAGCGTCCCGTTGCCTTGCACGTCATGAGCGGCGGGGTGTCCCGTTTCTACCGCCCCCTGCCCGTGTCGCTCTTGTCAAGCGGGGCGGGCATGGCGGACGGGTCGGCCTCCGGCTCCCGGGCTTGCCGGCTGTCCATCCCCTTGGACAGCCTTCCCACCGGCGTCAACCAACTTACGGTCTTCGACGGGGACGGGCGCATCTATGCCGACCGGCTCTTCTTCGTCAACCATCACGACCGCGAAGCCCCGGGACTGGCCGTTTCCGGCGTGCGTCAGTCCTACGAGCCTTTCGATTCCATCACGTTGCACCTTCAGCTGGCCGACCCGGCGGACTCCTTGTCCAGCCTTTCCCTTGCCGTCCGCGACCGGGACACGGAAGAAGACTCGTACGACAACGGCACGATGCTCACGGAAATGCTCCTTGCCAGCGAAATCAAGGGGTTCGTGGAGGATCCGGGTTATTACTTCGAGTCCGACGACAGCCTTCGCCGCCAAGCCCTCGACCGGCTCATGATGGTGCAAGGGTGGAGACGCTACAAGTGGCGCGAGATGGCGGACGTGGAGCATCTCGCGTTACCTTGGCTGCCCGAGAAGTTCCAGACCATCGGCGGGTGCGTCAACCGCCCGGAAAGGCAAAACATGGATTTCAGAAAGGCCACCAACCTGAAGAAGGAGGTGAACGTCTGGGCCATGTTCACGCAGGGGGCGGAAACCTTCGAATTGAAGCAACAGACGAAAGACGGCACGTTCTACATGGCCATGCCTGAGATTCACGGCGATTGCATGTTGTTCCTCAGCGCGGCGAAACTGGGAAAGGGGACGGAGTATGTCGGCAAGAGGCGCCGGAAGGGCTTCACCGACGAAAAGGCTTGGCCGGACTATTACGTGAAGCTGGACTTGTTCCATCCCCATTTCGCGCATCCCTACGGCTTTTATCAGGACATGTCGCCGCGCGACCTCGAGCCGTTCGCCCGCGAGGACAGCCTCGTGCGCGGCTCGTTCGAAGGCCGGGCACTGCCTCCCGTGACGGTGCGGACGCGGAGGAACGGGTTGCGCCGTTACGACCCGACGAAGCCGGCAGTCGTCATCGACGCTTACGACGCGTATAACATGATGGCCGATTACGGCTTGGCCGATGTGCCTTTCTATTACCTGGACAGCCGGGCCGTGTCCACGCTTGTTTCCTTCTTGTTCGTGGGCGACATGGACAAATACCGTGATTATTATCTTCGGACGACATACGACGCTTGGCCCGGCCGTCTGCGGGACAAGCCTGTCATGCCGGGCACGCCGACCCATCCCGTTCCCGACTGGTTGTCGCGTGGGGATTTCGAGAAGTTCCGGTCGCTGAGCCTGTTGGACAAGTTTTATGTCTATACGGATTATGTGCCCCGTGAGACGGGCAGTTGGAAATACCGGCAGGACAACCAGCCGGAAGTCATCGTGGGCATGGGGCTCCGCCCTGACGGGGAATATTTCCCCTCTTGCCGTGACCGGCGTTACTTGCTGCACGGTTATGCCGTGTGCGACGATTTCTACAGTCCCGACTACGGCCGCCGTCTTTTGCCCGGGACGAAAGATTATCGCCGTACGCTTCTATGGATGCCCGAGGTGAAGTTCGACGCAAAGGGGAGTGCCACCGTCCGCCTTTACAACAACGGCAAGCGCACGGCCGTCAGGGTGGAGGCCGCAGGCGTCACGGGCAGCGGCCGGTATGTGCAGTACGATAGCGCGCGGTGAGGGCGGGCGGACGGGCGGACGGGCGTGGAGATACGGGACGGGGAGAGTCAATGCCTTTCTTTCGTTACCAGGGCGAGCTTGTCGGGAGGAAGCCGGATTAATTCGAACCCCATGTTTCTCAATACGTGGTTGGCCTCATATTTCAGGTTGCTGATTTTCCGCTTGGAAGAGCGGGAGCCGTTGAAAAAATTCCCGTCGAGCACCGTGTTGAGTTCCGGGAATGAAATCTCGTGCTCAGGGTTCCTTACGAGGTAATCCAACAAGGTCACCACTTGGCGGCGGCTCTTTTTCGAAATCCCTTTCATGGTAATCTCGTTGGTATAGACGTTGACCTGTAATTTCCCGAACCTGCAATCCCGTGTGTCCGCTGTCAGGTTGGCCCGTTCCGGGTGAAGCTTTTGTTGTTGGTAGAAGTACCATAATACCATGGCGGCTACCAGGCTTATGCAAGCGAAGGCAGTCGCCATCCAATAATAGGCGTGGAAAATCATGTTCTGTGAGAACTTCCCGGCTTCGGCAGGCAGGTCTTCTTTTTTGCAGCAGTCCACCAATTTTAAGCAATGGCGGACGCTCGCGGCTATTCCCGCGATGGTAATCAGGATGGAGACGGAAACCAATGCGATGGCCAGCCTGAACTTGTTTTTAGGTTTCATGACATACGGTTACGACAAACAGTGAACAAAATTATGTCTTATTTGGATAATATACAAGACGCCCGGCTGTTGTTTTTTACAGGAAGCGCGCTTTTGAAACGCGTTCTCACATGCCACTTGTATAAGAGGAATG
>CAYPMY010000046.1:5853-14519 GCA_964412085.1 uncultured Paraprevotella sp. | reverse complement strand
CGGGCACTTCACCACGCTGCTCAGCGCCGTGTAGGTGCGGAGCTTGAACTTCCATTTGTGGTACTCGATCCATTTGTATTTCTCCTGCATCTCGCGCTGATAGCCCGCACTCTGGTAATTGTTCGCCAGGTTCTTGTAGTCCTTGTTGTCAAACAAGGAATACGGGGGTGTCAATCCCACGGACAACGTGAACTCCGAACCGCGACGGGGATAAATCGGGTTGTCCGTGGAGTTACGGGACAGTGCCAGGTTCAAGGCGATGTTGTTGCAAGAACCGTTCGAAATAAGGAAGTAGTTCCAGTCCCTCAGGATGTAACGCTGATACGACAGGTCCGCCGACAGCTGGAAATAGTCGTCCGGCCAGCGCAGGCGCTTGCCCCACCCCAATGACAGGCCGAACAGCTTCACGTAAGAATCCGGGTCGAGGAAATTCTCGTAGTAGTTGGAGCCGCTCGTGCCATAGCCGTACAGGTAATTATAGTAGCTGTTGTAGTAAGAGGAGTTGTAATAGTTGTCGCTCACGTCCGTCTGCTTGGAGAAGAAAGCCGAGAACGACAAGGCGTTGGGGCGCTTCCCCCCGAACCACGGGTTCGTGTAACTGACGCTGTACGACTGGTAGTACTGGCCGTTGGTCTGCCCGCTGATACTGAACGTCTCTCCGTTGCCCTGCGGCAAGATGCCCCGGCGAAGGCCGCCCTTCGTGAACAAGTTGGCCAGGCAGAAGTTAGAGAACTTCAGTCCGATTTTCCCGATCACGCCCGTCTGCCCGTAACCCAAGGAGAACTCGATTTGGTCATTCGACTTCGACTCCAGCCCCCAATTGATGTCCACCGTGCCGTCCGACTGCGAGGGGACCACCTTCGGGTCAATCTTTTCCGGGTCGAAATGCCCCATCGAGGCGATTTCACGATAAGAACGTTCCAAGGCCTCTTTGCTGAACAAGTCGCCGGGCTTGGTGCGCAGCTCCCGGCGGACCACGCTCTCGTACACACGGTCGTTGCCGCTGAGGGCGATATGGCGTATCGTGGCCTGCGGCCCCTCGGTGATGCGGAGTTCCAGGTCGATCGAGTCGCCGTCGATGTTCACTTCCACCGGATCCAGCCGGTAGAACACGTACCCGTTGTTATAGTAAAGGTTGCCCACGGCGTCCTCGTCGGTCGACGTACGCTCCTCCAGTTTCGTCTGGTTGTACACGTCGCCTTTCTTCATGCGGAGCAAGTTATTCAAGGCGGTCGTGGAGTAAATCGTGTTGCCCACCCATTCTATGTTGCGGAGATAATACCTTTGGCCCTCTTCCACCTTCACGTACACGTCCACCGTCTTCTCGTTGTGGGGAACCACGCTGTCTTCCAAGATTATGGCATCGCGGTATCCCAGCTCGTTATACTTCTTGATCAGGTTTTCCTTGTCTTCCTTGTACTTCTCCTCGATGAATTTCTTCGTCCGGAACCAGCTGCCGGGGCGTCCTTTCTCGTTGGTCTTCTTGAAAACGCCCGGGACGAACATCCTGCCCTTTATCTTCTTCGTGCTCAAGGCATGGTTCCCCTCTATCGTAATGGAATGGATCTTCACCTTCTCTTTCTTGTCGATGCGGATATCCACAATGGTCTTATCCGGCGCGGCCACGTCGTCCCTTTGCAAGATCTCGACCTCGGCATTCTTGTACCCCTTTTCATCGAAATACTTCTTAATCAAAAACTTCGCGCGGTCTATCATGTTCGGGGTCAGTTGGTTGTCCTTCAACAGGCCGATGCGGTTCTCCAAATCTTCACGCTCTCCCTTTTTCACGCCGCTGTAATTAATCTGCGACACGCGCGGACGCTGCGTCAGCTTGATGCGAAGGTAGACCTTGTCGCCCGCCACGCTGTCCGCCTCTATCGAAACGTTCGAGAACAAGCCGTTACGCCAGAAACGCTTGACGGCATCGGTTATCTCCTCCCCGGGAATGTCCACTTTCTGACCCACCGTGAGCCCGGACAATCCTATAAGCATGTAATCGTCATAGTTCTTCGCCCCCTCCACGGAAATCCCCCCGATGGTATAGGAACGGGGGACACGGGTGTATTCTACGGTCGGCTTTATTTGTTTCTCTTCCGTTTGAGCCTGCGCGGACGGGAAGACCGCACCCCATATCAATAATGTGAGACAGACGCCCTTTACTGTTTTCATACGTCGGTGTTGCTTATTTTATAGCCACTTGTTCACTGGTCTTGCCGAACCGGCGTTCCCGCGACTGGTAGTCCGCAACAGCCTTGCGGAACTCGTCCTCGCCGAAATCCGGCCAATAGGTGTCACAGAAATAGAGTTCCGTGTAGGCGCATTGCCACAACAGGTAATTGCTGATGCGGCACTCGCCGCCTGTACGGATCAGCAGATCCGGGTCCGGCATAAAACGGGTGAGCAAATGGGCTTCCACGGTCTCTTCCGTGATTTCGGACGGCGACAAGGCGCCTGCCCGCACCTCTTCGGCCATTCGCCGCATGGCCTGCGCCAGTTCCCAGCGGGAAGAATAGCTCAGCGCGATGACCATCGTCATCTTCCCGTTGGCGGCCGTATGGCGCATACACTCCTCCAGACGCACTCGCACGGCTTCCGGGATACGGGACATGTCGCCAATCACACGGAAACGGACATCGTTCTTCATGAAAATCTCATCTTCAAGGTGGTCGAGGACCAATCCCATGAGTGCCGCCACCTCGGACACCGGGCGGCTCCAGTTTTCCGTGGAGAACGCATATAAAGTCAAGTACCTGACGCCCAACCTGACGGCTTCCTCCGTAATCTTTTTCACGGTTTCCACCCCCTCCTGATGCCCGGCCGTGCGCGGCAACCCTTTGGCTTCTGCCCAGCGCCCGTTGCCGTCCATGATGATGGCTACGTGGCGGGGGACGCGCGCACCGTCTATTTCGCTGCTAAAAGACATATTTTATGTTATTACAATTCATGCACTTGGGGAACAAATCGTAAGTGACCGACAACATGGTGAACGAATAGCAGTCCTTGTTCTTCAAGCCGCCGCTCTTCACGCCGTACGGGTCGTGCAGTATCACCCCGTCCATGTTGGACACGTCCAAACGGTCTGTCGTCGTAAAACGCACGCTCCACTCGAACCCGACATTCAACCGGGGCCTTACCTTGAACTTCACCCCGGCTCCCACCGGGATGTTAAGTCCCGCATCGGTCTGTACCGGCTTGGGCGCCAATGTCAATCCGACTCCGATTAACATATAGGGAGTGATGCGGCTGTATCCTTCGTAGCCGCGCCCGATGCCGTACCCCCAGAAGTTGAACTCGAACTGGATGCCGAAATCAATCACATTGCGCTTGAAACGCGCCGCGCCGGGCTTCCCGCCCTCCGCGCCGCTTCCCGCATTCTCGGGAAAGAAGTCTTCCCCCGTCTCGCCCGATATATGCCCCAAGGCCAGGTTCCCTTTTATCGCCATGCGGGGATTGAAGATGTAGCGTGCCACGACGCCTCCCATGGGACCCAAATGGGCAAACGGCTTGCCGTTGGCATCGCCCAGGTAAAAGCATCCGCCCGCGCCGCCGCCCAATTCCATCCGGTAAACGTCATCCTGCGCCTTGCCCCCCCAGGGGAAACCCCACCACAGGAGAAACAGCATTACCGGAACTTTCTTCATCCCCATTATATCCATGACCGAGTCCGCCCGTCCGAATCAACGGTCCTCGAATCCCGACCGATTCAACCGCCCGCGCCAGACCTCGCCGCCCGCGACAAGCCACACACGGCTTTCGGCATCCACTGCGGCAGACATCGACACATCCTTCCTTTCCAAGCCACCGGGCAGGACGTACACCCCGTCGGGTTTCCAAGTCACACCATTGTCCCGGCTCACATACATGTCGTCGAAAGCCTGATGGGTCTTCCCGTCCAGAGACTCGCCCCCCAATGCCAGCAACACGTCATCATAACGCATGAGTGTCAGGGACTGCAAACGGGGACAAGCGTAACGGTTGTCCGGCGCGGCATTGAAATAAGCCCAGACGGCCGTCTCCTCCCCTGCGGCCAGGCTATGGCTCCACACCATGGCCGCCTCGTCCGAGGGATAATCATCCATGCTGCGGTTGCCTATCAGCAACGTCCGCTCCAAGCCGTTCCCTTGCGCATAAGACACGGCGGCGAAATCCTGCACCGGCAAGAAAGCCGGCTCCTCGTCCAGTCTGTCTTCAAGCCACGACGCGCCGTCGACCGACCGCCAGATACGCCCGCCCGAGAGCGCATAAAGATGCGTCCTGTCTGCCGCCAACAAACGCACGTCGCGGTCCGCCGCACAAGCGCTCCAGTCCAGCCCGTCTTCCGAACGCATGAGCGTGCCGTCCGTCCCGCTCATGTACAACGCGCCTCCAAACTCCGTCAAAGTAGCCACATCGGCCGTCGCGCATCCCGCGACAGGCCGCTCGGCCCACTCTTTCCCGTCCGGCAAGGCAGCCGTGAACGCGCGTACTCCCCCGTTCTCCTTACTATAAAGCCACACGCGTCCTTTCCACACCACCGTCTTGACGGCTTCCGCAGCCGGCCATGCGGCTGGCTCCGCCACCTTTTCCCAGAAAAACACATCCCCGTCCTGCCGGTGCACGTTCACCTGCAAGGTATAATCGCGGCTTGCCGAATAGTCGGGCGAATACACACGGAAAGTCAAGGGCGACGTGAAGTCAATCGAGTCCGAAGCCAAGTAAACCTTCCACGCGTCCTCTCCCTCGGACACCTTCTTGTACACCACAGTCCCGGAAGATTCCACAGTCGCCAACACGGCTTTCACATCGCTGTTGACGGGAAGGGAGTCCTTGTTGGCTATCGTCCCGTCCAGCTGGTTGACCGTCATGGGAAAGAAGGAAGCGCTGTAAGAAATGGTATAAGTAGTATCCTGTCCGGCAGAGTTCACCGTGGTGACCTGCCTCTTTACGTTCCCCAACGTGAAACTGCTGATGTAACAATCCGTACCCAACACGACCTCGTCCTCGTCCTTGCACGAGCATGCCAACGACACGGAAAGCACGGCTAAGGACAATGACAACATGGATTTTCCCATAAACCTATCAATACAATATCATTTATCAAGGTACAAAAGTACGCACATTTTTCACTTTTACGAAACATAGAGCGTTGAATTATGCAAAATTTCGATAAATCGGGGCTTTTTTCGTTCATCCGCGCGGCCATACGGCCGGGCCGCCCTGCGGCGGGAACATGCGGACCAACAAATGGCCTTCCACCTCCGTAATCCGCTTCCGTCCGCGAGGCCATGGCGGGGACGGGACACCCTCTTTCAGGAATACCGGGGACTGTTCCACTCTGACTTCGTCCCAAAGCCCGGCCGAGATGAAACTTTCCAGCAACCTGCGCCCTCCTTCCACCAAAAGGGACTGGACAGACAAACGGTACAGGTCATCCATGATTTGCGGCAAGACGTCCCGGCCGAAATCCAAGCGCACACAAGTCACCCCCGCCTGTCCTTCATACGGGGGAAGGACCGTCGAGGCATCTATGTACACACGGGTTTCCGCCCCGTCATTAAAAAGGGCCAGGCGTCCGGGGAGGCCGCCGCCACGGTCTACCACCAAGCGTAAAGGAGACTTGCCCGGCCACATCCGCAAATTCAGCAAGGGGTTGTCGGCCAAGGCGGTCTGTCGCCCGACCAAGACAGCCTGATGCTCCGCCCGGCAACGATGCGCCAGCATCCGGGTGTACGGAGTGGAAAGCGCGAATGGCTTTTCCTTTTCGTAGTCCGTGCGCAGGCCGTCCATAAAGCCGTCGGCCGATTCAGCCCACTTCAACGTGACATAAGGACGATGGAGCGTATGGAAAGCGACGAACCTGCGGTTCAGTGCCAGGCAATCGGCCTCCAACACGCCGGTCGAGACCTTGACACCGGCCTCCCGCAACGCCCGTATGCCCCGGCCCGCCACTTTGGCAAACGGGTCCGCACACCCGACCACGACACGGGGAATCCTCTTTTCCACAATCAAGCCGGTACAAGGAGGAGTCTTCCCATAATGCGAGCAAGGCTCCAGATTCACGTACATCGTGCTATCTTCCAGCAGTCCGGGTTCGCGTACAGAACGGATTGCGTTCACTTCGGCGTGCGGCCCGCCGCAACGCACGTGATAGCCCTCGCCGATGATCTTCCCGTCATGTACGATGACGGCCCCCACCATGGGATTCGGAGCCGCGCCGTAAGACCCGTTGCGCGCCAGCTGTAAGCAACGGGACATGTATTTTTCGTCTGTTGTCATGTGCCAATCCGATAAAAATGCCTACTTTTGCCCGGCAAACCCGTCATCCGAGATGAACGCGTCTTTCAGATATATCTTCGACCGCCTCCGCACGTCCTACCCCGCCGGCGAGGCACGTGCCATAGCCCGCCTTGTATTGGAAACCCGTTTCGGCCTCACGCAAGTCGACGTCTGCACGGGACGGGACCGGACTTTTTCTCCAGAAGAACGCCGAGACCTTGAAAATATTGTGAACCGCTTGTCGCAAAAAGAGCCCGTGCAATATGTCTTGGGGCAAGCGGACTTCTGCGGCCGTGCCTTCTCCGTGGCGCCGGGCGTCCTCGTGCCGCGTCCCGAGACGGAAGAACTGACGGAGTGGGTCATACGGGACGGGAAGGCATCCGGGATTCCGTCGCCCCGCATATTGGACATCGGGACGGGCAGCGGATGCATAGCCGTCACGCTCTCCCGGGAACTGCCGCAGGCACGGGTGTCCGCCGTCGACATCAGTCCGCAAGCCCTTGTCGTCGCCCGGGAGAACGCGGAGCGTCTGGGGGCATCCGTGGATTTCCGGCAACGGGACATCCTGGCCTCCCCGCCCGAAGACCGGGACGCCACCCCGCCTTGGGACATCATCGTCAGCAACCCTCCCTATGTCTGCGAGCACGAACGGGAGGACATGGAAGAAAACGTGCTACGCTACGAACCCCCGCAAGCGCTCTTCGTCCCGGACTACGACCCGTTGCTCTTCTACCGGGCAATAGGGGAATACGCCGTAAAGACACTGGAAGAGGACGGACGGCTTTACGTGGAAACCAACAGGGCATACTGGCGGGAAAACGCCGGGCTGCTCCAAAGCCTCGGCTTGCGGGACATCACCGTGAGGAAAGACTCCCACGACAACGAACGAATGATACGATGCAGGAAATGAAAGAACTGACCGCGCAAGAAGCCTTCGACAAGGCGGCGGCCTGCTGTTCCGGCGCGGAACACTGCCTTTCCGACATCCGAAAGAAATTAGACAAGTGGAATCTCGGGAAAGAGCGGCAGGAAGAAGTGCTTGCACGGCTGCAAGCGGAAAAATTCATCGACGAGGCCCGGTTCAGCCGATGTTTCGTCAGGGACAAGTTCAGATGCAACCGGTGGGGGCGCGTCAAGATCATGCAAGCCCTCCGGCTGAAGAACATCCCCGATGCCTGTTGCCGGGAGGCTTTGGCCGAAATCGAAGAGGAGGAATACCTGCGCACCCTTCGTAAGGTTCTGCAAGTCAAAGCCCGGGGCTTGAAGGCCGGCTCCGACCACGAGCGCAACGGGAAGCTCATCCGCTTCGCCCTCGGCCGCGGATTTGAAATGGACGTCATCACGCGCTGCCTGTATGTGGAGGAAGAGGATTTCGCATAGTCTCCCGCCGTACCTCCAGGCTCTTCTATACTTCTTCTTCCCCCGGTACTGCCTTTGTTGCCGCCAACGGATGTCGCCGGGCGAGGAAGTGCTCTGCGTGCGATGCCTGGCAGGCCTTCCCCGCGTCCGTGCCGTCTCTTTCGAGGACAACGACATCGCCCGCATGTTCTGGGGACTGGTCCCCGTCGAAAGGGGCATCTCCTTTTTCCATTATACCAGGCACTCCCCTTACAGCCGCATCTTGTCCGAGCTGAAATACCACAATCACCCCGAAGTGGGGAAGCACATGGGGCGCATGATGGCCGAGGAGCTGAAACCCACCGGCTTCTTCGACGGGATAGACCTTATCGTCCCCGTCCCCCTGTCGCGGGAAAAGCAACGGAAGCGGGGCTACAACCAAAGCGACTGGATCGCGCGGGGCGTCTCCGAAGCCACTGGCATCCCTGCCGACACGGCAAGCGTGGCACGCACCAAGTCCAATCCCAGCCAAACCACCTTAGACCACCGGCAACGGCGCGAAAACGTGCGCGGCATCTTCGCCGTCAGGCATCGCGGGAACCTGGAAGGCCGCCACGTCTTGTTGGTGGACGATGTAATCACCACAGGCTCCACCATGCTGTCCTGCGCCGAGGCCATCGCCCGCGCCTGCCGCGTCCGTATCAGCGTACTCAGCCTCGCATGGGCGGGGAGCCCGTAAGGAGGAGGAAGCCGCCCGCTTTCTCAAAGAAGGGCACCGGGCCTTTTCCCTCGTCCGGGGACGAACCGTGACGCCGGGCAGGGAGGGTGTCTTCGGAAGCCCACGTATAGGCAGTCCCGCAAATTCACATGCCGCAAGGGCCGGAAGCCCCGCCTTACGCCGGAGAGGGCGCGTCCGGACGCGCATGCCCCCGCGCCACACGAAGACGCAGGGGCTCTTGCATGATCAAGGACGGGGACGCTTGACGACCGCCGGCAGGCATCAAGCAAAAGCCCCTCACCCCTCGGAAAAACGTCTTCATTTTGTGCGGCAAACGAAAAAGCGTCCGGCTGTG
>CAYPMY010000046.1:0-5753 GCA_964412085.1 uncultured Paraprevotella sp. | reverse complement strand
TTCGGCTGTGGGCGGTTTTCCGTCCGGCCGTGGGCGGCCTTGCGGCGCGTGCCTTCCCCATCATTCATACAACGAGATTCAACGCGAAAAGGGTTCGCATCCTTCATACGGCCTGTGGGACAACCGGTTACGGTGAACTCCCGCCCCGACAGCCTTCACCTGCCCTTCACGGGGGAGCGGGACGTGCCCCCGGGAATTGGGGGAAGTCCCTTGCCCGGGGAGCCCCTCCCCTCCCTCCATCCTTGCAAACACGGACACGGGGCGCAGTCCGGCGCCGCACGACGCAGAAAACTCCGCTTTTCATTTGTCTCTGCGCCCATCTTTCACTATCTTTGCAGCACGAATCATGAAACCAGGACGGTCATGGATACATTAAAGAATACTTTCGCGGCCAAGTTGCTTAAAGTCAAAGCCATCAAACTTCAGCCGACCAACCCTTTCACGTGGGCATCCGGATGGAAGTCGCCGTTTTATTGCGACAACCGCAAGACGTTGTCTTACCCGGAACTGCGCAATTTCGTGAAAATCGAGACGGGACGCCTCATCGCCGAGCGTTTCCCTGAAGCCGACGCCATCGCGGGCGTGGCCATCGGGGCCATTCCGCAAGGCGCATTGGTGGCCGACTTGCTGAACCTTCCGTTCGCGTACGTCCGCTCCAAGCCCAAAAACCACGGTCTGGAAAACCTGATTGAAGGCGAGCTCCGCCCGGGCATGAAAGTCGTCGTCGTGGAAGACCTGGTCTCTACCGGCGAAAGCAGCCTGAAAGCCGTGGAAGCCATCCGCAACAACGGTTGCAAGGTGTGCGGCGCGGTGGCGGCTTACACTTACGGGTTCGAAGAGGCCACACAGGCCTTCAAGGCGGCCGGGGTGGAACTGGTTACCCTGACCGACTATGAAGCCGTGGTGGCAGAGGCCACGCGCATCGGCTACATCGGTCCCGGCGACGTGGAAGTGCTCAACGAATGGAGAAAGGATCCGGCCCACTGGAACGGTTGTTGATCGTCTCGTCAACAGGAAAACGGAAAATGTCAGAACAACGATTCGAAAGCAACATCAAGCCCATTCCCTACGCCCAGTCTCGCGTCTATGCCAGGCTGGCCGACCTGAACAACCTGGCCGCCCTCAAGGAACGGCTCAACGACCCGTCCGTGCGCGCCATGATGTCAGGCCGGGTGCCGGAAGACAAGCTGGGGCAACTGGAAGAACGCATCCGGGGAATGGCGTTCGACACGGACTCCGTGAGCTGCGACGTTCCCCCTTTCGGGGAGGTCTCATTGCGCATCATCGAGCGCGAGGAGCCCGAGTGCATCAAATTCGAGACGGTCAATTCCCCCGTCCGCCTCAGCCTGTGGATCCATCTGTCGCCCTCTTCGGGGACGGCATGCAGGATGAGGCTGACGGCAGGAGCCGACCTCAGCCCGTTCGTCAAAGGATTGGTGGCCAAACCGCTGAAAGAGGGCGTGGAGAAACTGGCGGACATGCTGGCCATGATTCCATACGGGGACTAACCACATCGAAGACGACATGGCAAGCAAACTTTGGGAAAAAAACACGGGACCCAGTCAAGAGATAGAGAAGTTCACGGTAGGGCGCGACCGTGAGCTCGACCTGCACCTGGCCCGGTACGACGTACTGGGCTCGATGGCGCACGTCACCATGCTGGAATCCATCGGGCTGCTCGGCAAGGACGAACTGCCGGCGCTGCTGGAAGAACTGCGCCGCATCCACGCCGACATCGAAGCCGGACGCTTCGTCATCGAAGAAGGCGTGGAGGACGTGCACTCGCAAGTGGAACTGCTCCTCACCCGCAAGCTGGGCGACATGGGGAAGAAAATACACAGCGGGCGGTCGCGCAACGACCAGGTGCTTGTGGACCTGAAACTGTTCACCCGCGCGCGGCTTCAGGAAATCGCGGAGGAGACCAGGGCGCTGTTCGAGGGGCTGCAAGCCCAGAGCGAACGCCACAAAGGGACTCTCATGCCGGGCTACACCCATCTTCAGGTGGCCATGCCGTCCAGTTTCGGGCTGTGGTTCGGCGCCTACGCGGAAAGCCTGGTGGACGACCTGCTTTTCCTTCAGGCCGCCTACAAGATGGCCAACCGGAACCCGCTCGGCTCCGCCGCCGGCTACGGTTCATCGTTCCCCCTCGACCGCGCGCTGACCACCGAGCTCCTCGGATTCGATTCGATGGACTACAACGTGGTCTACGCCCAAATGGGACGCGGGAAGACGGAACGCAACGTGGCCTTCGCCCTCGCGGGCATCGCCGGGACACTGAGCAAGCTGGCCTTCGACGCCTGCCTGTTCAACTCGCAGAACTTCGGCTTCGTCAGGCTGCCGGACGACTGCACCACGGGGTCGAGCATCATGCCGCACAAGAAGAACCCGGACGTGTTCGAGCTGACGCGCGCCAAGTGCAACAAGATACAGGCGTTGCCGCAACAAATCATACTCATCATGAACAACCTGCCGAGCGGCTACTTCCGCGACCTGCAAGTCATCAAGGAGGTGTTCCTGCCCGCCTTCGGGGAGCTGGAAGACTGCCTGCGCATGACGGCCCGCATCATCGGCAAGATACAAGTGAATGAGCATATCCTCGACGACCCGAAGTACGACAACATGTTCAGCGTGGAAGAGGTGAACCGGTTGGCCGCGGGCGGCATGCCGTTCCGCGACGCCTACAGGAAAGTGGGGCTGGACATCGAAGCCGGGAACTTCACCCCCGACAGGCACGTGCGCCACACCCACGAAGGAAGCATCGGCAACCTGTGCAACGACAAGATACACGGGCTGATGGAACAAGTGTGGGGCGGATTCGACTTCGCCCGGGCCCGCGAAGCGGAAAACCGCCTGCTCGGGAGACGGGGGCATTCACGGTGAAAACAGAAAAAACGGGAACGCCGTTTCCATACGACATGAAAAGAATACGAATCCTTTTTCCCCTCATGGCATCGGCATGCCTCATGGCCTGCTCGGACGACGTGCAGAACACGTATTCCGGCAATCCGGCCTACTTCGTGTACAAGAACGTCAACACCGCGCCGCCGCTCAACGCGGCGCTCAACGGCCTGGGGGTCTTCGCCACCATCCGTTCCGACCGCGGCTTCTTCCTGTTCGCCGACGGAAGCGGGCACGAGCACAAGACCCCCGCCACGGCCGTGGCGGGCAACTCTTCCTTCCAAATGGGCATCGCCGGCTTCATCGTCGGCCTTCCCGACATCCCCGAGCTGGGCAGCACGACTTCCGTGCCCGTCTGCTACGACCTGGCCTGTCCCAACTGTTATTCCGATTACCACATATCCCGCGCCCTTCAGCTGAAGGAGGGCGGCCATGCCGCGTGCGCATCCTGCGGCCGGGCTTACGACCTGGACAACCAGGGACAAATCATCACCGGCGGGGAGGGGGCAAGCCTGTTCCGTTACCGCATCACGTATTCCGGCAACACGGTGGTCATCAACAACCGATAAAAAGCAAATGAAAAATTTGGTGCAAACCCCGGAATGCGCTATCTTTGCGACCGTGGCGCACAAGTCCCCCGCGGGAATAGCTCAGTTGGCAGAGCACGACCTTGCCAAGGTCGGGGTCGCGAGTTCGAGTCTCGTTTTCCGCTCAAGATAGGCGGAGGCATCTTCTCTGCCCAGGTGGCGGAATGGTAGACGCGCTCGTTTCAGGTGCGAGTGTTGAGAGACGTGCAGGTTCGACTCCTGTTCTGGGCACACGGAATGTTCCCCCGTGTCATTCGGAGAGATGGCGGAATCGGTAGACGCGCTACTTTGAGGGGGTAGTGACAATTGTGTCGTGGGAGTTCGAGTCTCCTTCTCTTCACTTTTATGGGTCTTGCGGGAATAGCTCAGTTGGTAGAGCACGACCTTGCCAAGGTCGGGGTCGCGAGTTCGAGTCTCGTTTTCCGCTCCGAGGTCGCTCGAATGGTGGAATCGGTAGACACGAGGGACTTAAAATCCCTTGGCCATTGCGGCTGTGCGGGTTCAAGTCCCGCTTCGAGTACGATGAAGCCTTTTAAGCCGTTGACTTAGAGAGGAACTTTCATGGATAACCAAAGGGTTAGCCGAAAACGCCTCCGCTTTGAGGTGCGGACAAAACCACCCCGACAAAGAAAAACAGGCGAGTTTTTTCGTTGCTTCACCCGTCTTTCCCTTTCTGTTCAGCCGGGATTCTCTTCACTCACTCCCTGCAAAGCGTCATTTTTCTTTCGTGATAATTCATAATCTATTGATATACAAACAAAAAAAACTATCTTCCTATCGTGTGGACAGCATTCGGGCAACAAAATAGCCTTTTTATTGGAATCGGTGGGCTTTTCTTGGAACAAATACAGTCAAATCCGTCTTCAACGCCAAAATCTTTTCATTGTTGAGGCTTCCATGCAAAAAAAACGGAGGTGTGTCAAAACTCGATTCCTGTAGAGACAAACTTCTAATTTGAAACTTGCGCATCCTCAAAGGCAATACGATAGCCGCATCATGATTTCATCTTCGGGTATCAATAACATTGCGTAGACATCATATCGTTTCTTTTCGCCATTCCCAAGCAACCGACCGATTGAATGGAAGCCAAGCCCCTCAAGTACGCCGACAAGGCAAAGCGACGCTTACGCTCCTTGAACTCCACCGAAGCACAATCGATACTATAATCACACACGCACGATTTACATTTACAACATCGGGTTCCTTTCATAAAACCACTTTTGATCCGTTCCGAACTTTTGCATTTTGGACATCTCATACCTCACTGATTTGAGGCTAATTTATAAATTAAACGGAATTATCTACTTTAACTTCGTTTGATTAAGAATTTCTTCGTATCTTCGTTACACATTAAAAGATATAATGATATGACCTACTTTGAGTTTACAAAAAGATTTCCTGATAAAGACAGCGCGATAGATTTTATTGTCGCCACCAAAGTATAAAGACGGTTATGTCTGTCCTAAATGCGGGTCAGTTCTTTGTGGGAAAAGGACGGTTTTTCCTTGTATGTAAGGGATATTAAGGGATATGATGTAACTTTGCCATGACTTATAACCTTACCTGAAATTACGAAGACTTCAGGACATGACAAAGGCCCGAGCTTGTGAAAGCACGGGGCTTTTTCATAAAATAAGGAGGTGTGCCGAAATGTACTTGAATATACATTTTGAAATACTCCCAGGATTTTTGCCGTTTCCCGAACCCGTTGCCTTGCCGTCGGTTTTCATGGTTCCCGCCTCCGGACACGGGCCGCCGTGGAAACCGCCCGGCCCGCGACATGCGGTTTTTAGAATATTATAACGTTGGAAGACTTCGTTTTTCCAAGTAGAATGCCGTTATTTGCAAAAACGCGGCTCGGGCGGGACGATGGCCGCTGTCGCCGCAGCCAAGAACATTGAAGGACACGAATTTCATAGCCATGAAACGGAGAATGAAGACACTTTTGGGTACTTTGTCCCTCGCCTGTGCGGCGGGGGGACAGACGGGGAGTTTCGACAACTTGTGGAAACGAGTGAAGCAATTCGAGCGGCAAGACCTGCCCAAGTCTGCCTGCGAGGTTGTGGAGCAGATAGCCGCCAAGGCGGACAAGGAGCGGCATAAAGGGCAGCAGATGGCCGCCTTGCTCTACGGCTGCAAGCTGCGGCAGGAGATTGTCCCCGACAGCTTCTACACCGACATCCTGAAATTGGAAAAGCTCAAGGAGCAGTCCGACGACGAGGTGCGCCGCGCCGTGCTGGCCTCCGTTCTCGGGGAGCTGTACTTGGA
>CAYPMY010000045.1:0-14568 GCA_964412085.1 uncultured Paraprevotella sp. | reverse complement strand
TAAAAATCGCTGCACAGACACTTCTTAAAGAAGGATGCCATGCAGCAATCTTTTGTTCTAAAGAGGGCGATTCGGCACACCCCGGATTGATTTCCGAATCTAAGGAGAAAAAATCAAGCCATGCGACGAGCTGAAACAAAGCAAGCTACAAGAGCATGGAAAGATAACGGGAAAATCGGCTTCCGCAGAGCTTGGGACGAAGCCTTGGCTTTGCCCCGGCTCGCACCGCCTTTCCCTTTCCCCGTGCGGGACTCGGCTTGTTCAGTCTTTCTCCGGAATGCGGTGGAGCAGTTCCGTCAGGAACGTCCAGAACCTGGCCACCGAGGGGATGTGGCAACGCTCGTCGGGCGTGTGCGGCGAACGGAGCGTAGGCCCGAAGCTCACCATGTCCATGCCGGGGTACACTTTCCCGATGAGACTGCATTCCAGGCCGGCATGCACCACTTGGACCAAAGCCTCTTCGCTGAACTTCTCCTTGTAGATTTCCGCCATCAGTGCCGTAATCCGCGAATCGAAATCGGGCTGCCATGCCCCGTAACGACCGCCGAACTCCACTTTCATCCCGGCCATGTTGAAACAGCTTTCCAGCATGGTGCCGAGGTAGTCCATCATGCTCTCGCTCGAGCTGCGCGCCAGAATCAGCACTTCGGCGCGCTCCGGCGTCACGTTGACGACAGCCAGGTTGGACGAGGTCTCCACGATGTGCGGGATGGACGGGATGTAGCGGAGCACGCCGTCGTGGCAAGCCATGACGGCATCCAGCACGTTGTCCCGTATCTCTTCCGGCACCTGTGCGGCGGGCAAATCCGCATTCTCCATCGTCATCCCGATGTTTTCTTCCACGCCCCGGTACTCTTCGGCAAACGTTCCCGCGCATCGTTCCACGAGTGCCCGCAACTTGTCCTCGCTACCGGCCGGCACCGTCACCACCGCCTCGCTTTCGCGCGGTATGGCATTGCGCATGTCGCCTCCCCGCCACGAAACCAACCGCGCTCCGTTCTCGCGGATAGCCGCCGTCAGGAACCGCGCCATCAGCTTGTTGGCGTTGGCACGGCCCTCGCAAATCTCCAGCCCGGAATGCCCTCCGCGCAAGCCTTTGAGCGTGACTTTGGCCGCCGCGTGAGCCGGATCCGCCCCTGCGGGTTCATAAGAGATGGAGGCCGTCACGTTCATTCCTCCGGCACTTCCCACCACGAACTCGCCCAACGTCTCGTTGTCGAAGTTCAGCAGGATGTCGCCCGTCAGGGTGTCGGGCGCGAGATGGTTGACTCCGTACATACAAGTTTCCTCGTCGGCCGTAATCAACGCCTCCAACGGGCCGTGCATCAGGCTTTCGTCTTCCATCACGGCCATGATGGCCGCCACCCCCATTCCGTCGTCCGAGCCCAAGGTCGTCCCTTTGGCTTTCACCCACTCTCCGTCGATGTAAGTTTCGATGGGGTCGGTCTCAAAAACATGCCGGCTCTCCGCTGTCTTCTGCGGCACCATGTCCATGTGGGCTTGCATGACGGCCTTCTTGCGGTTCTCCATGCCCGGCGTGGCGGGCTTTCGCATGACGATGTTCCCGCCCTCGTCCTCAAAAGCCTCGATGCCGTGCGCGGCCGCCCACTCCAACAGGAATCGCCGCACTTTCTCCAAATGTCCCGACGGACGCGGGACGCGGGTCAGCGCATGGAAGTTCTTCCATACGGCCTGCGGTTCCAATTTCTCGATCTCGTTCATAGTTACCTGTATTATGGTTCGACAATAGAATCTATCCCGTCCCGCCCCCTCCGTTCGGGCCCGTCCGACGCGGGACGCGGCCCGGCACAGCGCAGACGGCCTTGACCTTGCCCCGGCCTTTCGCCGCATTTCCTGCGGCTAAGGGACAACGCCCCCACGGCATAAAGCCCGAGAAAGGCTACGAGCAGGGTCTGCAGCGTATGCACGATGAGCACGAACACGACAGCGTCCGGCTCGCTTACGCCGTAAAGCACCAGAATGGTCTTTACCGCGAAATGCCACGGCCCGGCACCATTGGGCGTGGGCACCAAAACGGCAAACGTGCCGACTACGAAGGCAATCAGGACTGCCGTGGCTCCCAATCCGGAAGTATAGGGAAAGCAATAGAAAGTCAGGTGGAAATGCAGGAAATAGGAAGCCCATATCCCCAACGAATACGCCATATATACGGGGACGTGGCGGACATCGCGCAAGGAAAGCACGCCGTCCATCACATTGCGGAGCAGGTTACGGGTGTGGTTGAACCATGCCAGCCGTCTGGCCAATACGGAGAGGAAAACCAACGCGACCAGCAAGCAACCCGCCGTGACCCAATAGCCGGCCGCCGAGAAACGTCCGGCCAACTCCCCGAAACTCACTCCCGTCTCGGCAAAGAACACCGTGAACACCTTGACCTGCAACAGGACGGTCAACGCTGCCAACGACGACATCAGCAGGGAATCCACCACGCGCTCGGTCACCACCGTCCCCAAAGACTTCGTGAAGGAAGTCCCGTCGTGCCTCTTGAGCACCCCGCAGCGCAAGACTTCGCCCGCCCGCGGCACCGCGAGGCTGGCGGCGTAAGAGAGAAACACGGCATGCACGCACGAAGACAAGCGGGGGCGTTCGCCCAACGGCTCCAGCGCTTGCCGCCAGCGTGCCGCCCGCAAGACCTGCGCCAGCACACCGAACGGCATGGAAAGCCACATCCACGTCCAATCCATCCCGTCGTCCAGCGCCTTCCCCAGCCCGTCCCAGTCGAAATCGCGGTACATCCACCACAAAATCACGCCTCCCAGCGCCAACGGGAAGGCTATTTCCAACGCATGACGGATAATCTTAGAAGTCTCCAACGCCGATTCTATCTCTAAATGAAACAAGCCGCATCCCGGCAAACAATTTCAAGCAAGATTGAATGCTATGCTCCCGATTTGCATTATCTTTGTCCCGACAAAAGTAAAACAAAAAAACAACAATGAATACAGTCAAGCCCAAAAAGTTTCTCGGACAGCACTTTTTAAAAGACCTGAAAATCGCACAGGACATCGCCGACACGGTGGACTCCTGCCCGGGAATCCCCGTGCTCGAAGTGGGGCCGGGCATGGGCGTCATGACCCAGTTCCTCATGCGCAAGGGCCGCCCCGTCAAGGCGGTCGAGATCGATTCCGAATCCGTGGCCTGTCTGCGCGCCCGCTACCCCCGGTCGGAAGAAGACATCGTGGAAGGCGATTTCCTGAAAATGCATCTGGAACGGACGTTCGGCGGGCAACCGTTCGTGCTTACGGGCAACTATCCTTACGACATTTCCAGCCAGATATTCTTCAAGATGCTTGACTACAAGGAACTCATCCCATGCTGCACGGGCATGATACAGAAAGAGGTGGCGGAACGCATCGCCGCCTGCCCGGGCAGCAAGGCCTACGGCATCCTGAGCGTACTGATTCAGGCGTGGTACAGCGTGGAATACCTGTTCACGGTAGATGAACACGTATTCAACCCTCCCCCCAAGGTGAAGAGCGCGGTCATCCGCATGACGCGCAACGCCACGACGGACTTAGGTTGCGACGAGCGGCTCTTCAGGCAAGTGGTGAAGACCACGTTCAACCAACGGCGCAAGATGCTCCGCAATTCCGTCCGCCCCGTGCTGGCCGACACCGACCGCAAGGCGCAACTGGAGGGGCGGCCGCCCAAGGACCATGCCGGATTCCTCTCCGCTGAATTTCTCGGCCGTCGCCCGGAGCAATTGTCCGTGGCCGAATTCGTCGAACTGACCAATGCCGTGGCCCGGGAAACTTCCGGGACAGCATAGTCCGGGGAAAAGGCAGGAAAAAACGGCCCCAAAGCCGTTTTTTTATTTGTAACTTCAAGCTGTTTATCGTATCTTTGCCCCGCAATTCATCACATGTTTGTTTAAAATGGACGATTACCACGCGGGAAATATGAACTGAGCAGGACAGAGGTTTGCAAGGAGCTGCCTCCGTTCCGTCATAATTATGGAGGATTTTCATTCATGCGAACATACTGGAATACAAGCCGCGGCCTGCACACGCTCGAAAAGTGGGAGCCCAACTGCTGGGTGCAGGTTACTTGTCCGACTCAGGACGATATGGATTATCTGGAGAATACGCTCCACATCCCCGATTACTTCTTAATGGACATCGGCGATACCGACGAGCGCGCCCGCTACGAGTTCGACGACGGCTGGATACTCATTATCCTGCGTATCCCCTACGTGAAAGAAGTGCGCTCCCGTACGCCTTACACGACCATTCCCCTCGGCATCATCCTGAACAAGGAGGTGTGCATCACCGTATGCGACTTCGAGACGAACATGATGATAGACTTCGTGAGCTACCAGCAGAAACGCGGGCTGGGGTTCACCGACTCCGTAGACATGGTGTTCCGACTGTTCCTTTCGTCCGCCGTATGGTACTTGAAGCGGCTGAAGCAGATCAACCTGCTCATCGAGAAGGCCAAGCAACATCTGGACCGCAACGTGGACAACGCGGACCTCGTCAACTTGTCGCGCCTGCAGGACAGCCTGACTTACTTCATCACTTCCATCCGAGGCAACGAGACCCTGCTTTCCAAGCTGAAGTTCAAGCTCCCCGTGGACGAACTGGACGCCGACCTTATCGAAGACGTCAACATCGAGATGAGCCAGGCGCGCGAGACGACATCCATCTACGCCAACATCCTCGACTCGACGATGGACACTTACGCCAACATCATCAACAACAACACGAGCGGCGTGATGAAGATGCTGACCTCCATCTCCATCATCCTCATGTTCCCCACGCTCGTCGCCAGCTTGCTCGGCATGAATCTGGTCAACGGCATGGAGAGTTGGGCTTGGGGATTCCCCGTGGCCTTGGCGCTTACCGTGGGAGTCACGGTGGCGTTCGTATGGTATTTCAAACGGAAAACGTGGATTTAAAGCCGGACAAAGTGAAAAAACAGGGGATTTTTTAGGTTTCAACCGTTTTTTATACTTAATTTGTGCCAGATTAAATGAACAGTAAAACCGAACCAGACACTAAAACTAGTAACATGATGGACTCGCAAGAAACTCTCCATGCGGAAGAGAACGCAACGGAAAACGCAACGCCTGAAACGAACGAGACGGAAACCCAAACGACAGGAGCGCCGCAAACGCAGGAGGAGGTCGTTGCACGAATGAAAGAACTGGCCGAAGCCGGCACTCCGGCCGAGAAGCAGGAGATAGACGCGCTGAAACAGGCTTTCTACAAAATACATAAGGCGAACGTGGCGGCGGCCCGCGCGCGATTCATCGGGGACGGAGGCGATCCCGAAGCTTTCCTCCCGGCACCGAATGTGCTCGAGGACGAATTCAAGGCGGCCATGAACGTGATCAGGAAAAAAAGAGCCGAGCTGCTGGCTGAATTGGACCGGCAGAAAGAGGAGAACCTGCAGAAAAAGCAGGAGATCCTGGAACGGATCAGGGCGTTGAGCGCCACGCCGGAGGAAGCCAACCAAGCCTACAAGGAGTTCAAAGGGCTCCAGAACCAATGGAAGGAACTGACGCTCGTCCCGGCGGAAAAGGCCAACGAGCTGTGGAAGACCTACCAGTTGTACGTGGAGCAATACTACGACCAACTGAAGCTCAACAACGAATTCCGTGAATATGATTTCAAAAAGAACTTGGAAATCAAGACACGCCTTTGCGAGACTGCGGAAAAGCTGAACGAGGAAGCCGACGTCATATCCGCTTTCCAGCAGTTGCAGGCCTTGCACCAAGAGTTCAAGGAAACGGGGCCCGTGGCGAAAGAGTTGCGCGAGGAAATCTGGGCGCGCTTCAAGGCCGCGTCCACCGCCGTGAACAAGCGTCACCAGCAATATTTCGAGGGAGTGAAACAGAAAGAAGCGGAAAACCTGGCACGCAAGACCGCGCTCTGCGAAAGAACGGAAGCCATCGACCTGGAGGCTATCAAGACGGCGGCCGCGTGGGAGGAACAGACGCGGCAAATCATCGAGATGCAGAAGGAATGGCGTACCATAGGTTTCGCCCCCCAAAAGATGAACGTGAAGATTTTCGAGCGTTTCCGTGGCGCATGCGACAGGTTCTTCACGGAAAAGGCGGCGTTCTTCAAGCGTCTGAAAGAGGAACAGGCTCAAAATCTGGCCAAGAAAACGGAACTCTGCGAAAGGGCCGAGGCGCTGAAAGACAGTACGGACTGGAAAGCCACGGCAGACAAGCTCATGCAGATTCAAAAGGAATGGAAAACCATCGGCCCCGTTCCCAGGAAACATTCCGAATCACTTTGGCAACGCTTCAACGGAGCCTGCGACTATTTCTTCGAACAGAGGAACAAGAACACGGCATCCCAGCGTGGCGAGGAAAAAGAAAACCTGCGAAAGAAGGAACAGGTCATCGAGAAGCTGAAAGCCTTGCTGGAATCCGATGAAGAGGAGGACAGGCAGGATGCCGTAAGGGAGCTGATAAAAGAATGGAACGGAATCGGCTTCGTGCCTTTCAAGGAGAAGGACAAAATCTACAAGGCTTACCACGAAACGGTAGACCAGCTGTTCAAGGCCCTGGACATACCGGCGACGCGCCGCCGTCTGGACAACTTCAGGGACGACTTGAAGAACGATGCCAAAGAAGGCGGACAAGACCTGTCCCACGAACGGGAACGCCTGGTACGGGCGTACGAAAACAAACGCAGCGAAATCAAGACGTATGAAAACAATCTGGGCTTCCTGACCTGCAGTTCGAAGCAGGGCAGCAGCCTCCTCGACGAAATGAACAAAAAGATGGAGAAGCTGAAAGAGGAACTGGACTTGATCGGCGAGAAAATCACCGCCATTGACAAGGAGATGTCTGCACAGGCAGAATGATACGGGATGAACGCCCCGTGGGATTCGCCGCATCCGGAAAGGCTTCCGGATGCGGCCTTTTTCATGTCAGTCCGCCATGGGCAAGACGTGGGGAACAGATTCCTTTCCTTCCGCGCCGCGCGGAGAGACCGCCTTGCACGCGAGTGGGTCCGGGACAAGGGAAAGGCTCGTCCGATTCGCCTTGCGGGAGAGCATAAGGCACCATGTCCCATGTCCACCCGCTGTCCGAAAGCAGGAAGGCGCAAGACGAAGCCGCCGCGGGCCGCGGATGCAAAAGGCCCCGCCCCGAAGGCAAGCACGCGAAAGGAATCCGTTCCCGGACCCTTTCACATTCAACGACCGCCTTGCGACCGGCCCGTGTCCGTATTCCTTTCCGCCCGGATCAGACCTGAATGCCATACACTTGCTTGACCTCGTCCATCACGAAGGTGGACTCCATGGAGCCGAGGCTCTCTATCGTCCCCAACACGTTGAGGAGAAACCCCTGGTAGTACTTCATGTCGGGCGCGTGTATCTTGAGCAGATAATCGTAACTGCCGGAGATGTTGTAGCATTCCGTCACTTCCGGAATCCCCCGGATGATGCCCGTGAACTCTTCCGCGATTTCCTTGTTCAACCGGCGCAGCTTCACCCGGCAAAACACCAAGAAACCGCGGTTGAGCTTCCCGGCATCCAACACGGCGATGTACTTCTTGATGTATCCGTTCGCCTCCAGCCTCTTCAGGCGTTCATAGACAGGAGTCGTGGAAAGATGCACGCGCGAGGCCAGCTCTTTCGTCGTCAAACGGGCGTTATCCTGCAAGGCACGCAGGATTTGCAGGTCGGTATGATCTAAGACTTCCATAGAAAAAACATCTACAAACAGAGCCGCAGCTCCATCGAATCAGGCTATATGTTCTGTCTCGGAATGCAAATATAGATATTTTTCCCGTATTTTCATCGAATCTTGTTTGATTATTCCAAAAAACATAACTTTGCCGTCGTCAAGACAAGAAACAGTTAAGAACCTAACAACAAAACATCATGGACAGAACGAAACTACACTTCGAGACCCTGCAACTTCACGTAGGACAAGAGCAGGCGGATCCTGCAACGGACGCACGCGCCGTACCCATCTACCAGACCACCTCATACGTGTTCCACGACTCGGCGCACGCGGCGGCCCGCTTCGGGCTCCAAGACCCCGGCAACATCTACGGGCGGCTGACCAACAGCACGCAGGGAGTGTTCGAGGAACGCGTGGCCGCACTGGAAGGAGGAGTCGCGGGACTGGCCGTGGCGTCGGGAGCGGCCGCCATCACTTACGCTTTCGAGAACATCACGCGGGCGGGCGACCACATCGTGGCGGCAAAGACCATCTACGGGGGGAGCTATAACCTCCTGGCCCACACCCTGCCGTCATACGGCGTCGACACCACGTTCGTCGACCCCGGAGACCTCGGCAATTTCGAACGGGCCATACGGGAAAACACCAAGGCCGTGTTCATAGAAACGCTGGGGAATCCCAACAGCAACATCATCGACATCGACGCGGTGGCCGCCATCGCGCACGGCCACGGGATCCCGCTCGTCATAGACAACACGTTCGGCACGCCCTACCTCATCCGCCCGATAGAGCACGGGGCCGACATCGTCGTGCATTCGGCCACGAAGTTCATCGGCGGACACGGCTCCTCGCTGGGAGGCGTCATCGTGGACTCCGGGAAGTTCGACTGGGAAGCCTCCGGCAAATTCCCGCAGCTCACCTGCCCCGACCCGAGCTACCACGGCATACGCTTCACCGAAGCGGCCGGCGCGGCGGCCTACGTCACCCGCATACGGGCCATATTGCTGCGCGACACGGGCGCCACGCTCAGCCCGTTCAACGCCTTCATCCTCCTCCAAGGACTGGAGACCCTGTCCTTGCGGGTCGAGCGCCACGTGGAGAACACCTTGGAAATCGTGGACTTCCTCTCCGCCCACCCGAAAGTGGAGAAAGTCAACCATCCGGCACTGCCCGCGCACCCCGACCACGGGCTGTATGAAAAGTACTTCCCGAAAGGCGCCGGCTCCATCTTCACCTTCGAAATCAAGGGCGGGCGCGAAGAGGCGTTCCGCTTCATAGACAGCCTGGAGATATTCTCCCTGCTGGCCAACGTGGCCGATGTCAAGTCGCTCGTCATCCACCCGGCAAGCACCACCCACTCGCAGCTCAACGACACGGAGCTGGCCGAGCAGGGCATCACACAGTCCACGGTGCGCCTCTCCGTCGGCACGGAACACATCGGCGACTTGATTGCCGACCTGTCGCAAGCCTTTGCCAAAGTCTGACACGCGGCGGGCCGACCCGCGCGCATACGTGCCGGACAAGACCTATAAAAAAGGATCATGGGAAAGATTTATCATTCGCTGACCGAGCTCATCGGGCGCACGCCCCTGCTGGAAGTCGGGCGCATAGAGAAGGAGGAGCGGCTGAAAGCCAGAATCCTGGTCAAGCTGGAAAGTTTCAACCCCGGAGGAAGCGTGAAGGACCGCGCCGCCTTCGCCATGATAGAAGCGGCCGAGAAAGAAGGGATTCTGCGCCCCGGAGCCCACATCATAGAACCCACGAGCGGGAACACGGGCATCGGGCTCGCATGGATAGCCTCGGTCAAAGGCTACCGCCTCACGCTCGCCATGCCTGAAACCATGAGCATCGAACGCCGCAACCTCCTGAAGGCTCTGGGCGCCACGATAGTACTCACCCCGGGCGGCGAGGGCATGAAAGGAGCCATCCGCAAGGCCGAGGAACTGAAAGCGGCTCATCCCGGTGCCTTCATCCCGGGACAGTTCGAAAACCCGGCCAATCCGGAAGCGCACTTTCTGACCACGGCGGAGGAGATATGGGACGACACGGACGGGAAAGTGGACTTCTTCGTGGCCGGCGTCGGCACTGGCGGCACCGTCAGCGGGACGGGAAAGGGATTGAAAAGGCACAACCCCGCCGTGAAAGCCGTAGCCGTGGAGCCCGGCGCCTCGCCCGTCCTCTCCGGAGGAAAGCCCGGGCCCCACAAGATACAGGGAATCGGCGCCGGCTTCGTCCCCGTGAATTTCGACCGCGGCCAGGTGGACGAAGTCATCCGGGTAACGGACGAAGACGCCGTCCGCGCCTCCCGCTTGCTGGCAAGCCGCGAGGGGTTGCTCGCGGGCATCTCCTCTGGCGCGGCCCTGCATGCCGCCCTCGGGCTCGCGCGCCGCCCGGGGAACGAGGGCAAAACGATCGTCGCGCTACTTCCCGACACGGGCGAACGCTACCTCTCGACCGTGCTGTACGCTTTCGGGGATTTCCCGCCATGAAAGGGTCCCCGCCTCGAAGAATGTACGTTTTTCTGCTTCCATCGCCTCGCGGAAGAGCGGTTCCGTAAACCGTTCACAGCCAATCGGATGAACGGTCGAAGCACATCCAAAAGCCAATCGCCGCAGATTCGTCTTTCGTTCTGCGGCGATTGTTTTTCCAATCTCAGCCAAACGATTTTCCGTTCGACGCACAAAATTCCCGCACCCCGCGCCCGAAAGATTTTTCAACCGGGAATGCCGCTGCGGCATTCCCGTCATTCAGGGGCCGGGCTCCGTGCAACCCGCGTCGCGGCCTCCTAAGGATCAAGGAAGGGCTTCCCGCGCGAATCCTGCTTTTCCCCGCCCTTGCCGGCAAGAACAAGGGCAGGCATGCCTGTGGTGCGGCTATCGTTCCCGCCACGACCGTGCGACGGACGGACCGCGGCCGCCCCTCGCCCTCCGCTTCTCCGGGGAGGGGGAACCATCGCGGCACGCCCCGCGCCCCCGCTCCCGGCTGTACGCCTCCGCCGTGTCCGCTTTCGCGGCACGGACAGCCTCCGCCGGCCAGCAAAGCGAACCGGCCAGACGCCGAAACGCGCCCTTTTTCCTTCCCGTGACAGCCCAAGGGGTTAAAGCTCGATGAGGCAGGACTGCATCGTGCGCAAGTCTATCGTCCACAGGCGGCCGTCCAGCACTTCGCCGTAGCCGCAAACCAGCTTCATCACTTCATGAGCCTGCACGCTGCCCACTATCGCCGGGGTCATGCCCATCACTCCTTTTACCGTCGGGGGCAACCGGCACGCCGCCTCCTCGTCGGGGTACAGGTCGCGGTAGCTCTTGGATTCGGCGGTGCGGCAAAACACAGACACCTGCCCGCGGAACCCCTCTATGGCACCGTACACGTAGGGCTTGACTTGTGCGCGGCAGGTGTCGTCCATGAGATAGCGGGTGCGGTAATTGTCGCACGCGTCCACCACGACATCGTAGTCGCGCACCATGGCGGCGGCGTTGTCGGGCGTGAGGCGGCAACCGTAGGGGCGCACGTCCACGCCGCTGTTCAACGCGCGCAGCCGCCGGGCGGCGAGCACCGCCTTAGGAAGTCCCTCTTCGGCTTCGGCGTAAAGCACCTGCCGGTGCAGGTTGGAGGCGCTGACCTTGTCGTCGTCCACAAGGCCGATCCGCCCCACTCCGGCACCTGCCAGGTAGAGCGAGATGGGAGAGCCCAAGCCGCCCGCTCCCACTATCAGCACCCGCGCCCGGCGCAGTCTTTCCTGCCCCTCGACGCCTATCTCCGGCAGCATGGTCTGGCGGCCGTACCGTTCTAACTTGTCATTCTCCATTTTATCGTCTCACGTAAGATTTCAAATCGAAGCTGGCGTCCCAGTCTTTCCAGACCGGTTCGCGGTTGGCCTTCCTCAAAGCCTTCTCCACCTCCACGGCTGTGCGTTCGTCGCTCACGTGGAACTGTTCCAACGCCTGGGGATAGGTGAAATATCCGCCGGGCTCCGTCTTGCTTCCGGCGCTCATCGTCGTCACGCCCAGCGTGGCCATGTGGTCGCGGAAAGCGGGCGGTTCGCGCGTGGAATAGGAGATGTCCACGTCGTGGTCGAAAATGCGCATGGCGAAGGTGGCCTGCGCCAACTCGCGGTCTTCCATGGCGACGTTCGGCCGGAAGCCCCCGTTCTCGGAAGGCCGCAAGCGCGGGAAGTTCACGCTGTATTTCGTCCGCCAGTAACGCTTCTGCAAGTAACGCAAATGGTAAGCCATCATCGTGAGGTCGGTGCGCCATTCCCTTTCCAGCCCGATGAGCACTCCCATTCCGATGGAATGCACGCCGGCCTGTCCCATGCGGTCGAATCCGTTGACGCGCCACTCGAACCTCGACTTCATCCCGCGCGGGTGGTAGATGTTGTAGTTTGCCTTGTGGTACGTTTCCTGAAAGCAAACCACCCCGTTCATCCCGTGAGCCTTCAGCTCCTCGTATTCCCCGGCCTTGAGCGGCATCACTTCTATCTTCAGGTTGCTGAAGTAGGGCTTGGCCAGATCCAAGGCGCGCGCCAGATAAGGCACGCCGGCCTTGGCCGGATTCTCCCCTGTCACGATCAGGAGGTTCTCGAAAGGCGCAAGTTTCTTGATGGCCTTGCATTCGTTTTCTATCTCCTCCTCCGTCAGGATGGTGCGGCGCATCGGATTGCCGGCATGGAAGCCGCAATACACGCAGGAGTTGGTGCAGGAATTGGTGATATACAAAGGTACGAACATGGACATGGTCTTGCCGAAACGTTCCTCGGTATATTTACGGCTCAACCGCGCCATCGTCTCTATATGGGGAGCGGCAGCAGGGGACACCAAGGCCATGAAATCGTCCACGGCGCAACGTTCCTTCGAGAGGGCGCGGCGCACGTCGGTCTCCGTCTTGGCGTTGATCCGTGCCGTGGTTTCCTCCCACGAAATCTTTTCCAATTCGTCCGAAAACATTCGCCTTCCCGTTTATCCGTTCAAAAACGCCGTCAGGGGTGAACTGGCCTCCGCCACGAGGCTGTCCGCCTGCACTGCCAGCCCGGCTTCGTATGCCATGCGCCCGGCTTCCACGGCCTGCCTGAAAGCCGCGGCCATGGCCGCCGGGTCTCCGGCCACGGCTATGGCCGTGTTCACCAGGCAGGCCGAAGCTCCCATCTCCATGGCCTCGGCGGCATGGCTGGGCGCGCCGATGCCGGCATCCACCACCACAGGCACGCCGGACTGTTCGATGATGATGCGCAGGAAATCACGGGTCTGCAGCCCTTTGTTCGTCCCGATGGGCGCTCCCAAGGGCATGACTGCGGCCGCGCCGGCTTCTTCCAGGCGTCTGCAGAGCGTAGGGTCGGCCTGGCAATAAGGCAACACGACAAACCCCAACTTCACCAACTGTTCCGTGGCCCTTAGGGTCTCCGTAGAGTCGGGCAGCAGGTAGCGCGGGTCGGGGTGAATCTCCAACTTCAGCCAATTCGTGCCGAACGCCTCGCGTGCCATCTGGGCGGCGAAGACGGCCTCTTCGGCATTCCGGACGCCCGATGTGTTCGGCAACAGCTGTATGCCGGGACGCACGACATACCTCAGCATGTCGTCCTCCTTGTCTTCCAATTCGACACGTTTCATGGCCACCGTCACCATTTCCGTGCCGGAAGCCGCGATGGAACGGGCCATCACTTCGTTGGAATCAAACTTGCCCGTGCCCAGAAACAAACGGGACGCAAACTCCCGTCCTGCCATAACTAACTTTTCCATACCTTGCTTATCGGATTCCGAGAGTAGACGCTATCCGCCGCAGGCCGCCCTGATGACGACCACGTCCATCCCTTCGGACAACGCATAATCGGCCCACCCGCTACGGGGGACAAAACGGTTATCCACGGCCATGGCCACACCTTGCTCCGGAAGGGAAAGCTCCCGGGCCAATTCGGAAAGGGAGGCCGCCACGGTCTCCACTTCTTTGTTGTTTACTGAAACTTTCATTTCGCCTGTCTTTTATTCGTTATCGCGAAGAACAAAGAAGCCCCGCAAACGGCGGCACGGGAAAAACATGAAATCCAATTCCTACGGCAGTACGAACTGCATCAGGTTCGAGGGTATGATCTCAGCCCCTGCACGGGCACCCCTTTGTCTTTACGAGAGCGAAGATACGCAAAAATACAATCCGCCCATCGGGGACGAACGATATTTTTGTATTTTTTTAACGCCACCCGGCCATCCTGAACCCGCGCCATGCCGGACGACGCACACAAGAATCCTCATGGTTTAAACGGGATTGACTCGCGAGAAGCCCCGTCTCGTTGCCCCTTGGCCGATTCACGGACCCTCGCGCCAACGGTAATTTGCGATGCATTCCTGTTTGAACATAAGGCAGACGGCCATACTTCAAACGCGGGACTTTCCGACGACCTGAAACGGACAGCCCGTCATTTCGGGGGCTCCGACCCAGGCCCTGTCGAGACGAAAAAGGCAAGGCGTCCCCCCGCGTGAGGGGAAACGCCTTGCCTGAGGGGCTTTGTCATGCCCGCTGTCCTAACTTGTCGTCGATGAACAACAAGGCGGCCTTGTCGGCCTTGCGGATTTTCTCCAAGATGCCTTGCGCCGTGGCTTCTTCTTCCACCTGCTCGCGCACATATCCCCACAAGAAATCCTGAGAAGCCATGTCTTTCTCTTCGGAGGCAACTCTCACGACGTTTTCAATCAGCCTGGATACCCGGCATTCATGCTCGTACACATTCTCGAAGACGCCCAACACGCCGTCCCACTCCTGCGGAACCGCGTCTATCTTGTCCACCTTGGCGGCTCCGCCGCGTTTGATGACGTAATTCGCCATGTCGTAAGCATGCTCCAGCTCTTCCTGGGACTGCTTCTTCATCCATGTGGCACAACCGTCATAACCTTCCTTCTGCAAATAGAAGGACA
>CAYPMY010000044.1:0-15091 GCA_964412085.1 uncultured Paraprevotella sp. | reverse complement strand
TTGCGCAAAAATACGAAATCCGTTCAAAAGCCGCGCAAGGCGGGCGCGGAAAAATGATGCCCGCCTGCGGATTTTTCGTGCCGGCCCGCGCCTGCGGGGCATTTTGCGTTTTTGGCGGAATCCCCTTGTTTTTGTGAATTATATATAAGGGAAATAAAATCATTTGTTTTATCTTTGTATCTGACTTGTTTAATAAGCTGTCCATGGATGCCGGGGATAATGAGTTGGTCAAGTGTATCAAAGAGGGTGACTTAAAGGCTTTCGAGAGGGTCTTTAAGGATTATTACGCTTTGATGTGCAGCGTGGCCATGGATTACGTGAACGATTCCGCCGTGTGCCAGACTTTGACGGAGGATGTCCTGCTGAACCTTTGGGAGAGGAAGAACGAGCTGGTGATCACGGCTTCTCTGCGTGCGTATCTCTTGCGTGCCGTGCGCAACAAGTGCATCGACCATCTCAGGGTGCATCGCCAGGCTTCGGATCTCTTGGGGTATTATGATTCCTTGGACGGAGTACCCGGAAGGGCAATGGCGGACGAGAAGGACTTGTTCGAGCAGTTGATTTCGGACGAACTGGCAGAGTTGCTGGACCGGGCGATCGACGAGCTTCCGGAAGAACGGAGGCGGGTGTTCATGCTGGTGCGCATGGAGAACAAGACTTACCAGGAAGCGGCTGATATGCTGCACATCTCGGTGAATACCGTGAAGTATCATTTGAAGAGGGCGCACGCGGAGTTGCAGGACAAGCTGGGCTCTTACATTTTGCTGCAAATATTGTCTTTTATGTTACTTTCAAGGCTGCCTCATTCTCTGAATTGAGAAACGCTCTTGGCAGGACGATATGCCTTGTGGTTTTAATTCATAACTTTCATGGGCTTCCCGTGAAAGGTTCGGTGGTTCATGCCGTTTTTGAGGCAAAAGTGAATTATTTCTGTTTTTACACTACCCGTTGTATCCTTTTGTCTCGTCATAAAAGAAAAAAGCATCAAAGTGGAAACAGACGGAGGCATAGATTCATTGATAGAAAAGCAGTTGTCGGGAGGCTTGCCTCCGGAATCGGAAGAAGTGTTGCGCGAATGGCTCTCGGCGGATGAAGAACACCGCAAGTACTACGGGCGTCGCGTGCTTCTGTATCGGTGGATGGGCATCCAGCGTCGCCTGCCTGCATTCGAAAAAGAAAGGAAGAGGGCGTACAGGCGTTTCCTGAGACGCATAAGGGGGACGGACATGCCGGTGTCCTCCGCCCGCAGGGTCTTCAGTCGGAAGTTAGCGGCCTGTGCGGCGATGGCGGCCGTCCTTTTGGGAGGCGGGCTGGCCGTGTGGCAACGGCAAGACAAGGCGGAAGAGGGACAGGCGGCGCAAGGAGGCGCGCGGGAGATAAAGGTGCCGGCGGGAATGAAAGAACGGCTCATACTGGCTGATGGGACCAAAGTCTGGCTGAATTCCGGGAGCCGCCTGGCATTAGATCCCGGATTCGGGCAGGCCAACCGCAGGCTCCAGTTGGAGGGAGAAGGGATGTTTGAAGTGGCTGAGGACAAGCGGAACCCTTTTGTCATTCGTTCCGGTGACATTCGTGTCCGGGTGACGGGGACGGTCTTCAATTTCAAGTCTTATCCCGAAGAACGCTTCGCCAAGGTCACTTTGGTGCGCGGTAGTCTGGATGTGTCGAGCGTGAACGGACGCGTTTCCCGTACCGTGACCGTGAAGCCGTGCGAACAGGTCGTGTTAGACCGCAACCGGGATGTAATGGAGAAAAAAGTGGTGGAAACGGTGCCGGACGTAGCTTGGACTTGTGTGGGACAAAGGGATGCGGATGCATCCGGGGACGCGGCGGCGACGGCGGGACGCTTGCTTTTCGACGAGATGTCCATGGAACAGATTGTGCAGGAGTTGGAACGGGCGTTTCATGTGAATATCGTGGTGAGGAAACCCGGTATGCTGCAGGAAAGATACTACGGCGATTTCCGGAACCGGAAAGACGTTTTTACCATATTGGACGTGATGTTGAGAAACGAACAAGTTTCCTATCAAATCAAAGGCGACACGGTCTTTATAGGAGAATGACCATTTGATAATCGTAGCAAAAAGAGAAATGTCTAACGCAAAACGTAGGAAATTACTTGAAGGAGTCCTGATTTTGAGCCTGTCTTGCAGTTCGGGGACGGTGTGGGCACAGCATGGGACTGTGACGTTGAATCTGAATGACGTGACCGTCAAGGAGGCTTTGGAGCAATTGAATGCCCAGACATCTTATTCCTTGTGGCTGAATGTGGGCGACGTGGACTTATCGCGAAGAATCAGTCTGAGCGTGACAAACGGGAGTGTCGACGAGGTGTTGGCTAAGATCTTGGCAGGCCAGCCCTTGTCCTATGAGGTGAAAGACCGGGCGATAAATATATACCCTGCGAAGAAAAACGGTGAGGAGACGAAGAAAAAGGTGGAAGGCATAGTGCTGGACGACCTGGGGGAACCGCTTCCGGGAGTGGCCGTGCGTTGCAAGGGGCATCCGGACGCCATGTGTATTACGGACGTGGACGGGAGATTCACGTTGGAAGTGCCAGCGGACTGCAAGACGCTGCAATTTGCTTTCGTCGGCATGGCTTCGCGGGAATTGGCAGTGGAAGACGCACCGATGGAAGTCGTGATGAGCGACAAGGAGAAGAAGCTGGATGAGGTCGTGGTGACCGGTTACCAGAAAATCGACCGTAAACTGTTTACCGGCGCGGCCAGCCGCATATCGGGCGAAGAGGCCAAGGTGGACGGCGTGGGCGACGTGAGCCAGATGTTGCAAGGCAAGGCGGCCGGCGTGGGCGTACAGTCTGTGTCCGGCACGTTCGGCGCCGCGCCGAAAATCAGAGTGCGCGGCGCTTCTTCCATCTATGGGAACCAAACGCCGCTCTGGGTCGTGGACGGCGTCGTGCTGGAGGATGTGGTGGAGATTTCTGCCGATGACCTTTCTTCCGGCAATGCCGCCACGCTGATCAGTTCCGCCGTGGCCGGATTGAATCCTGATGACATAGACAATTTTCAGATATTGAAAGACGCTTCGGCCACGGCGTTGTATGGTGCGCGTGCCATGAACGGGGTGATTGTGGTGAACACCAAGAAAGGGAAGGACGGGCATGCCAGTATCAGCTACACGGGTGAGTTCACCGTGCGTACCCGTCCCTCTTACCGCCAGTATAATATCATGAATTCCAAAGACCAGATGTCTGTCCTGATGGAGTTGGAAGACAAAGGGTGGTTCAACCATTCCAAGATGGCACGTACGGAGAACGGCGGGGTGTTCTACCTGATGAACGACCTGATATACCGGGGTGAGTTGATGAATACGGAGACTGCCCGCTTGGCTTATTTGCAGAAGGCCGAGACGCGCAACACGAATTGGTTTGAAGAGTTGTTCCGACCGACAATCCAGAGCAACAATTCCGTGAGCATTTCTTCGGGAACCGGCCGTAGCCGTCATTACGTGTCGATGAGCTTCCTTGACGACCCGGGATGGAGCGTGTCCGACAAGGTGCGCCGTTATACGGCCAATGTGAATGCCGGTTATGACATCAGTAAGTGGCTCACGTTAGGGGTGAGCCTGAACGGTTCGATACGCAACCAGCGTGCGCCGGGCACTCTGGATCGTACGGCAGACCCTGTGAGCGGCGAGTATTCCCGTGATTTTGACATCAACCCTTTCAGTTATGCCCTGAACACCAGTCGTACGATGAGTCCCGACGAGACGTATATCATGAATTATGCACCGTTCAGCATCTTGAACGAGGCACGGAACAATTACATGGATTTGGACATGGCCGACATGAAGTTTCAGATGGAACTGACTTATAAGCCGGTCGACGGGCTGGACTTGAGTGCCATCGGGGCATTCCGTTATGTGAAATCCACCCAGGAGCATAAAATCACGGGGAATTCCAATTTGGCGATGGCTTACCGTGCGGCGGGAGATGCGACAATCCGTGAAAAGAACAAGTTCCTCTATCGTGACCCGGATAACCCGGATGCCGTACCCGAAGTCGTGATGCCGAAAGGTGGTTTTTATAACACGACGAACAACATCCTGAAAAGTTACTATTTTAGGGTCTCGGGTAATTATAATCGTCTCGTCGCCAATGAGCATCCTTTCAATGTCATGGCCGGTTCCGAAGTGAAGTCGGCCGACCGCCAGTCCGGCTTTAACAACGGATACGGGTTCCAATGGGATCGTGGCGGCACACCTTTCGTAGACTATCGCGTCATCCAGCAGTTGCTGTTGGGCGGCGACAACTATTACGGTCTTTCGCAATATTATGACCGCTTCGTGGCATTCTTTGCCACTGGAAGCTTTTCTTATAAGGGACGCTACACGTTCAACCTGACCGGCCGTATGGATGGTTCCAATCGTTTGGGCCGTTCGCGTGATGCCCGCTGGTTGCCTACGTGGAACGTGTCGGGTTCGTGGAATATGCTGGAAGAAGAGTTTATGAAGCACCAGGATGCGGTCTCTACCCTCTCGCTGCGTGCCACATACGGCTTGACAGCCACGATGGGGCCTGCGGACAACGCCTTGGCCGTATTCCGCAATTCGACCACTTACCGCGGCGATGACGGATATAAGGAATCGCAGATTTATATCGAGTCCTTGCAGAACAAGGATTTGACGTGGGAGAAACAATATGAGTTCAACTTCGGTTTCGATTTCGGAGTGTTGCGCGACCGCGTCAGCCTGAGTACGGACATTTACAGCCGCCGGGGATTCGACCTTATCGGCCTGATACGTACCAGCGGCATGGGAGGCCAGAAATGGAAGTATGCCAATTATGCCGACATGAAGTCGTGGGGCGTGGAATTCACGCTCAACACGAAGAACGTCCAGCGCAGAGGCTTCTCGTGGACTTCGAACCTCACGTTCGCTTATAACCATAACGAGATTACCAATCTGGAGTCTACCCCCAGCATCTTCGACTTGATGGTGGCCGAGGGAGCTCCCATGGAAGGTTATCCCGTACGGGGGCTGTTCTCCTTGCAGTATAAGGGCCTGAACGGACAAGGGATTCCCCAGTTCATCAACGAGAAAGGCGAGCTGACTTCCACGGCTGTCGATTTCCAAAGCACGAATCCTGTCCATCTGAAATATGAAGGCCCGGTAGACCCGACCGTGACGGGAGGTTTCGACAACCAGTTCAAGTATAAGGCTTGGACGTTGGGGCTGTACTTCACTTTCCAGGCGGGCAACAAGTTGCGATTGGATCCGGACTTTTCGGCTTCATACGGTGATTATAGTGCCATGCCGAAGAATTTGAAGAACCGTTGGATGAAGCCGGGCGACGAGCATTACACGAATGTGCCGGCCATCCCTTCATCCTACCAGTATGCCAACATCGGGAATCTCGACATAGCCTATAACGCTTATAACTATTCGGATATCCGTGTGGCCAACGGCGGTTTTCTGCGGTTGAAAGAACTCACCCTTTCATACGATTTCAAAGGGGAGTGGATGAAGGCAATCGGCATGAGCCGTTTGCAGTTGCGGTTGGTCGCTTCCAATTTGTGGCTCATCCATGCCGACAAGAAACTGAACGGGCAGGATCCGGAATTCTTCCGGAGCGGGGGCGTGTCAATGCCTTTGCCGCGCCAGTTGACTTTATCCATACGAACCGGTTTTTAATGATTTGCAAGAGAGAAGATGAGAAACAAATACATATCGTGCTATATGGTTGCGTCCTGTGCCGGTTTGCTTTCCACGGCCTGCAACGACTTTTTGGACGAGGTGCCTGACAACCGTACGGTTATTGACACGCCCGAGGCCGTATCGGAGCTGCTGGTATCCGCCTATCCCGATGCCAATTGTGTCTTTTTCACCGAATCCATGTCGGACAATGTGACTGACCGGGGCAACACATTGGATTCATACGTGCACCCGGACTGGAACCGGGCCAACCGTCAGGCGTTCTATTGGGAGGACATCGACATGACTTACCAGGACAGTCCGAATTTTTTCTGGATGGCCAGTTACCAGGCCATTGCGGCGGCCAATCATGCACTTGAAGCCATTGCGGAACTGGAGGCCGAAGGAGCGGATTGCTCCGTGCAGAAAGGAGAGGCGTTGTTATGCCGCGCCTACAATCATTTCATGCTGGTGAACGTGTTCGCGCAACATTATAACCCCACGTTCGCTGCTACGGATATGGGAGTGGCTTACGTGACGGAGCCGGAAAAAGAAGTGTTCGGGCATTATGAGCGCGTGTCCGTGAAAGACACGTACGACAAAATCCGCAAAGACATAGAAGAAGGCTTGCCTTTGATTTCCAACAAGGCGTATGGCGACACGCCGAAATACCATTTCACCCGTGAGGCCGCCCATGCCTTTGCCTGCCGTTTCTACCTGTACGTCGGAGAATGGCAGAAAGCCGTCGATGCGGCAGACAAGGCCTTGGGAGACAACCCGACGCTGCGGAATTGGAACGAGTATATCCAGATGTCTGCGGCCAGCCGGGAGAAGAACTACACTTCGGTGCAGGAGAATGCCAATTTGCTTTTAGCATCCACAATATCCCAGTTTGCCGTAGACCAGCCGTTCTACCGTTACGGATATTCCACGGCGGTGAACAACTCGCTTTTCAAACAGAACGACAACCTTGTCAACGGGATTTGGGCTTATCGTGCCGAGGCATACAACGTGTCCAGCGAGGCTTTGACCATGATGAAGTGGGAGCCGTATCTGAAGAGTGACGGAGTGAACTCCGATGTCGGTGTCTATTATGTGATGAAACCGCTTTTCACGACAGACGAGGCGGTGTGCGACCGCATAGAGGCCTTGGCGATGGCCGGGCGTTTCGAGGAAGCGTGTGAAGACATAGAGTTGTTCCTGACTTGCAAGATAAGGAACTACGACAGGACTGTCCAACCGGTGACGGCGGCCATGGTGGAGACCTATTATAAGAAGTTTGCCCCGTTGCACCCTTTCTACGAAGACCAGATGAGCGGGAGGCAGATGGCTTTCGTGAATTGCGCGGCGGATTTCCGTCGCAGGGAATTGCTGACGGAGGGCGGACGTTGGTTCGACATCAAGCGTTTCGACATTGAAATCACCCACGAAGCTTACCAGACGGGAGCAACGGAGGTGCTGGTGCGCCGCGACTTCCGCCGTGCGGTGCAGATTCCCGAGGAAGTGGTTGCATACGGGATAGTTCCGAATCCGCGATGAAGGACAGCAGCAGGATTATCAAAAAGGTGAAAGATGAAAAAGAACATGTTTTTTGCATTATGCCTGTCGTTCCTGACGGCTTGTGACAAGGAGGAACTCGGAAGCCCGGATATCCATATCCCGGTGTTCGACTATGATGCGCTGAGCGGAACGGACAAATATATTTATGACAATTACACGGTGCCGTATAATGTGGAAGTGGTTTATCGTTGGAACCAAGGGGATGCCTCTCCCGACGACATGCGGAAAAACCTGGTGCCTCCGCGTGAAGAACAGGTGAAGCCTTTCCTTGAAATGATCAAGCAAGTGTGGGTCGATACATACACGGAGGAAGTCGGACGGCAAACACTGCGTTCCTATATTCCCAAGCAAATCCTCTTGGTGGGTAGCGCAAGTTATAATGACGACGGAAGCACGATGGAGGGCACAGCCGAAGGAGGACGTCAAATCGTGTTGTATTCCGTGAACGATTTCGACTTCAAGATAGGACAGATTCAGTCGTATGCGCATGTGATGCACCATGAGTTTGCCCACATCCTGCACCAGAATGTAGAATACGATTCGGAATTCGAGAAGATAACGCCCTCTTATTCTTCTTCATGGATGCAGATGAACGACGACATGGCACGCAACAGGGGGTTCATTACGGCATACGCGTCGTCGAGTGCGAACGAAGATTTCGCGGAGATGGTTTCCATCATGCTGACCCGTTCACCGGAGGAGTGGAAAGGCATGATAGAGAATGCGGGGAATGCAGAAGCTGTACAGGCTTTGCGTAGGAAAGAAGCACTCGTGACGGCTTATATGAAGAACAACTGGAGTGTCGATATGGCGGAGTTTCAAAAGGAAGTGACGACTGCCATTAATGCGGCTGTCCGGGATTGAAACAAACAGGATTCGGATAAGATGAAGACAATGACAAGACATACGTGGAAAATCATGTTTCCCATTTTGTCGTCCGCATTGGCGTGGTGCGGTTGCACGAACGAGGTGGACGATGTGTTTGACCGTAATGCCACGGGGCGTATCGAGGCGACGATGGAAGAGTGTGACAAGGTGTTGCAAAGTTCGGAATGGGGCTGGCGTTTCGATTATACTCCGGCGAACGGCCCCATGACCAGTTATGTGATGCGTTTCGAGGGCGGGCGCGTCTCCATGGAGGATGCCGACGGGAAGAAGTCGGAGTCGACCTATAAGATCGCCAATGCCGAGGGACCGGTACTTTCTTTCGACACGTATTCCATATTGCACGATTTGGCCGACCCGGGAGAGTATCCTTTGGGAACGGGCAAAGGCGGTGAGTTTGAATTCATCGTATGCCGGGTGACGGAAGACACGCTTTACGTGCGTGGCCGCAAGTCGGGAAACGATTTCAAGTTCTCACGGGCAACGGAAGGAGAGATTCATCACGTGCGTCTGGAAACGAGCATGGACATCGACGGAGGCAGGGACATTTCCTTCTTCCATACGCTGAAAGCGGGGGAACAAGATGCCGCCACGTTGTTCCTCGGGCAAGACAAGCGCAGTCTGGACGTGATGACTGCCCATGGGCAGACGGTCAACGTGCCGGTGCTGTTCACCGAAGAGGGTTTCCGTCTCGCATTTCCTGTGACAATCGGGGGCATGCAAGTCACTGCCATGCAATGGGACAACATGCGGAAGGCTTTCGTGACGGCCGATGGCAGCGTGGTGCTGGCGGAAGCATCTACCAGCCCGTTCGATTTGGGAAACACGGTGGAAGAACTGATGTCAGCTCCTTATTACACCATGGACGGGGCCAGTGCGCCAGCTACCTTGCAACTGGCAGGATTCGTGAACAATTTTCCTGAGTGGCAACGGACGGAATTCTTCTTTGATGCCAGTATCCGGGTTGACACGCTGGAGTACCGGGTGGACACACAGGAGCAAGTGACGGAGACGGGTCGACAGGAAAGCCGACGCACGTTGAGTGCCATGAGTTTCGTGGTAAACAACCAGTACGGATTGCCCGAATGGGGTAATTTTACCATTAAACGGGCGGAAGTGAAGGATGCCGACGAAGTGACTTTCGTGGAGGGAATACGCGACGGGGCACCGGCCAACCAGTTGAACCGCAACATGTATTGCAAGAAAATCAAAGGTATCCTTTTTGACACGAAAGGGGTAACGGTGGCCAAGCGCAAGGGAGCGTTCTACATCGTGTCTTCGTCCGACTCCAAGATGTGGATAGTGATTCGTGCCGGTGAGTTGCCTTTACCGGGGCAGGTGATACCAGTTCTGGTCAGACAGTAATCATTTTTAAATCAGTATAATGGATATGAAGAAGCGAACATGGGTATTATGGGCTTTAGCTATCGCGGCGGTCGCCCCGATGCAGGCCCAAGAGAAATTCAAGACGACCGTGGAAGTGGCGGAACCGAAAAATGCCGGCGTGGCGAAACGTACTGCCATACGACAAGACGGAGCGGCGAGTTACGATTATCCGGTGGGGTTACGTAATTTGGGGATGATTAACGTGGATGACAATGCTTGTTGCAATTTCCTTTCTTTCAACAAGGCTGTCAACAGCAACGCTTATATGTGGGCTCCGATGGGAGAGACTGTGTCGTACATCGACAACTCTTCCGTAGCGGCAGTGGATTATCATTGGTATATTCCAGGAGCCGATGCTGGGGAACTTGAAACTCAGGATGCGGACGCGACCTACAGTACGCCCGGCATATATCCGTTCCCGACCATGACGGTGAAGGACGGGATGGGTGAAAGCCATGTCTTTACGGCACCGGGTACATTGAAAGTGGGAGGTGCGGGCGAAATATGTACGTCCAATATGTTGAATCTGGGTAAAGATGCCGCTGATCCGAATGTCACGGCCGTAATCGGAGAACGCATTTATGATAGTGGACACGGATATTTGGGAGGAACCAATGCCGTGGAAGTGGTGGGGTGTGGCAACCTGTTCATGATAGCCCATCCTGAAGCGTCCATTACCGGCGTGCGTGCCTATCTGCCCGAAGTGCCCAAGCATGAGGAGGGAGCAAGGCTGCTGATGCAAATCTGGTATCCTTTGGTCGAGGAGGACAATATCCAGTTGACGGGGCTTCCGTTAGAGGGCGTATATTTGCCAATGAGTGAAATCAAGGAAACCGGGGACACGAAGTTAGCGAAAGCCGCAGTGGCTGAGTTCAAATTGTCTGAACCCTTGGAGATTGCGGACAAGCCATTCTTCTTAGTGACGATAGAAGGTTTCGGGAAAGATCCCACGAAAGAGAATTTCCGCTTGTACATTGACATGAAACCAGTGGAGATGGACGAGGCTACCGCCGGAAACCTTCTGGCGCACAATTCTTATTGCCGCTTAGAAGGCGAGTCGGATTACCTGCGCCCGATTAACTATTATGGAGGACAGTTAGGCGAGTCTTTCATGATTTGTCCGGTAATAGACACCTATACGGGCGAGGGAACCGGTGTGGCGACCGTCGATGCCATGAAGCCGGCACATGCCCGGTATGAGGGAGGCGTGTTGTCATTGGCATCCGAAGGGGCTGACCGCGCCGTCGTATATAACGTGGGCGGTGAGAAGGTAGTGCAGGCGGCTTTGGCCGACGGACAGGCTGAGATACAGGCTCGTCTGGCGAAAGGCATTTACTTGGTGCGCTTCATGGCAAAAGGCAAGATTTCGGGTGCGGCCAAATTGTTGTGCAACGAATAATTTTCTTGCCCGACTTAAAAATCATGTTTAATTTCAAATAGGGAGAATATGAGAAGAATTACGAGAGTAGCGGCTACGGCCGCATGTGCCCTTTTCGTGGGGGAAATGGCGGTAAACGCGGAAGATTATACTTGGAAGTTCGTCACGGCGGGTGATGCTACCACCCATGCCATCAGGAGCGATGGTTCCTTGTGGGGGTGGGGATGGAACGAGGACGGACAAGCCGCCAACGGCGTGAGTGAACGCACGGCGACACCTACCTTGACCGATGCCGGGATGAAATGGAAAAAGGTGGTGAGCGGCAAGGCTTACGCTTTCTATTTGGCCGAGGACGGTTCGTTGTGGGCGGCCGGCGCGAGTGAATACGGTATACAAGGCACTGGCGGAGGTGGCAAGCATACGGTCTTGACCCGCATTGGTGAAGACAATGACTGGAAAGATATGGCTTGTTCCCGTTTTTGGGGGTATAGCGGTTTTGCCATCAAAACCGATGGCACACTCTGGAGCTGGGGCAATAATTCGGGCGGGCAACTGGGTATCGGCAACTCGCAACAGCAACTATCTCCCGTACAGGTTGGTTCGGATTCCGACTGGAAGCAGGTGGCGACCGGTTGCACGTCAGTGCTGGCCGTGAAAACCGACGGTTCCTTGTGGGGTTGGGGAGCCAATGAGCAGGGCGAATTGTTCAACCATATCGGAATCCAGACAGTACCGGTACGTTTGGGTACGGATACGGACTGGGTCATGGTTACGGTCATAGATTACCGTGCGTATGGGGTGAAAGCCGATGGCTCCTTGTGGGTTTGGGGCGATAACGCAAGTAACCTGCTGGGTTTGAATTCCCCAACGAGGGACGCTGTAGATTCGGAGGGTAATCCGATACAAGTCGTGGATCCATCCCAGATTACCGAGCCGACAAAACTCACGGCAGTGGAAGGACAGGTGCTGGCCGTGTCCGGTTGCGAGAATACGCTGAGCGTGGCTACTGGTACGGACGGACTGATTGATGAAGTGTGGATGTTCGGCAGCAACAGGGACGGAGCCTTGGGCGACGGAGAAGGGAAAGGGAATGGTACCGAGAACATCCCCTATGTCAGTGTGCCAGTGCATCCTTCCTTGAAATCCGGCTTGAAGTTCGTCATAATGTCCAGCGGACAGGCCTATAGCCTCATGTTGACCGACGATGGTGACATTTGGGGTTGGGGCTGCAACCGCGGAGGGCAATTAGGCGATGAAACGCCGGATGACCAGTTGCAAGTAGCCTATAGGCTGAAACCTGTTCTCATCAACTGTCCGCAGGACGAGGTATCCGGTGTGAAGAGCCGGAAAGGCCGCAAAGAGGATGCGGCTGTCTCTTTCGACGGACAAGTGCTGGCGTTGCAAGGCGACGGGCTGTTGACTTCGGGGCGGATATACGGCATGAACGGCACGGCTGTCATGATTCTGCCGGTTTCCGAAAAGTCGTGGGATGTGGCTACGTTGCCCCAAGGCGCATATGTGGCTGAATTCATGATGGACGGTGTCTCCGTAACCTATAAGTTCTTTGTGAAATGAAGACACTGCGGAATCTTTCGTTGATTAAAAAATGATTAAAAAGGAAATACGATGAAAAGACTGACAAGGGGATTCTTATCCTTTATTATTATGATGTCTTGTGCGCTCGGTCTGGACGCACAAGATGCAGTTGTCGTTCCGGCGGACAACATTCCTTCTTCGCTGGAGGATGCTACATCGTTGAAGCTGACTGGAACGTGGGGTACTTCCGCCTTTGCCGAATTGAAGATGGCATTGGGTACGAACGCGTTAGGGGGTTCCAATACTGTGTTGACGAAGGTTGACATGAGTGAAGCCGTGATAGAAGACGGTACTTCCTTATATGTGAGTGCCGGATTCACTTCGAACGGAGTGTTCTGCAATTGCAGGACACTGAAGGAAGTGGTGATGCCCGCCGGGGAGGAGGCGGCTCATTTGGTGTCCATGGAAAGTGCCTTTGCCAACTGCAATGCCTTGGTGACGGTGGATTTGACGGGTTGCGTGAACGTATCCACTTTCAACAATGCATTCTATGCTTGTGAGGGTCTGAAAGAGGCTGACCTTTCTACCAACGTGGCCGCCTTGACGAGCAATGCTTGGGCTTCGGCATTCGAGGCTTGTACGGCTTTGGAGCGTGTGAAGTTGCCCGCCGGGTTCATGACGGCTTCCGGTGTCTTTTCCAATTGTGTGTCTTTGCAGGAGGTGGATTGGAGCGCATGCACGGCAACCGAAGTTCCGACTTTCCATGCAGACATGTGGGAGGAGGTGGAACTTTCCGGCGTGACTTTGAAACTGAACCATCCGCAGTACGTGCTTTTCAAGGCGGACGAGGGATGGAACCAGTTGAATCTGTTGGATCTGTCTCCTGAGCCGTCCACGGAATTCACCGTGGATGCGTCCGAGATACCGTCTTCGCTGAAAAAGGCCACAGCCGTGACCTTGACGGGAACATGGGACAGCAACGCTTTCAATTCGTTGTGTATGGCGTTAATGGATAATCCCGCTTTCAGTACCAGTGAGAATACGATGTTGCAGAAAGTGGACATGAGTGCGGCTCGGATTGCAGAAGGCACGTCATTGCGTTGGCAAGGCTTGAACGAGTATGGCATCTTCCGCAACTTCAAGGCTCTGAAGGAAGTGGAAATGCCGGTTGCAGAAGAAGCGGCGCACTTTACGGATTTCGGAATGGCATTCCAGAATTGTGGCCAGTTGGCTACGATAGATTTGGGCGGCCTGGCCGGACTGGTTTCTTTAGAGAAAGCCTTCCAGGGGTGTACCTCCTTAGCAAAGGTGGATTTGTCCTCTTCTTCCCATTTGGAATCGGTGGATGATGCCTTTGAGTCATGCGAAGCGTTGACTACGGTAATATTGCCGGAAGTATTTCCCATGGGAAAGAACACTTTTGCTTATTGTATAGCCTTGAAAAATATTGATTGGACGGCTTTTGCCGGGACAGAGGCACCCGAAATGAGCGAGACTTTCTTCATGGGTATCGATGACCTGAAGGCTGTGACTCTCTTGTTGAAATATGAAGCTTACAAGTTGTTCACGACCGATGCGGACTGGAGCGGGCTGACTCTCTACAATACTGAGCCGGAGAAGGTGACTGACTTCGTGGTGGATGCTTCGGACATCCCGTCGAGCCTGAGCCGGGCAGTGACGGTCACGTTGACGGGGGAATGGGATTCCGATGCATTCAATATGCTCTCTCTGGCATTGGGGAACAACGGTGGCATTCTGGCCAGTGAGAACGCGACATTGGTAAAATTGGACATGAGCCAAATCAAGGTCGCGGAAGACACCCCGCTGTGGAGACAGGGAATCAAGGAGTATGGCATATTCAACAACTGCATCGCGTTGGAAGAAGTGCAAATGCCGACGGCAGAAGAAGCGAGTCATTTCACGAAACTGAACAAGGCATTCGAGGGCTGTGCCGCATTGAAGGATATCGACTTGAGCCTCTTGACCGGAGCAACGGACATCGAGGCCGCTTTCAAGGGAACGGCCGTGGAGAAGGCAGACCTGAGCGGCTGTACGTCGTTAGGCAGTACGGTGAGTGCGTTTGAAGGATGTGCGGTCTTGCAGGAGGTGATTCTTCCGTCTTGTTTCGTGCCGTCGAATTATACGTTTGCCGACTGTACGGGGCTGAAGCTCATTGATTATACGGCATATGTTGATACGCAAAATGCACCGGCGGTCGTCAACAACACGTTTAGCGGCATTGACGACCTGAAGTCGGTAACATTAAAAGTAAACGGGTTGAATCATGACTTATTCGAGGAACACAAGATTTGGTCGGAATTCAATGTGGAGTATGACGCGGACGGCATCCGGGACATAGCCGTACCGGCAGAAACGTCGGAAGTGTATACCGTGGACGGTCGTCATATCGGCACATACAAACCAACTGAGGACTGGATGTCCCGTATCCCGCATGGAGGAATCTACATAGTGAACGGGAAAAAGGTCTTGAAGAAACAGAGGTAATACCACAGGAGCATGAAAAAGGGAGCCGGACTATATCGGATTGTCCGGCTCCCTTAATGTGTCCCTTTCTCCTGACGAAGGCAAAGGATACTTTCCCGGCTATGACTTATGCTTGTATTTCCGTGAAAGGAAGCTGACGCATTCCTTGAAGGTGACGGAACCGCTGAGGCGCATCAGGAGCGTGTAGAG
>CAYPMY010000043.1:0-15363 GCA_964412085.1 uncultured Paraprevotella sp. | reverse complement strand
CAGATATTCGTGCAAGCCCAACACGCCGCCGATGAAAACGGCCGCGAACGCGGCGATGGCCGAAACGCACGCGCGCTTGGACCAATCTTCGAACTTCTTGATGACAAGATAGAAGAAGGCCGCCGTGGGGACAATCAGGCAACAAGCCATCCAATGCCAATCGAAGAAGCGGGCAAGGCGGCCGACGATGATGAGAGTGGCAAAGCCGTAACTAAGGTTAGTGATGAGTTCGCTCAGGCCGTCGAGCTGTTCGTTGAGAGGGGTCTTTACGGAGTCGTCTATCTGCGCTTCCTTAAACTCCTGGCCGTTCTCGGTGGCATCGCCTACTTTCTTGACCTCGAACACTCCATGCCCCTCCATGACCTTGGTCCCGCGGAGGACCCAGTTTGAGGGGTACGTGGCGTCCTTGTCGAAGTCGCTTTCGACAATCGTCTTGCCGCACACAGGTTCACCCGTCAACGTCGACTCGTCCACGTGAAGTGCGACCGCCTCCAAGAGCCGCCCGTCGGCGGGGACTTCGTCGCCTGTGCCGAGAATCACGAGGTCTCCGACCACGACGTCCTTTTTGGGGACTTCCACGACATTGCTGTCACGGATGACCTTGACGGGCTCATCGTCGTTTACCTGATTCAACAGGCTGAATGCCTTGTCGGCCTTCAGCTCGAAGTAGAAGGCCAGGCCCGTGGCCAACAAAATGGCCACGAAGATGCCAATCGGTTCGAAGAACACCGTCCACGCCTGACCGAGGCGGAACTCGTAAAAGGATATTCCGATGGAAAGTACGCCGGCAATCATCAGAATGGTGATAAGGGGGTCTTTGAACTTCTTCAAGAATTGTTTCCACAAGGATTCCTTTTTCGGCGGCGTCAGGATATTGGCGCCGTGCTTCCTGCGGCTTCCGAGCACTTGGGCTTCGGTCAAGCCGGCGTAATGTTTCTTTTGTTCCACGTTAAGTTTATGTTCCATGTTGAATTTGTCATAAAGAATGTTGCATGCTTGAGACACTATGCTCCCCGGAAGACAATCTGCCTGAAACCGTTCTTCGTCAGGCGGCCCGGAACGGAATCTCCCGGCACAGGCGGATAAACCATCGTCTTCTGTGGCAAAGTTAAGAAACAATCGCCATCATACCGTCATCGGCCCGACATAAAGGTTGACCGGCAGGAGACCCGGCATAGCCTATCGTGATACCATGGTTCAGGCAATCTACGTGGCAATTGTATTGGTTCGGATAAAACAGATAAAGGAACTTGACGAAATCAAGCTTGTCTGTCCCTTTTAACGCCAATGCAAACAAGATTTCGCGACTGCGTCCGTCTAAGTCTCCTCCAAAGCACTTGTCTATAACCGATTGAAAAATCGGATTTTCGGACACAAAGCCAAACAAGGTCGTACATGACCTCAGTTTCAGGCTGTCAGTCCTGCCAAACATTTCAGCGACGGGCAAATCGCGAGCCAGCAAAGCATCGGTAATCTCCACCAACCTTGCGCCCAGGACTTCGTCGTTGACATAAGCCTTTGCTTCTTCAATGCTCCCTATGCCATAGAAATCCGACATCCTACTGCTTCCCAGACCTCTGAGCTGGGGGAAAACGTACCACATCCAATGACCTGATTTGCGGCCGTTCCTTATTTCGCTAAGAGCCGCGAGATAAACGTCTCTTTGCGCTTCCTTGAATCGTTCTAAATTATACATCAACAGTTTGGGGGTGTTAATTCATGTAGAATTCCTCTTCCGTGATTCCAACGGTTTCAAACTCATGCTTCGCGTCGCCGTCAACCACATTGATTTCAAGCATGTAATCGACAAACTCCCGTGAATTCTTCTCGCCGAAATCATAGTTTGGCGCGCTTTTCTCGTAGAACGCGCCACGGGTGAATTTGCCGGCCACTCCGTCTTCCGTTTGCATTTCCATCCAGTCACGACCGTAGGCGAGCTTCAGGAAGTACACGCCTTGGGGTATCTGGCCTACCGTGACCATCTCGCCTTCCGGGACATACACGTATCTTATGCATTTCCCCGTCGAAGCATTCATTATCTTCACGGCCGCACTAAAGCCTGTCCCCATGCGTATGTCGAAATAATTGTCTTGGATTCCGTAAACAGGCTTCACGCCATATTCCTCGCCTAACTCTCCCCCTTCGGGGGTTTCGATGCGCCAGCCTTGGCCGACAAGTCCTTCCTGCACGGGACTCAACGGCTCGGCGCTACCGCCTTGAGCGCTTTTGCTCGTACAAGAACATGCGACGGAGAATGCCGTCAATAAAAGCAACCCGGAGTACTTCATGGGAACACTTGCATTATATGTTTCAATACAGTCCATACGACGACGGCCATGCCTATGATCTTGCATGTCATGGCCACGGCCTCAAACCGGCTTTTCTTGAACTTCCCTTTCAGGAAAAGGGGAACAGCCAGCCAAATTATCAGGCCGGTTACGACTCCTATGATCATCACATCCAATTTAAAGGGCAGACGGCATTTGTCACACACGTCTGCCCTGACATTCGCTATCTTACAAGGCCGTTCCTGTACATTTCATTCACCTTGCCCTGTATCTCGTCATACCGGGAGCCGAGCTTCCGCTTCCGCTCCAAGCCGTTCCCGTAGTCGCCGCGAATCACCTCCTTGGCTATCTGTTCCGATGTCCCGGAAAGGGCTGCAGGATAGACGGACGTCTCTGCCTGTGCCGCAGGTTTGCCGGATTCCGCGGCAGGCTCTTCAGGCTCGGCCGAGGCGGCCTGCTTTGGCCCGGATGGAGCGGCAGGCGTTTCCGGTGTCGTTCCTTCGCCGGCGGGAGGATTGTTCCCGCCGCCATCGGCGACCCCGCCGCCCGGGGCAACTTCCGTCCCCGGCACTTCCGGGCTATTGCCGCCATGCGCATCCTTGGTGCCGCCTCCGTCCGACGTAATGCCGGCGTCGCCCCCGACCTGTCCGGCGGTCGCGCCGTCGTTATCATCAGAAGGCGAGAGAAGAGAGTATGCGCCATAGCAGAGCAGGCATACGACAGCAATGGCGGCTATGCCGCGGACAGCCTTTTTCTTACCTCCTCCATTGCCGCCGTCGCCGCCGTTCCCGCCTGCCGGGGGAACTGGCCCGACCTCTGTCGGGGGTTCTTTCTTGCGCAAAGTCGGCTGGGCTTCATGTCGCCGAACAGGTTCGTCAACAGGGCTCTGCCCAACCTTTGTCTTAAGAGTGACTTTCTTCTTGATCCGTACCATGGGCTTTTATTCATTACATATGAGCGAGAAGCCCGGGATTTGTTCGTAAGCGCCGCTGAGGTCAAGTACACGGCTCTCGTTCTTCAGCACATACTTGCCATCGTCGTTTTTGATGGAGCAAACGCAGTAAACCGGGCCTTCATCTTTCGAGTCTGCCAGGACCTCAAGGTAGTCACCAGAGTCGCTCTGAAGCTCCACACGACCGCCTTCTTCCGCATAGGTTACATCCTCGCCCTCGATAGCGGCGTCATAGTTCACAATGCAAACATAAGACGTATCGATTTCATCGAGTCTTGCAATGTTTATCTGCTCAGTTTCTTCCGTACCGGGAGCCGGCTCCTTGTTGTCGCCAAGGTGAAGCATATAAGGGAATTTCCCAATGTTCCCGAGGTCGGACTTCTTGCCTCTGTACTCGTTAGAGAAGACGCCGCCGATACTGCCGTCTTTCTTCTTGAAGAAAAGACAAAGGTCCAAATCTGTTGCAGAACTCCAAAACAGCTTTACCTTAAGTTTACCATCGAATGTGAAAGCTGCCTGTTCCTCCTTCTTGCGAAGGGTGACTTTCTTTTTTAACGTGATTTCTTTAGCCATGACTTGTTTTGTTTGTACGTCATACGATTATTTCCCTTACATAAGATTTTCAAGTACTTCGGGAAACGACTTGGCATTCGCCTTCAAGTTCTCGAGAAGCGCCTTTTCAACGCCGTCGACCTTGCCGTCCGTTCCAATCTTTTCCAAGAGCCATGCGGCCTCGTTCCCGTCAATCTCGTTTGGAGACGATTCGTCTTTCAAGAGGAAGTCCGAGATTGCCTGAACAAAGAAATCCTTCCAACTTGCATCATTGTCCTTGCCGCTTACCGCATCGTTCAGCGCGAAAAGGAAATTCGCCTCGTCTTTGTCGACGACACCGTCCGCATAGAGGATGTCCTTCAACTTCTTGACTTCCGCAGCATCGATGACGCCATCGGCCAGAATCTCTGCTTTTAATGATTCTAATGTCTTCATATATATCAAGTTTTAAAAGTTGGTTATTCGCAGATTATTGAAAAACCGGGAATCTTGTCAAAGGCGGTTCCCAAGTCCATGACAACACCCTCGTTTATGACAGAGTTTTCGCCATCCTTGTTCTTGATAGAGCAAACATGGTAAACATGTCCCATTTCAGCCGAGTCAATCGTTACTTCGAAATAGTCTCCCGAGTCGCTCTGGATTTCCACGCGGCCCGAGTTCTGGGCGAAGTTCACTTCCTCGCCGTCGACAGCCTTTGAATAATTCAGGACTACGACATTGGCCGTGTCAATCTCATCGAGACTGGCAACGTTTATCTGCTCGACCGACTCGCCGCCTTCTGCGGGTTCAGGCTCGTCGCCCTTATGAAGCATGTAAGGGAACCGGTCGAGAGCGCCGAGATCGGATTTTTTCTGACGGAATGCCGATGAGAACACGCCGCCCGACGTGCCATCCTTCTTGGTGAAGAAGATGCAAAGGTCAAGGTCGGTGCTTGATTTCCAAAGCAGTTTGACCTTAAGCAACCCCGTGAAAGTAAATTCAGCTGGCTTCTCCTTGCGACGGAGAACGACTTTTTTCTTTAATTGTACTTCTGCCATAGTTTTTTGAGTTTAGAATTTAATTTAAGAGTTGAAAAAATCATCATAGTCTTCATTCGTTTTCTTTCTCGTTTCGCTTGTAGTTCCTTTCGAAGTCGGCGATGCTCCAAAAAAATCGTCCGCCTTCTTGCCGTGGTTTCGAGCGGCTCCTTCTGCAGTCCTTGCGACGGGCCGTTTGGGCTGGCCGTCTCCGAAGAAATCGTCGAAAGGCTTTGTTCCAGTTTTCCAGCCCCGGGGGTTCCCTGTATTCCCGGTGCTTTCGCATTCGTTTTCTCTTTCGAACAACAGCTTCCTTAAATCCCGAATCCGAGCCTGCTCCTCGCGTCCGGTAAATTCCTTGGAGAGCGAGTTCAACTTTGCCTTAGCCTCCTTGAACCCGGCACGTTCAATCAAATCCTTTATGTCGGAAACAGCCTTGTCGAAGGAAGCCTTCACTTCTGCCGTCTTAAGTTTACTTTCCGCACGTGCCAGCTTTTCTTTGATGCCGTCTTCTTCTGGAGAAACGGCAAGTAGCTCCTTGCATTTTTCAACGACTTCCTTCCAATTTTCGTCCCACAGGGCCGTGTCGATTTCCGACTTCAAGGCCCTTACCCTTTCAATCCGCTCTTTTTCTCTCTGTCGCAACGAATTTAACTCCGCGAGCTTGTTTGTCCATTTGATTTGGTTCGTGGAATCCACTTCACGAAGTTCACGGCAAACACGAATCGCCTCGTCATAATTCCGACTGCCGACCGCCTCGTTTAACCGCGCAACGAGTTTTTCCACACGCGACTTGAAAGCATCCTCGAGTTTCTTTATCTTGTCCAGCCTTGACTTTACCGCCTCGTCGTCAATGCCGAGCAAGCGTGCCTTTTCCAGCTCTTTCTTGGCTTCTTCATAAAGATTCCGGGCTATGAACAAGTCCGCCCTGTCAATGTAACGGTCAAAGTCCTTTTTCTGTGCTATCTGCCGGTTTGCTTCATCTTTGATGCGACGGGCCTCCTGAGAATCGGGATTTGAACCAAGGGCTTCCGTTGCCTTTTGCTTGGCAAGTTCCCAGTCTTTTTCATCCATGGCGGCCTTTGCCTGTGACAACTGCTCTTTGAATTTTTTCAGCATGACACTTTGCTCGGTCTTCAGGCGCAGGGCTTCTTTATATTTTGCCACAGCTTCTTCATCATCAGGACGCAGATTTCTGGCTATTTCGAAGTACTCGGCCATGCTTTCGTAGTCATGATTCGTTTCGCTCTCATAACCTCTATCCATTGCTTGGCGGAACTTGGCTTCTTCTTCCTTCCGGGCTTGGGCGTTTTTTGCCGTGGCCTCTGCTTCCGCTTGGGCTTTCTCGTTGTCTATTCTTTCTTCCTCTGCTTTTTTAATCTTGTCAAGTTCATTCTCGGCTTCAACCCGAAAATTAGATTCTCTCTCCTTAAATTGACCACAATCGATGAAATCGTAAGCGCCAACTAACATCCACAAATCTTTGTCCATATAGCAAATCATACGATTTTCATGGAGATCGTAGCGGTTAAGGAATTGGGTGGTAAACTGCTTGTTGGTAAACGTGTTGCCCAAAAAGACTATTCCCGACACTTCTTCATGCCGGATACCGTTCGCACGAACGAACCTTACGATTACATCCACAAGACTCTTTGCGATTGTCTCAGTCATTTCATCGATTTGTTTCCGCCTGACTGCCACGGAATACGTTTTATGAGGGTCTTTTGACAAGGTCACGTCCGTAATCTGTACCGGGATATGAGGACGTGCATTCGAAATCTTCAGAATCCAGTTCTCCACAAACTGCGAACAGCGCGAATATTCTGCTTCCTTCTCTTCATCTGTCTGGAGGAAAATTTCGGTTCGGTTTATACTGTCGACAATGTATTTGATAAGGCAACGTCTTCGTGAATCCTCGCCCTTGCCGGGCAAAACATCGTCGGCCATCCGCGAGAATATGTCGCCGCTCTTCTTATAGACTGAGTAACGCAGATTTTCGTTGCAAGCATTCAAGACCAGATAGTTCCCCTCACCGGGAAAGCCTTTCTTCTTCACTGCATATTCCAAAGCCAAATGGTCTATCATGGCGACACTTATCTCTATTTTGAAGCCCTCTTTTTCAAGTTCTTTCATAAAGATGAGACGCGCGGGAAAGCCGATGTCTTTCGAGAAGCTGAGATAAGTCGGAACATTGTCCTCATTGCCAATGGCTGCTTTCAAATCATCGAACACCTTACCCATCTTGAATATGTCTTTGATGGGTAGTTGGGTTTCGAATATTGTGAATTTCGCGGCAGAATCGGTCAGGTTTGCGAAAACATCACCGTAATAATGGTTCTCGCGATTCCTGTAATGGCTATCAAACCCCTTGCCGTAGGATATGGTATCATTGGACACGTCCTCATGAAAGAACAGCCAGACCCGGTCTTCATTGTTGGGCAATCTTACAGGACGCGCGGTACCGTCGACGCATATTGCGCCGACGATATACCACTTGTCTATGTAAAGCGCCAATGATTTCATTGCCTGAGGAACGGTCTTATTGGTTAAAAGCCTTTCTTATCAAAGTGTTAAGGAAACAAAGTCCCTCAGCGATGATGATGGGCTGATGGTAGCGGAAACCGTCACCTGCCGCAGTCTTTTTCTTAGCCTTTTTGTACTCCCGGTCGTTATTGACGATATTTGAGCTGATTTTGCTTGGGAGGTCGTTCAAGTCATCGCGCAATTCACGGTCCGCGTTCATATAGAGCTTGGTCTTCTGGCTTACGAACTCGATAAATATGTCCATGAATGTCGTGAAGTTCGAAGTGTCTTTGAAATCAAAGTTGCTCATGTCGTTTGCGAAGTATTCGCCTGTAAGCTCTTCCTCAACGGACAAGACCTTCGAACTTCCGTCCGGCATGATAAACTTCACGCCCTTTTCGCCGCAAATGTCCGCATTGACATTCTTGTCAATCTTGACGATGTCCTTTGGGTCGCAAAGTCCCTTGGCGACCTCGGCCTTGTTATCCACCTCGATTTCATCACGGTATTTGACCGTCAATTCCGCGTCGGTGACGACTGCCACGCCTGCATTGAGACACTTGGCGTAGTATTCCTTTGCCGCGCGGGGTGCCGCCGTCCGTAGCCAATGGAAGATACGTCCTCCCTTACCGAACGAAAGAATGTCTACACGTTCTATCTGCGCGAGGTTGTTTTCCTTGAGGGTCTTGCCCACGAGCATGCCGGAGTAGAACAACAGCAGACCTGTCACATAAGCGGGAATCGTGAATGCAAATTTGGCATCGATATTGATGGCGGCGTAGAAGTTGTCGTAGTCCTCGGACGTCTTCAGCTGGTCGAAAATGTTATTCAGATAGTATGGAGCCTTTTTGGGTTCGGCAAGGACATCCTTGATGTTTGAGACATACACGCTCCGTTGGCTTCCCTCGTGAAAGTTCACGAGAGCCTGGCGGAATGTTTCAGACTTGATGACGGCGTCGAAGAACACGCCGGCCGCCAAACGGACAGAGCTTTCTCGGTAGAGCGAGACCTTGTTGTTGTTTGTCGGGTCTTTTGCCAAAAGCAGAATGTCGCTGGTGCTGCCGCCCACGTCAATGCCCAAGAACATGTTGTTGTTAGACAAGCCGAAATCTTGCGACAGGGCAAAACTGCAGACAGCCTCCGCTTCCGTGGGAAGTTCTTCGTCAAGGACGGGCTTGCGTCCATAAGGAGTGAGCCTTATCAGCTCGTTGAAAATCCTATAGTAGTCTTCCACGTCGGATTCCATCATTGAGCCAGGATGGCTCCAACTGATTTCCCCGGGGCGTATTCTATTCTTGTACAGGAACGCGCAGGTCTGTAACCAAACGGACTTGAGATACGCCTTCTTCTTTTCCAATCCCTTCTGGTCGTCAAGCCATTTCATGTTGTAGTGGAGAGTCCCTGCTTGAGTCTTGATTTCGAACTCGGTCATGTCGCGAACGTCCACGTTCGGACGGTTCACGGGAACGCCCCCGGCTATTTCTTCCGATTGGTTGTATGTGTTGTAACGCGAGTCATGCTCATGCAGCCACGACTTCAACTGGCCGTTGGGGGCAGGGAAGTTTGTGAAGAACAGCAGTTCGTTGTTAAGGGCGTTCGCCCGCTTGTCCTCGTTCTCAAGACCGACAAGCACCGAGCGGCAATTCTCGAATTGCACGGGCTTGGCGCCACGTTCGTCGGCGTTATAATATACGCAAGTATTATTGCTGCCAAAGTCGATGCCGACGATAGCGCTGCTATTGATGTCGACAGAAGTCAGGTCTTTGATAATGGAATGACGTACCATCAGATAACCGGCACGGGTGTCCTTGCCGCTCTGTTTCACCATGGCGACAAGGCCTTCTATTGGTTTGTCGGCCGACCAGATGTTGTATTTAGGCAGATCTCCACCCAGTCCTGCAGGATATGTCACCAGATGTTTGAATTCGGCCGGGAGTTCCTCGTTAGGCGCCGGCTGATACAGCGGTGTCAGGAACCCGTCGTTGCCATCCCGCAGAATCTTGCCGTCGAACTTGAAGATTGGTTGGAATTGCTGCTGTGCGTCGGCAGTGAACTCGGAATAGAGGTAATACTTGTTCCATTTGTCTGACACGAAATCGGGCCACATGATTACCTTGTTCAACTCCCCGGTCATCCAGTCGATATCATATTCGCGGGTGTTGAGCGCGACTCTTTCACCGTCAATTTCGACCACAAGCTTGACTGACAGCTGGCCGGCATCGTTTATGTCGGCGGTCATGTGGGTGTTCCCGCCCTCCGTGTAGCCGAGGACTTCGGAAAGCCTGTTCTTGAATATGTCGATGCCCTTTTCAGAAAGTGGTATCGTGAAGTAACAAGCGGAATTCGAACGCAAGTCTTTGACCTGAAGGAAGAACACAGGAGCATGGGACAGCTTTTGGCGCTGGTTGGCGTCTTCTGCCCATCCGACGACAAAAGTGTCCTTGCTGAGCAGGTTCTGTATGTCGCCGATTTCCTCGTAATCCGCCCCTTTCTCGTATGTGAACTTGAAGTCGGGTGTCATGTAAACAGGCACATCCGACTCAAAAAGTATGGAGAACGGGCAAGACAATTGGCCATAGCTTGGTATGGGCCCCTTGTCCCTGAGCTTTGACGCGGCCCTTTCCGCGATTTCTCTTTCCCAGGCGCGGCTCATGCCCTTAAAGCCGCTCAAGTCGACGGCCTGCTCTTTGTTGCGGAATCTGTTCACCTTGGCCTCGAAGACATCAAGATTCCTGTTCATGTTTTTAACGAAAAGGTATAACTTCTGACGTTCGTCGGGAGTCAAGAAGGGCATGGGATTTTCAAACTTTCCGTTACGATACCAGCTGATATCAGAGGCGTCATCGCCGAGGTCGGCGTAGTTCACGCCGGTAAAGCAGCCCGTAAGGGGAGAGGTTCCGCCGACCAGATGGTCGCGATAGTAAATCAATTGGATGTACGGCTGAGCGTCCGGGTCCCTTTCCAGCTGTTCCTGATTGCTCCAGATGTCCTTGTCATTGAAGAGCATGCGGCCGAACGCAGATGCTATGTCATAATCGTCGCCCCTCACATTCATGTACACGGGGCTTGAGAAGCGAACACGGTCAGAATGCAAGGCAAGCAGCGCTATGAGGCCCCGCCACTCCCCATGCAGCATTTCATAATACTGAGTCAGTCCGGACGCACCGATGTTGGGGTCCGGAGTATTCAACGTCGCGAGAGCGAACTTGAACAGTTTGGCACGAGCCCATGGAGTAGGGACGCCGGAGATTAACGCACCGACTTTATCTGCGGTGACATCTTCAAGTATCTTGCCGGTTTGAATGCCTTGGATGTAGGAAGATGCCATATTCAGCTCGTTCCAACTTCCGGTTATGCCAGTCGTAAGGTCGGTATAACTTTTTATCAATAAAGCTTTTGACATAGCATTTCGTGTTAGTTTATGTTATAAATCGAACAGAGGGTGTCATAAATCAGCTTGTAGAGCCGCTCCCCTGTGTTGGTCATGGAGCTTGGCTTGCCCGAATGGAGGTTTTCAATGAACTTCTTCTTGAAGGTGTCGAAGGCCGTGCCGAACAATCCTGTCGAATACTTCCAGTCTTTCCCTATGCCGTCTTCTCTATAGATAAACTTGTTCCAGTCGAACCTGCGTGCTTCTTTCATGGTGTGGAATCCGAAGAGTTTGGGATTGAACAGGAAGTTGTCGCCGCCGCCGGCCGAACGGTGAAGCTGCCGTATCCAACCTTCTGAAAGCTCGTCGCCGACTTGGCGGACGTGGAACAGGCGGAAATATTTCTTGAGGCAATCGACCTGGTTGATGTCCATCGTCTCGAAGCCGGTGATTTCCTTTTGGTCGCCGGCACGGCAGCTCTCCACGAAGTTGTCCTTGCCGTTGCATAAGAATGAAAACGCGAGGAGCATGCCGAACTTCTTGGCAAACTCCTTGTCATAGTTGTCCTTGCTGCCCACAAAGTCCTTGAACTCCAGCTTCCCGTCCGTTTCAACGGCGCGATAGACATAGTCTGTCTTGCCCAAGTCCTTGTTTTGCTTCAACTGGTTCTCGTCGGCATGGAAGAAATCAAGGGCGGCGCATGCCGCAAGCAGCTCGATATAGTGCGAGTCGTTCTTCTGGTCGCCGCCGCCTGTAATGGTCTGGGTAATCTTACTTTTCGCGCGGGCCATCGGGTCCCATCCTATGCCATCAGTCCCCATCATGTAGAAACGCTGGTACGTATTGCGGACGGTAGTGTCATCGTCGTAGAACATCATGGCAACCTGCGAGTTCAAGGCGAACTTGTCGCTTGTCGCTATGACTTTCTGATTCTGCAATTCCGCGGCGGAAGGCGCTTTGAAGCTGAAGTACGCCGTGAGGAGCGTCGACGAGAAATAAGCCCCGCGGAGTATGCTTGCCGCGCCGCCGCTCAAAATCTCGGCCGCACGCGAAATCGCCTGAGGTATGATGGGAATGGAAGAAGCGCCTGTGCCTCCGAAAACGGAGCCAAGTATGAAAACCTTCGGAGTCCCGCTTTGTGTAGCCTTGACAAGCTCCTGAAGGTACGCCTTCAGTTCATTGTCCGCGCGGGAACGAGCCGCTTCAACGATAGAATGATACATCATCATGGAGCCCAAATGCGTCTGGGCCCTGTAGCCGTGGTTGAGATTGAACGTCTCGACGTTGTCGCTCAACACGAGGTCCGCAAGGTCGGTGGCGTCCGGATTCCTGTAGCCGGTGTCATCGTAGTTGAACACCTCTTTGAAAGTGCTCCTTTTGTCATAGTTCGGACTGAACTCGTAATATTTGAGGTCGGCGGAGAAGAAGGTCTCCTTAAGCGGGGTGCGGTTCGCCTTGTCTATGTTCTTCGCATTGACGTACGCTTCCTTCACCTCCTTGAGGCGGGAGAAGTTGCCATTGTTCTTGTCTGTGTCCAAGGCCAGGAGGTGTATCTCGGTGTCGTCGAACATGCCCATCGCGCAGAGGTGGATCAGCGACTCTATGCAACGCATGCCCGTACCGCCTATGCCAAGGACGAAAAATTGCTTAGCCATGGTATGTCATTTTTTAATGCGCCCGAGGATAGAGCCAAACTTCGAATGCCTCGATAAGAGCATCACCGTAACGCCACAGGCCAAATAACCGCCGATGGTTATGGCAAGGCATCTCATGTTGCAGGCCTCGAACATGTTTTGGAACCCCGCGTTCCTAATCGAGGTCGCGACGAACAGGTCGTTGTAGGCCCAAAAGCCCAGCGCGGACACGACGCCCGCAATCCCGAACACCCAACGGCGTGTGACATAAGACCTGTCATGGCCTCCTTGCCAAGGAATCAGGCTACATATTGCAAACGACACGGCAAGAGCCGACAGGAACACGATGACAGCATATATCATGGTGTCATCCATAAGTTGATCCAACTGGACCTTTGTTACGACATTTTGCATGGATATGATATTTTAGCGTTCAAACGACTTGATGTAAAAAGTATAAATCGGAGCCTGCATCACCTTCGTCTGGATCTCGGGGTCTGCCATGCACTGCTGGATGCTTGCGGAGACAGAGACGTTCTTCTCGCCCGGCATGTCGATGCTTTCAAATTCAAACACTTCCGCAAAGTGTTCAAACATCGGGGCCACCTCATTGACGCAGATGTCGACTTTCGTGTAGTTGTACGGGGAGCCCGTCAAGAATACATCCGGATTGTACATCCGAGTGTCAAAATGGAGATCCACCATGCCATGCTTCTTGAATTCCTCCTTGTCCAATATTATGAAATTGGGGAAGGGCGTAAGGACACAACCGCTTAAGTCCGGCTTTACGCCCGCCTCCTTGGCTTCATAATACGCAGTGTATGCCTCGTTGATATTATACGCCTTCGCCTCGATGTCCGTGATGCGGAACCCTCCCAAGCTGTTCCTGTCCACCTTTATGCCGCCGGCAATCGCCTCGCCATAAGGGAGCGGGGTGCCGGTCGAATCGACGGCGTCCACCAGAAGCGGTTCGATTCCCTCCTCCCATGCCAGGTTCCAGTCCTGGATCTCATAGTCCCCCTTGGGCGTGACGTCGGCCGCCAGCATTTCATTGACTGTCGAGCACTTCCCGTTTTCCGCTAAAAGAGAAGGATGGTCTGCCGAGAGGTGGAACAGCTCTACATCCTCGAAGTCCTTCAAGTCCACGGTCTGCATGATGCGGCCATAGACGTTCCCCGGAAGCCTGTTGTCAGTGAATATTATGTAAAACCGTTTCTTGCTGAAAGGCTTTCCTCTGTATTGCTCCGTGTAAGGTTCCGACAGGACATAGACGTCGTGCCCCCTCAACAGCCACTTCTTGAAGGCGTCGGCCATATAGGGGTTGTTCACGTTCCCTTTCGCCAGCCCCGGCTGGAAATATTCCCCGTCGGTCAGCAACGCGCTCTCGGAATCCCCGTCCGCCATCATTTCCACGGCCTTTTTGAGATCCGCGTAGTCCACTTCGTCGATGTTCCTCAACAGCTCGTACACGCTCCCCTCTTCCTCGGCGATTTCTTCCCCCCTTTATCGAATAATACCTCTTCGAGGCGTTCACCCACGAGGGCACCAGCGAATTGTAAAACGGGGAGTCCTGCCCCTCGGCAATGCACGTGGAGTAGTCCACGAACAACTGCAGGTCGTCGGCCTTCAGCACATCCGCCGCCTTGCGACTGACCATCTCGTGAAATTCCGGGATGTATTTCGCATCCCCTGCCGTCGCGGTGTGGCTGCCGCGACAGGAAGACAAAACGCCGATTCCGGCCACGGCGAATATGCCTCCCTTGATTGAACTTAAGAAAACGCTGTTCATGATTCTTCCTTTTATTTAGTGGTTATCCGCATAATGCCCGTCGATCCGCTTGACGCCGACACAGACCGGCCAACGGCAAGCCGTCATGCGAAAGCATCCGAGCGTCGTCCGCGCGGGAGCCCGCGACGGCTGGCTCCGGGACTTCGGGGAGGGCATCGGGGACAAGCCCCGCGCCGGGAGAGGCCGTGCCGCCTCCCCGGAGGACATTCGCGTATTTGGATGCAGACCCATCGACATTCATATCGGCGCTAACTTCATCATAGGCAGGCCCAGGCCGGCGGCACATAAAAAAAGCGTGGAATCGTCCTGTTGTCCATTCCACAGTCCGAGGCTCTTGCAATTGCCCATCTAAGTTGAACAGACAACGTCAGAGCCCACGCCGATATGAATATATTCTCGCCGCCAAGAGACCTTTATAAACAAAGAGCTGCGCCCCAGAAGGTCGCAATCCATGCTTACAAGGTCTCCGCGGGGTTGATATAATCACACCCGGGACATCTACCGTTGCTAAGCTCAAGACTTAGATTCTGAGGGTTTGCAAGATTCCAGACTGTCTCGAACAGAGCGTTAGTAAACGCCTTAATATATGTGACGGACTATTGCCATCCCACCCATTACCCGCTTCATGCGACGCTCGCACTCGGCCCGGCGCAGGCGTTTTCATTTGTGGTCTTAGGAGAACACGTCTTCAATGACGACATCTGAGGCTTTCATAGTCCGGATGCAAATATCGGAAAATATTCCAAAATAAAGAAAAAAAAGGAAAGAAAATAACGACGGCCGCCGAATTTCGGTTCTTTTTCGAAGAATCGGGACTTCCAGCCCTCACGCGACGGCGCAAGCCGGGCGGGACAGGAGGGAAAGGCCCCCTCCTCCCCCTGCCGCCGGCGTCCAAGGAGCCCCGCCCGTCGGGTCCGCGGCCTGCGCTTCCTTGTCCGTCCCGACCTTGGCAGAGACTTCGGTCGATGCCGCACCGCCTTGACCCGACACCGCCTTTGCCGACGACATGACCGCACCTGCCGCGACAGCCGGGGTCGCCGGGGCGCGGCGGCCGCTTTTGCCGGGATGTACGAGGGACTTCCTTCCGTTCGGCTGAGATTGATTTCCCGTTCGGCTGAGATTGGTTTTCCGTTCGGCTGAGATTGGTTTTCCGTTCGGCTGAGATTGGTTTCCCGTTCGGCTGGGATTGGTTTCCCGTTCGGCTGAGATTGGTTTTCCGTTCGGCTGAGATTGGTTTCC
>CAYPMY010000042.1:0-15614 GCA_964412085.1 uncultured Paraprevotella sp. | reverse complement strand
TCTTGCGGTTGTTTTTCCGTTCTCTTGCGGTTGTTTTTCCGTTCTCTTGCGGTTGATTCTCCAACCTCTTGCGGTTGGTTTTCCGTTCTCTTGCGGTCGGTTTTCCGTTCTCTTGCGGTTGATTTTCCCGTCGGCGGCGGCCTGCGCCGTGTCCTATGCCCATGCGGCCGGGAACGTCATGGACAGAGGCCTTGTCTTCATGCGCTTCTTGCTTTCATGGTCTGGGATGCGCGTCGGGATCCCGTCTTTCAGGAGGTCAGTTCCGCCACGCCGCGTCGGACGTAGTCCCGCCGCCAGTCCTCCGGCTTGAGGACTTCGCCGCCGCGGCAGAGCAGGTCGATGTCGATTCTCACGATGCCCCGCGCCTTGTCGTCCGCCATGCGCCCGTGGGCGCGTTCTATCCTCTTGAGGCGTTCGCGGACTTGCCGTTCCGTGAGCGCGGTGGAAAAACAAGCCACTTGGTTGTAAAACATCCGGGGCGAGCCGGAATCCGCGGGGGCGGTCTGCACCGGACGGCTGAAGGCGATGCCGGGGAACGACTCCCGCAGGTCGGGCTGCACCTCCAGAAGCCGCGCCGCCGTGCCCTCGTTGCTGCCCAGTCCTATGAAACACTTCTTCATCCGTTCTTTTTTATCCACAAAAGTAGGGATTCTTGCCCTCCCTTACAAAATCTTTTTGTATTTTTGTACGGCATACTCTATCGACGGCTAAGGATGAATTACATAGGGATTATTCCGGCGCGATATGCTTCCACGAGGTTCCCGGGCAAGCCTTTGGCCATGCTGGGCGGCAAGCCTGTCATCCGGCGGGTGTACGAGCGAGTGGCCGGCGTGGCGGACGATGTCCTCGTGGCCACCGACGACGAGCGGATTCTCAGGGCGGTGGAGGGGTTCGGCGGAAAGGCCGTCATGACCCGTGCCGACCATAAGAGCGGCACGGACCGTTGCCACGAGGCTTACGTGTCGCATGGGAAACCGTACGACGTGGTATTGAACATCCAGGGCGACGAACCTTTCATCCAGCCGGGGCAGATAGAGGCCGTGAAGGCTTGTTTCGAGGACCCGCGGACGGACATCGCCACGCTGGTGAAACCTTTCGCGCCTGCCGACGGCTGGGCCGCCTTGGAAAATGTCAACTCGCCCAAGGTGGTCGTCGGCCGCCGGATGCAGGCGCTTTATTTCAGCCGTTCCGTCATCCCTTGCCAGCGCGGCAAGGACAAGGCGGAGTGGCTGGAAAGCCATGTCTACTACAAGCATATCGGCCTGTATGCCTACAAGGCCGGCGTGCTGGAAGAGCTCGCCTCCCTGCCGCAATCTCCGCTGGAACTGGCCGAGTCGCTGGAGCAGCTGCGATGGCTGGAAAACGGCTATACCATCAAGGTGGGCATCAGCGAAACGGAAACCATCGGCATCGACACGCCGGCCGACCTCGAGGCGGCCGAGGCTTTCCTGAGGGACGGGGGCGGACGATAACGCATTCTAAATACAGACGACACGGAAATGGGATTGGAACACAAGATTTTCGGCATAGCCTTGTTATGGACTGTCCTGCAAGGCCGCGCCCAAGAAATCAGGATAGGGAACTATACTTTCAAGGACGGCACGGAATATCAGGGGGAGCTGTTCAAAGGCAAGCCTTACGGCAAGGGCGTCACCCACTTCAAGAACGGGGACTCCTACGAGGGGGAATACGTGAAAGGCAAGCGCCAGGGATACGGCGTGTATAAGTTCCCCGACGGAGAAAAATACGAAGGCGAATGGTTCCAGGACCAGCAGCACGGGTTCGGCGTGTATTATTTCATGAACAACAACAAGTACGAGGGACTGTGGTTCCGCGACTTCCAGCAAGGACAGGGCACCATGTTCTATTACAACGGGGACGTGTACAAAGGGAACTGGGAGGCCGACAAGCGGGAAGGCTACGGGGAATACAGGTACGCCAACGGGGCGTCTTACCGGGGAGAATGGGTCAACGACCAGAAAAACGGCAAGGGCGTCTTCGACTGGAACGACGGCTCGTGGTACGACGGCATGTGGAAAGACAACCAGCGCAACGGCAGCGGCACGTTCAACTACGCCGACGGGGACAATTACACCGGGGAGTGGGTGGACGACGTGCAGCACGGGAAAGGGGTGTACAAGTTCCACAACGGCGACCGGTATGAAGGCGGTTACGTGCAGGGCGAACGCACCGGTGAGGGCATCTTCACTTTTGCCAACGGCAACAAGTACGTCGGACAGTTCAAGAACGGATTCCAGGACGGCAAAGGCACGTTCACGTGGCAGAACGGCGCGTCGTACACCGGTATGTGGAAGGCCAACAAGCGCGACGGGCTGGGGAAATATGTGTGGAGCAACGGCGACACTTACGAGGGGAACTGGAAAGACGGGCAAATGGACGGGGAAGGCGTCCTGCACATGACGGACGGGTCGAAGTTCAAAGGAATCTTCAAGGACGGCGAGAAGAACGGCCCCGGCATCATGGAGGACGAAAACGGGATGCGCTTCGAGGGGAACTTCAAGGACGACGAGAAGGACGGCCCCTTCGTGATGAGGGACAAGGACGGGAACATCGTCCAGAAAGGGGAGTACAGCCACGGGGTCATGGTAAGATAGGAGGGCACGGATGGACTTGGATTTTCTGACGGAGGAAGTCAAGGAACTGGCCATACGGACGGGCGAGTTTTTAAGGGAGGAACGGCTTTCTTTCGACCGCAGCCGCGTGGAGCGGAAATCCGCGCATGACTATGTGTCGTACGTGGACAAGGAGTCGGAGCGGCGTATCGTGGAAAGGTTGCACGAATTGCTTCCCGAGGCCGGCTTTGTTGCCGAGGAAGGCACCGGCTCGTCGGAGGGGCAGGAATATTGCTGGGTGGTAGACCCCTTGGACGGGACGAGCAATTACATCCGCGACTGCGTGCCGTATTGCGTGAGCATCGCCTTGCGCAACCGCGAGGAGATACTGTCGGGCGTGGTGTACGAATGCGGCCGTGAAGAACTTTATTGGGCCAACAAGGACAGCGGGGCTTACTTGAACGGCGCGGAAATACGCGTCAGCGACCAGGGCGTGCTCGACCAGTCCTTTGTCGTTCCGGAACTCCCCTGCAAGGCGGAACGCTACGGCCCTTTCGCCTTGCGCCTGATGCGTGACTTGTACGGGCACGTGAGCGGCGTGCGCATGCTGGGGTCCGCCGCCGCAGAATTATGCTATGTGGCGGCCGGGCGTCTTGAAGCCTTTGTCGAAGCGTTCTTGGGGCCGTGGGACATCGCGGCGGGACAAATCATCCTGAGACAGGCCGGCGGGCGAATGACCGACTTCGGCGGGAACCCGAACGGCCTTGACGCCAAAGAGGTGCTGGCTTCGAACGGGAAAGTGCATGAGGAACTCTTGAAAGTGATTCGAAGACATAAAAAGTTACTGGAAAACGGATGAGATATTCGGATAAACGTCTATATTTGTACCGATGGAACGATGAAACCCCGGCATTATGATTGTTGACGACATGACGCACTTGAAGGACTATGTCCGTATCCTCCCGGCATTGGAGCCGGTTGTCGGCTTCCTGGAAAGCCATGACTTGCAGGCTTTGCCGGAAGGAAGCCTTGAATGGGGCGCCGACGGGTGTCGCGTGAACCTGCAGACCCTCCCCCCGAAGGCTCCGACCCAAGCCGTTCTCGAATCGCACGTGAAGACGATAGACATACAGATACCCCTCACGGGCGATGAGACCATGGGATATTCCCCCTTGAAGGGACTGCGGCCTGCGCCGTACGACGAGAGCGGGGACATTTCGTTCCATGAGGAGAGGCCCGGAAGTTTCGTCACCGTGAAGAAAGGCATGTTCGCCATCTTCTTCCCGCGAGACGCGCACGCGCCGGGCATAACGGCGGAGCCCTTGGGGAAAGCCGTCTTCAAGGTCCCGGCGTCGGATGATCGGGACCGACAAGAAAAATAACACCTTAATCCTATTCTCATCATGGCAAAATCAACGGCAAAGCCGGCCCCGAAGCCTTTGGGCATCATCAGAAACGACCCTTGGCTGAAAGATTACGAAGCGGCTATCGTGGGACGCCACCGGCATGCGGAAGACAAGATCGCCGAACTCACGCAAAACGGGAAATGCTCATTGTCGGACTTCGCTTCGGGGTACTTGTATTTCGGACTGCATCGCACGGCCGCCGGATGGGTGTTCCGCGAATGGGCGCCCCACGCTACAGGAATCTATTTGATAGGCGATTTCAACCACTGGGAGGAATCGCCGGAATATCAGTTGAAAAGGATAGAGGGCACCGGCAACTGGGAAATCACGTTGCGCGGCGACGCCCTCGGGCACGGCGACCTCTACAAGTTGAAGATACATTGGGAGGGCGGATGCGGCGAACGCATTCCGGCATGGTGCCGCCGCGTGGTGCAAGACGAACGGACCAAAATCTTCAGCGCGCAGGTCTGGATGCCCGAACGGCCTTACGTGTGGAAGAAGAAGACTTTCCGCCCCGACACGTCTCCCCTGCTGATTTACGAGTGCCACGTCGGCATGGCGCAGGATGCGGAGAAAGTGGGGTCTTACGACGAATTCCGCGAGAACGTGCTGCCCCGCATCGCGGCCGATGGGTACAACTGCATGCAAATCATGGCCATACAGGAACATCCTTACTACGGGAGCTTCGGCTACCATGTGTCGAGCTTCTTCGCCGCCTCCAGCCGCTTCGGCACGCCGGAGGAGTTGAAGCGGCTCATCGACGAGGCTCATGGAATGGGCATCGCCGTAATCATGGACATCGTGCACTCGCATGCCGTGAAGAACGAGGTGGAAGGCTTGGGCGACTTTGCCGGAGACCCCTGCCAGTATTTCTGCCCGGGCGAGCGGCGCGAACACCCCGCTTGGGGCAGCCTGTGCTTCGATTACGGCAAGAATGAAGTCATACACTTCCTGCTGTCCAACTGCAAGTTCTGGTTGGATGAGTATCATTTCGACGGCTTCCGCTTCGACGGCGTCACGTCCATGCTCTATTACAGCCACGGGTTGGGCGAAGCGTTCGGCGGTTACGGGGACTATTTCAACGGGCACGAGGACGATGACGCCATCTGTTACCTGACGTTGGCCAATGCGCTGGTTCACGAAGTCAACCCCAGGGCCGTCACCATAGCCGAGGAAGTGAGCGGGATGCCCGGATTGGCCGCCCCGTTCAGGAGCGGCGGATACGGGTTCGACTATCGCATGGCCATGAACATCCCCGACTATTGGATAAAGACCATCAAAGAGAAAAAGGACGAGGACTGGAAGCCCAGCAGCATGCTCTGGGAAGTGACCAACCGGCGGGCGGACGAGAAGACGGTTTCCTATTGCGAGAGCCACGACCAAGCCTTGGTGGGCGACAAGACCATCATCTTCCGCTTGGTAGATGCCGACATGTACTGGCACTTTAAGAAAGGAGACGAGAACTACGCCGTGGAACGCGGCATTGCCCTGCACAAGATGATCCGGTTGCTCACGGCTTCCACCATCAACGGCGGTTACCTGAATTTCATGGGCAACGAGTTCGGCCACCCGGAGTGGATTGATTTCCCGCGCGAGGGCAACGGGTGGAGTTACAAGTATGCCCGGAGACAGTGGAACCTTGTGGACAACAAGGAGCTGTGCTACCATTACTTGGGCGACTTTGACAAGGCGATGCTTGACATCATTGGCAAGGAGAAAAACATCCAGAAGTCTCCCGTGACGGAAATCTGGCACGACGATGGCGATCAGGTATTGGCATACGGCCGCAACGACCTCGTGTTTGTCTTTAATTTCAGTTATGCCCGTTCGTACACGGATTACGGCTTCATGGTGCCGCAAGGCGCTTACGACGTAGTCCTGGACACCGATGCCCCGGAGTTCGGTGGACACGGATTGAACGATGACGGTCTCCGCCACTTGACCAACTTCGACCCGCTTCTGGCCCGGGACGGGAAGGGATGGCTCAAGCTCTATCTCCCGGCCCGTTCCGCCATGGTGCTCCGTCGGGCACGGGAAGACAAAAACGCGGGGAACGAATAAGGGCAAAGGGTAAACTGAAACTGAAACCGGATACCGGATGTACAAGCCGACATATAAGAAAAGGACGGCACGCATGATTTCATGGGTGTGCGCTTCTTTCTTCACCTTGTTCTCCCTGCTTTATCTGTTCGTGATGCAGGCAGACCTGTTGGCCGCCGCGCAGCACCTGTTGTCGAAAGGGCAGACCGTTTATTCCCCCGTGTGGGGAGCGGTCGTCATCACCTCCCTGCTGCTGCTGTTGCAGGGAGCCTTTCGGCGGGTGTTGGCGTACCCGTTGCGTTTCCATGCGCTCTACTATTTCCCGTCGTGCGTCGTGCTGGGATTGCTTACGTCCATCGTCCCCCAGGCAGGATGGGATGTGCGATTGTCCACCGACTGGACGTGGCTTGCGGCCTGCATCTTCCTGTATGTCCTTGTGACGTGGGTGGCTCTGCATTTCCCGGACCGTAAAGACGGGAAGCAGAACGCCTTTTCCTTTTTGTGGGTGAATTTCCTATGGCTTGCGTCGCTGTTCTGCATGGTGAACAGCATAGCCAATACGAAAGACGTGTACCATTATCGGCTCAAAGCCGAGAGATATCTCATCGAAGGACAAGACTCGTTGGCGTTGCAAGTAGGAGCCGGATCGTTGCAGGCAGACCGGAGCCTGACTGCCATGAGGACGTTTGCACTGAGCCGTGAGAATCTTTTGGGCGAGAGGCTTTTTGATTTCCCCCAATGCGGCGGCAGCCAAGGCCTTTTGCCGAGCCCGTCCGACACGACCTACGCTCATGATTGGACGAGCGCCTTGTATGAACATTTGGGAGGGAAACCGGGGAAAAACGTCAAGGGCAACACCCGGTTCCTCGAGCTTCTTTCGCAACGGCCTTCGGCCACTGCCGCCGCAAAAGACTATTTGCTTTGCGCCTACCTGCTGGATAAGGACCTTGATGCTTTTGTCGCCGCACTGCCGCGTTGCCGTGAGGTGGACGACAAGCTCCCGTCGCATTACAAGGAGGCTCTCGTCCTATATGGCCGTTTGTATGCCGCCCCGTCCGTCACGTATAAAGACAGTGCAATGGAAACGAACCTGAACGACTTTCTCCACTGCGGAACGCAATATCCCGACGCGACGGAACGCTCGAACCTTCGCCGGCGAATGTATGGAAATACGTATTGGTGGTATTATTACTATCAAAGGCTTCCTGAGTAATCGTCGGTTTGCCCCGCATGTCCCCGCCGCGGATGCCGCAGGGGAACCGGGGGCGATGCCGTAGCGTGAGCGGACTCCGTGCCGCGCCGCCTTCCGGACGCGCCGCCCCCATGTCTGGGCATTGCCCCAAAAAGGACGCGAACCGTTCGGCCCCGCAGGCGAAAGCAGGCGGCAGGGCCGTAAGCGAAACCCTTGGACGTTCAATCGGAAGATGCTCGGAGGATTTTAGTTGTGCGCCTGATAGGACTCGAACCTACACGCAACGAAGCACCAGATCCTAAGTCTGGCGTGTCTGCCAATTTCACCACAGGCGCGGCAAGACGGCAGCAAAGATAGAAAGATTTATCGGCTTGGCCAAATTATCGTTTCAGAAATTCCCGGGCAGCTTCTATCATCGTGTCTTTGTCGCGGGCAAGGTCTTCTTGTGCGAGCGACACGCACGTGTCCGGCTCGATGCCGAACTCGATTTGGTTCATCCCGGCATCGTACATCGGACAGGCGGAGAAGCGGACAGACCACCCGTTGGGGAGTTCGGACGAAAAGGGGAACCCGGAACCGCCGCCCGTGCGGTCGCCCATAATGGTGACCAAGGGGCACACTTTCATGTCGCGTATGAAAATGTTGGTGGCACTATAACATGAACGGTTGGTCAGCACGACGGCTTTCTTCTGCCAGCGTACGCCTCTCGACGGTTCGATGTATTCGGCTTCGGGGGACGAGAAGTCGTTGTGTCCCGTCCCGGTCTTATGGGCGATGTAGCCTGCCAGCCGTTTTTCGTTGGTGAACCGTTCGGCCAGGCGTTCAGCGTAAGTCAGTGTGCCGCCGGAATTGTCGCGGACGTCCACAATCAGCCCGTTGCACAAGCGCAGGTAATGCATGACTTCGTCCAGATTGCCTTCGCCGATGCCGGAACCGAAACTTCCATAATATATGTAACCGATGTTGTCATCGAGAATCTTGTAATGGATGCCGGCGGCGATGCGGTAGTCCGTACCCAAATAAAGTTGGTGGATACTGTCGTTGAAGTTACTCGGGTAGTCTTCATGCCAGCTCCAGTAACGGCCTACGTCGGCAGCGGAGTAGAGGTTGACGTGGCCGTCGCGAAGCTCGGACAGCATGTCGCACAAGACCTCGAACAGTTGGGCGGAAGTCATGCCGTCGTGCACGCGCGGACGGTACTTGGCGTAAGCCTCGTCCCACGGCAGGCATCCTTCCTGCACCTTGTAGTCGTGGAAACAGTATTGGGTGTCGATGATACGCCAAAGCGTCTCGAAATTATTGACCGGCGTGTCGTCCGGCTCTTCCTCGCGGATGCAACCCGGGCAGAAAAGCGGGGCGAGAATGGCGAAGAATGTTATAAAGACATGATGTTTCATACCGGTATGGCGGGTTTTACAGGACAAACAGGCGGTGTTGCGGCTCCTTGCGCTTGACGAAACCGAAATGCTTCACGTAGCCTATCAAGAAACTGTGGTTCCAGATATGGCTGCGAAGCCCGTTCACGCGGCTTTGGCGGATGTCGCACAGATAACCGGCGCGGAACGTGAATCCCGCAACGGGGAAGTCAAGAGTCAGGAAATGGCGCATGGACGGTGCATTGCCCGGATAAGTGAAGCATACGTTGTGGTCGTAGTTGCCTAATGACATCTCATAGTATGACTGTCCGTAGTGCGGGGAGAACATGGCTCCGACGAGCGGCAGGCTGGTCTGGTAGCGGGCGGTGAGGGGCGTTTTGCGGATACGGAACGGATAGACGGTCATCAGAGATGCGTCCAAGTCGATGTCCGCCTTGGCTTGTACCGGATTGTTGGAATTACGGTTGTTGTAAATCGCCCCCAGCCCGGCATGGACTTCTCCTCCCGCCATCAGCCGTAACCGCCCGCCCACAATCCAGTTGTAATGCCAGCCGATGGAATAATTCACCTTGCCCCCCATTTCATCGGAGTTCCCGGCCCGGTTGGAGGTATAACAAAAAAAACCGTCGAGGATGCTTTGTGTGGTGATGCGTCCGCCTAACCAGTGGGTTTTGCGCAAAGTCTCATGCAGAACGTCCAAGTGAGGCCCGGTATAAGTGGTGGGAGACAGATAAGTTTCGTACAGGTTCGTGCGTCCCGCACCGAAGATCGTGGCGTGTGTCGTGTAGCGGTTTCCCGGAGGAGGGGCGACATCTTGGGCTTGGCACGGCCTGATGCCGAGGAACATCCCTATGGCAAACAAGGGAACGGACACCCGCTTCCAAGCGGGGAGGGGCATTCGGAACGGAACGGCAGTACAGGTCGGCAAGAGGTTAGACATGTTACTCGTCTTCAAAAAGTTCCATTTGCCCGGAAAGTCCATCCATGGCGCCGCTTTGGCTCTTTCCGGCATCCGGGTTCAGATTCCCCCTTTCAGTGTCTTTTTCTTCCGCTACTGCCTCTTCAATCTCCGGCTCCGGGCGGCGTATGGGTTCCAGTTCGGTGATGTTTTCCGTGTCGAACGTGGTGAGCCGCTTGCCTTTCGCCTTGAAACTCTTCACGCCGATGAAACTTTCCGCGTCAATTTCCTGCGGGTTGCGTGAACTGTCGCGGCCGCCGAACGTGATTCGCAGTCTTGGATAGGCTTCGTCCGTGAGCAACACGAAGCGGCTGTCCTTGTTCTCTCCGATGAAACTTTGAGGCCTGGTACTTGGTTCGAACACGAAACGCTTGACGTAAGGATAGCCTTGTTGGTCGGCATCGTAGAGCACGGCACACCAAACCTTGTCCGGTGAGAATTTTTCGACACGAATCAAGTCTGGTTCATAATGGTTGTTCACGTCGAAATTTGTCGTGTAGAACTTTCCGCCTTTCAGGACGACCAGAATCAGGTCTTCGCTGAGGAACTCGCCCAGGCATTCTCCCCGTTCATCGTAATTCAGGCGGTTGACATCGTGGTCGAACCACACTCTGCGTCCGCCCAAGGTGGAACCGCCGCGGGATTTCAGGCCGATGTTCTGTATCTCGTTTTTGCTTAAAATGTTACCTATACTTTGGCGTCCTTTGATGGCCACGCTGCTGAAATCTTTTTCCACGGATGTCTTCTTGAGTTTCAGTGCGGATTTCAAGGTGATTTTGACGACTTCCGCTTCCCCGTTCGGATTGGCCGTAAAGTAGACGACGCGTGAAAAGGGCTTGCCTTGCGTCAGGTCGTATTCACGGTCGCGGGTGATGGAAGTCACATTGAAACGTTTGATGTAATAGGAGCCGTCCTTGCCGTCCCGGTAGGCCACGTTATAGATTGTCCGTTTGTCATTGCGCTTGAACACTGCGGCATGGATGATTTCGGCTTTTTTCTTTTCCGCCTTGCTCCTTTCCGTTTCGCCCACGAACGTTTTGTCGCTGATACGGATGACTTTATAAGTCCCGTCGCGGTAGAAAATGATGGCATCATCGATGTCGGAGCAGTTGGCGATGAACTCGTCTTTTTTGAGCGACGTGCCGATAAAGCCTTCTTCGCGGTTGATGTACAGTTTTTCGTTGGCTTCCGCCACTTTGGTAGCTACGATTGTATCGAAATTGCGTAGTTCGGTATGACGCGGGTGCTCGTCGCCGTATTTGGCTTTCAGCATACGGAACCAGTTACAGGTGACTTCCACCATGTTGTCCAGGTCACGGTCGATGCGTGCGATTTCTTCTTTCATCCGGGCGATGGTGTCATTGGCCTTGTCTTTGTTGAATTTCAGGATTCGGGCCATTTTGATGTCCATCAGTTTGAGGATGTCGTCTCGGGTCACTTCCCTTATCATCTGGGGATAGAAGGGTGTGAGCCGTTCATCAGTATGTGCGCAGGCCGCGTCCATGTCTTTAGCCTGTTCAAAATCGCGGTCCTTGTAGACCCGCTCTTCTATGAATATCTTTTCGAGCGAGGCGAAATGCAGGCTTTCCTGAAGCTCCCCCTTTCGGATGCACAATTCCTTGCGGAGCAGTCCGAGCGTGTTGTCCACTGAACGTTTCAGCACTTCGTTGACGGTCAGGAAGCAAGGCTTCTTGTCGTCGATGACGCAACAGTTGGGCGATATGCTGACTTCGCAGTCGGTAAAGGCATAGAGTGCGTCCAAAGCCTTGTCCGAGCTTACGCCTGGTGTCAGGTGTATCAGGATTTCCACTTCGGCCGCTGTGTTGTCCTCTATCTTGCGTACTTTGATTTTGCCTTTCTCGGTGGCTTTCAGGATAGAGTCGATCAGGGTCGTGGTGGTCTTTCCGTATGGAATCTCACGGATGGCCAGCGTCCTGTTGTCTATCTTGGTGATTTTGGCGCGTACTTTCACTACGCCTCCCCGTCCGCCGTCGTTATACTTGCTCACGTCGATACTTCCCCCTGTCAGGAAATCCGGGTAAAGCTGGAACGGTTCGCCGTGCAGGCAGTTTACGGCGGCATCGCATATCTCGTTTAAATTGTGCGGCAGGATCTTGGAAGACAAACCTACGGCGATGCCTTCCACGCCTTGTGCCAGCAACAGCGGGAACTTGACCGGAAGCGTCACCGGTTCCTTGTTCCGTCCGTCGTATGAAAGTTTCCATTCCGTGGTTTTGGGGTTGAACACCACGTCGAGGGCAAATTTGGAAAGCCGGGCCTCGATGTAACGCGGAGCGGCCGCCGAGTCGCCGGTAAGGATGTTGCCCCAGTTCCCTTGGCAGTCTATGAGCAAGTCTTTCTGTCCCAGTTGCACCAAGGCATCCCCGATGGAAGCATCCCCGTGCGGGTGGAATTGCATGGTATGCCCCACGATGTTGGCCACCTTGTTGTAGCGTCCGTCGTCCATGCGCTTCATGGAATGCAGGATGCGGCGCTGCACCGGCTTGAGCCCGTCGTTGACATGGGGCACGGCCCGTTCGAGAATCACGTAAGAGGCATAATCCAGGAACCAGTTCTGATACATCCCGCTCAGGTGGTGCGTGACGCTGTCATGAGGGCTTGTTTCCGGTTGGTAATAGGAGTGTGCGTCGCTTCCCTCTTCCGGGCTTCCCGTAGCCAGGTCTGTCAGCTCGTCTTTGTCTTCGTTCATGTTTATGCCGGTTGTATATCTATTTAACGCAAAAATAACATTTTAATGAAAAAAAAAGCGTACTTTTGCGAAAGATTTATCAATATTTTGCGAATGGAGTATGGCTCAGGAAGACGTGTTCAAGAAAATAGTGTCGCATTGTAAGGAATACGGTTTCGTGTTCCCTTCAAGCGACATCTACGACGGGCTGGGCGCCGTGTATGATTACGGCCAGAACGGCGTGGAGTTGAAAAATAACATCAAGCAATACTGGTGGCAGAGCATGGTGTTGCTGCACGAGGACATCGTAGGTGTCGATGCCGCCATTTTCATGCACCCTACGACGTGGAAGGCCAGCGGGCACGTGGACGCGTTCAACGACCCCTTGATTGACAACCGCGACAGTAAGAAGCGTTATCGTGCCGATGTGCTGATTGAAGACCAGATTGCCAAGTACGAAGAAAGGATAAACAAGGAGATAGCCAAGGCGGCCAAGAAGTTCGGGGACAGTTTTGACGAACGGAAGTTCCGTGAAACCAATCCCCGCGTGCTGGAACATCAGCAGAAGCGCGATGCGCTGCACCGGCGTTACAGCGACGCGATGAATGCGGGTGACTTGAACGAATTGAAACAGATTATCCTGGATGAGGGCATCGTGTGTCCCGTCAGCGGCACGCACAACTGGACCGACGTTCGCCAGTTCAATCTGATGTTTAAGACCGAAGTCGGCTCTACGGCGGGGGGAACCTCTTCCATTTACCTGCGTCCGGAGACAGCCCAAGGTATCTTCGTGAACTACCTGAACGTGCAGAAGACGGGGCGCATGAGACTGCCTTTCGGCATCGCACAAATCGGAAAGGCGTTCCGCAACGAAATCGTGGCCCGTCAGTTTATTTTCCGCATGCGCGAGTTCGAGCAAATGGAGATGCAGTACTTCGTGAAACCCGGCACTGAGCTTCAATGGTTCGAAACGTGGAAGAAAACCCGCATGGCTTGGCACCAGGCATTAGGCTTCGGAGCGGAGAACTACCGTTTCCACGACCACGAGAAACTGGCACATTATGCCAACGCGGCGAGTGACATCGAGTTCCGTATGCCTTTCGGCTTCAAGGAAGTCGAAGGCATCCATAGCCGGACAGACTTCGATTTGAGCCAACATGCCAAGTATTCGGGCAAGAAGATAGAGTATTTCGACCCGGAAACGGACGAAAGCTATACGCCTTACGTGATTGAGACCTCCATAGGCGTGGATCGTATGTTCCTCTCCGTCATGTGCCACAGTTACGAGGAAGAGAAAATGGAAAACGGAGAGACTCGCGTGGTGCTCAGGTTGCCGGAGGCGTTGGCACCGGTAAAGCTGGCCGTCATGCCGCTGGTGAAGAAGGACGGGCTGCCCGAGAAAGCGCACGACATCATCGGAGACCTGCGCTTCCGCTTCAACTGCAAGTACGACGAGAAGGATTCCATCGGCAGGCGTTACCGCCGTCAGGACGCCATCGGTACGCCGTATTGCGTGACGGTGGATTACGATACGCTGAAAGACAATACCGTGACGTTGCGGAATCGCGACACGATGGAGCAGAAGCGGGTGGACGTCGCCGGCTTGCAAGACATCATCGAAGACCGCGTGAGCATCACTTCGTTGCTGAAAAAGATTATGTAACCCTGCCTAAAAAAGACAGACATTGATGAGAAAAAGTTTATTGTATCGGGCAGTCGTCATCTTCTCCGTATGCACCTTGGGGGCTTGTAAGGAGGAAGACGACACGTATGATCCTTATGCGAATTGGCCGGCCCGTAATGCCGAGTATTTTGCCCGAATCGCGGCCGGAGCCCGTGATTCCATTGTCCGGGCAAAGGAACTGTATGGCGAACGTTGGGAAGAACATTGCAACTGGCGCATGTTCAAATCAACGACCAAGTCGCATGATGCGGCCGGGGCGTTGGCCGATTCGGTTTGTGCATATATCGAGCAACGGGGTACGGGAACGGAGAGTCCCACATGGTCCGACACGGTCCGGGTCAATTACCGGGGCTATCTGATGCCCACCCGGAATACGGCAAACGGGGAATGGGAAGAAGAACACGGGGAGGTGTTCTCCCAGTCCTTCTTGGGCGAACGATTGGACAATCAGATTGCCGTGCCGGCCAAGATGGGAGTATCAAGTGCCGTAGCCGGATTTGCCACGGCCTTGCAATACATGCATAAGGGTGATGTCTGGTGGGTGTACATACCGTCTGAGCTGGCTTATGGAAGTCAGTCGGCAGGTTCGGTGCCGCCTTATTCCACGTTGACGTTTTATGCCAATCTGGTAGAGTATTACGAGCCAGGAGAGAACGTTCCGGACTGGAAATAAGGGGAGTAAAAGGAACAAGAATCTTACATGGATTAAGAAGACGAAAGGCACGGCAGGCTTGTGGCTGCCGTGCCTTTCTTGGCCGTACACGTGGCCGTTTACTGATGTCGTTACCGGACGATGACTTTTTGTCGGTCTACGATGTACAGCCCTTTCGGAAGCCCGTCCACTTGCCCGTGCCCGTCGACGGTCACTTGCCTTACCACACGTCCGTCCGTCCCGTAAATGGAAACGAGCAGGATTTGTCCTTCCGGGCCTTGTAAATTGATGCAACCCTCTCCGCCGTATGCTTTGACGGCCGCCGCGCCCTTACGTAAGGGAGTGACGGAGGTGACGGTGCCGTCGCCCAGATAATACAATCTGAAGTTGTCGGCCTTGTACCATCCGTCGTTGCCCTTGATGCCGAGGGTGAGCGTGCCGTCCGTCACTTGGATGCTGTCTATGACGGTTTCCCGCAGATAGCGTCCGCCGAAACCGTCGTCGGTCATCGTGGCTTCGGATGCGTTGGCAAAGAGCGTGACGCTCTGTCCTTCGTCAGTGGCTATCCATGCTTTCACGCGGTAGAACCCGTTTTTCATGCCCGTGGCTTTCTGGCTCAGCGTGGCGCTGCCCGCCCCGGTGGAGGAGAAGGAATGGAATACGTAGTTCCCGTCGGCATCCACCATGTATTCTTCCATGGTGGAAACGTCAATCACTTTCGAGGTCTGTCCCGTCTCGTGCTGGATGTCCCATCCCGTGTTGCGCCGGTTTTCGAAGGAGGCGTTGGTCAGGTAGATGTCCGTGAGGTCGACGGGGACATCTGCGGGGATGAGGTTCTTCCGGCAGGCTTTCATGTTCTCTTCCAAGAGTCCGGCGGCGGAGGCGATTTCCTCCTCGTCCGGATGAAGGGTGTAGCAGGCGGCCGCGGCGCGGACTTGGCCGAGGAAGGCATCGAGGTCTTCCGCCGTCAGCTGTCCGGCGGCGTTCCCTGCCAGGTCGTAGGCTTGGTTCAGCAGTTCGCCGAGCGTCTCGCTCTCCTTGTCT
>CAYPMY010000041.1:3437-15775 GCA_964412085.1 uncultured Paraprevotella sp. | reverse complement strand
AGGGCATCTACGTCGTGAACGGGGAGAAGAAAGCCGTGAAATAAGAGTTAACCATAAGGACAAAAACAATTTAACAAGAAAACGCCATGGAAAAGAAGCAATATCTGAAGCCGGAGACAAACGTGTACCGGATGGAAACGCAGATGATGATAGCCCAGTCGCCACATCTCACGATAGAAGAAGGCGAGGCGCTCCCGGATGTTGAAACCCTCTCCAACAAGGGCTTGTTCACCGACATCTGGGGCAACGAGCCATGAGGTTCCCCGCCTGACGGGAAAGGGAGGCAGAAGAAGTCCCCCGGTTCAGGGGCAATCCTTACGGGTTGCCCCTTTCCCATGTCCGGGCCGTTTCCCCGGAAACGGGACGGGACATAAGGTGCCCGTCCTGCAAGACGAACCGCGCACGCAAGGGAATCTCCCCCGCGTGCGCGGTTCCTGTACGTCCTCCGTCGCCGGGAGGAAGGCCGGGACTCACCTGTCCAGCTTCCAGACGAAGCCGTCCTTCGTGTCCTTCACCTCGAACCCCAAGGCGGCCAGGCCGTCGCGAATCCTGTCGCTGGCGGCCCAGTCCTTCTTGGCCTTGGCCGCCATGCGCTGTTCCAGAAGCATATCCACCGCCTTGCCGAAGGCTTCTTCGCGCCCGCTCCCGCCTCCCGCCTCTTCCTTCAGGCCGAGGACGTCGAAGGCAAAGGCATGGAACACCTCGGACAAGGCGGCCAGCACGCCGCCGTCCACCGTGGCTTTCCCGTCCGCCACCGTATTGACGACACGGCAGGCGTCGAACAACCGGCTGATGACGACGGGCGAATTCAAGTCGTCGTTCATCGCCTCGTAGCATTTCCGGCGGAGTCCGTCCACATAATCCATACCCACGCTGCCGCCGGCCACGGGGACAATCCGCCTCAGATTGGCCACGCCCTCCATCAGGCGGGACAATCCCTTCTCGCTGGCCCGCAAGGCTTCGTCGCTGAAATCCACCGTGCTGCGATAATGGGCCTGAAGGATGAAGAAGCGGATGGTCATCGGGCTGTAAGCTTTCGTCAGGCTCTCGTGCCCGCCGTCGAAGAACTGCGCCAAGGTGATGAAGTTGCCCAGGCTCTTGCCCATCTTCTGCCCGTTGACGGTGACCATATTGTTGTGCATCCAATAGTTCACCATGTCGCCGCCGCGGCTGGCCACGGCCTGCGCGATTTCACATTCATGATGGGGGAAAATCAAGTCCATCCCTCCGCCGTGGATGTCGAAACGGTCGCCCAAGTACTTGCGCCCCATGGCCGTGCACTCGCAATGCCAACCGGGGAAGCCGTCGCCCCACGGGCTGGGCCAACGCATGATATGCTGCGGACGGGCGCGCTTCCACAAGGCGAAATCCACTGGGTTGCGCTTCTCTCCCGTGCCGTCCAAAGAACGGGAGTTGTCGACGACGTCCACCAGGTTGCGGCCGGAAAGCCTGCCGTAATGGTGTTTCCTGTCGTATTTCTCCACGTCGAAGTACACGCTGCCCTCGCTGACGTAGGCATAACCGTTGTCCAGGATTTCCTTCACCAGCTCTATCTGTTCGATGACATGCCCGGTGGCGTGCGGCTCGATGCTGGGCGGCAGCACGTTCAGAGCCTTCATGGCCTCGTGGAAGCGGTTCGTGTAGTACTGCGCCACTTCCATCGGCTCCAGTTCCTCCAGACGGGCCTTCTTGGCTATCTTGTCCTCTCCCTCGTCGGCATCGTTCTCCAGATGCCCTACATCAGTGATGTTGCGCACATAACGCACCTTATAGCCGATATGCCGCAAGTAACGGAACAGCAAGTCGAACGTGACGGCCGAACGGGCATGCCCCAGATGGGCGTCGCCATATACCGTGGGGCCGCAGACATACATCCCGACACGCCCCGGCGTGACGGGCCTGAACTCTTCCTTCTTACGGGAAAGCGTATTATAGACAAATAATTTTTGTTCCATAGTCGAAGTGTTTGATTTATGATGAATGTCCAGGGTCATCCCCGTTTTCCCGTATCAGGCGGAGCAACCTTTCCACGGCTTCTTCCGCAGGAACGTTCCGCTCCACGCATTCCTTTCCCTTGTACAGGCTGACTTTGCCGTCCGCAGCTCCCACATAACCGTAATCTGCGCCGGCCATCTCGCCGGGGCCGTTCACGATGCAGCCCATGATGCCAATCTTCAGACCTTTCAGATGACCCGTGGCCGCCTTGATACGCGCTATCGTGCCTTGCAGGTCGTAGAGCGTACGCCCGCAACCGGGACAAGAGACATATTCCGTCTTGGTCGTCCGCAACCGGGCGGCCTGAAGGATGCCGAATGCCGTGGCATCCATGTCAAGATGTCCCAACGTACCATCATTATGCAGGCATAAGCCGTCGCAAAGCCCGTCGAAGAGCAATGCCCCCATGTCGGCGGCACTTTCTATCTGGAAATCCTCCTTTTCCTCCTGCCCGTGGGAGTATCGCTGGAAAATGACCACGGGGTTCCGCAAGCCTTCGCGCGTCAGTCCATGCACTAAGGCGCGATGCTCGCCCAAACGGTCCCGGTGGTCGCTTTGAGAAATCACCACCACCTCCGGGTGACGTCCCAAGCAGGCGCGCACCTCCTCGTTCAAGGCTCCGTACGAAAGGAAGAGGAACTTCAAGTCGGCCGTACACCGGCCAACGGAAGGCAGCATATCACAAGGGAAAGCCGGATACGTGCCGCTCTCGCCGGCCCAGACGTCCGCGTCCACGATGTAATCTCCCTCACGCTCTTCCGCGGGAGGAAGGTCGCGGCCGCAATAAACGTAGTCGGGACGGAAATCCGAATGGCTCTTGAAACTTTCCAGCCTTCCGGAAGCCGCCGGGGCCGTACGGTCGGACACGACAACCGGCACATGGCTTCCTCCTATGTTACGCACGGGCCGCGTTTTCCGCCGCGCGGGGTTCAAGTAATCGAAATCCTCCGCCTCGGCCGCCAGTATCATCGCGGCACCGTCCCGTCGAAGCACGTAATCCACCAACTTGCGTGCCACTGGGATTTCAGCCTCCGGGGCTTCGCTCAGCGACACGCGAACTGTGTCGCCGATACCGTCAGCCAGCAAAGCCCCGATGCCTACGGCACTCTTGATACGTCCGTCCTCACCGTCGCCGGCCTCGGTCACGCCCAAATGCAAAGGGAAACACATACCCTCGCGCTCCATGGCATCGGCCAACAAACGCACGCTACGTACCATCACCACCGTGTCGCTGGCTTTGACGGACACCACCACATCCCCGAAACCTTCCCTCGCACAGATACGCAGGAACTCCATGCAACTCTCCACGATGCCTTCCGGCGTATCCCCATAGCGGCTCACGATGCGGTCGCTCAACGAACCGTGGTTCACACCGACGCGAACAGCGGTATGGTTCTCGCGACAAATGCGCAGGAAAGGGACGAAACGTTCCTCTATCTTTTCCAACTCACGCGCATATTCCTCGTCCGTATATTCATGATGCTTGAACCGACGGGCCGCGTCCACATAGTTCCCGGGGTTGATACGCACCTTATCGGCATACAAGGCTGCCACGTCGGCCACTTTCGCATTGAAATGCACGTCGGCAACCAAAGGTACCGCACGGCCTGCCGCACGCACGCCGGCACTGATGTTCCGCAAGTTCTCTGCCTCACGCACCCCCCGGGTCGTCAGGCGCACATAATCTCCCCCGGCTTCGGCAATGCGTAACGCCTGAGCCACACAAGCCTCGGTATCCATAGTGGAAGTGTTCGTCATGCTCTGCACCCGGATCGGATGGCTTCCGCCCAGCGGCGTGCCTCCGATTTGCACTTCACCGGTCTCCCTGCGTCTGTAACCGAACAAGTTCATCCGTCTGTCTTCAATCAATTGCACTTAAACTTATACTTCACACCGGCCAGTTCCGCATTGGCCTTCACTGTCTCCCGCTTCAGGTATTCCTTATAACCTGCCAAGCGCAAAGCCAGCTCCTCGTCAGCCAGCGACAATATCTGCACGGCCAGAATGGCGGCATTCTGTGCCTCGTTCACCCCTACCGCAGCCACCGGGATGCCGGGAGGCATCTGGACAATGGAAAGCATGGCGTCCAGACCGTCCAACAGCCCCTTGATAGGAACTCCGATGACGGGCAACGTCGTGTTGGCCGCCACCACGCCCGGCAAGGCCGCCGCCATCCCCGCTCCCGCGATGATTACTTTCAGGCCGCGTCCGGCAGCCTCCTTGGCAAAAGCCTCCACTTCAACCGGTGTCCGATGAGCCGACAAGACTTTCATCTCGAAAGGGATTCCCATTTCATCGAAAATCTTGGCCGCCTTTTCCATCACCGGGAAATCGGACGTGCTGCCCATGATGATACTTACAACTGGTTTCATGTCTTGTCTGAACTTTCGATTGGCCTCGTTCCCTATAATAAGATTATGCCGGCAAAGCCGCAAACCACCCCCACGAGGGTACCGGCCACCACTTGCGCCAGACTGTGCTGGCGGAGCAACATGCGCGCCGTCCCCACGGCTCCCGAAATCAGTACCGTAACGCACAGCCCCCAAACGGGATTGAACATGAACAGTATCGAATAAGCCACTAACGCGCCGATCACACCGCCCGCTCCAGCCGAATGCATGCTGATTTTCCACCACACATTCACTATGACGCATACCATCTGTATCAGCAAAGCCGACACCAAGATGCCGCACATATAACGCGGCATATGCATACGGAACATCAAATGAAGACAGGCCACGTAAGACAGGATGAACAATATATAAGGTATGGCGCGGTTCTCCCGCAAGCGCAGTTGCACCACCGCCCATCCGTTCAGCTTGCGATACACGCGGATACACAAGCGAGGCAACAGTATAGTGAAAACATATACCATCGCCACGACCGTCAATTTGTAAAGTAGCGGCAACAGGCTCAGGTACGTAAAGGAGAACAACGCCACAAACCCCACAATCGGCATGTAATATGGCCTGAACACTGCCGACAACAGACGAGCCGCCACGATAAGTCCCCTGTGCTTCATTTCCTCAACCGTGCTACGGGGATTCCCAGTTGTTCCCGATATTTGGCCACCGTGCGCCGCGCAATGGGAAAGCCTTTTTCATTCAACATCGCTGTCAACGCCTCATCGCTCAGCGGCTTCTTCTTGTCTTCCGCCTCCACCAAGTCCCTTAAAGCGGCCTGAATCTTACGGGTGGCTATCTCCTGCCCGTCGCCTGTCACGTAGCCGTCGCTGAAGAACCATTTGAGCGGATAAGCCCCGTAATGGGTCTCCACATATTTACTGTTGGCGGCACGGGACACGGTAGAGATATCCAACCCGGTACGCTCGGCTACGTCCTTCAATATCATCGGGCGCAACAGGGTCTCGTCCCCTTCCAGGAAGAAAGGACGTTGCAAATCGATAATGGCCTGCATGACAGCGGTCAACGTGCGCCGGCGCTGCTTCACGGCCTCGATAAACCCCTGCGCTTTTTCTATCTTCTGACGGGTATATTGCAAGGCATCCCGTTCCGGACGACTTAACTTCGCGCGTCCGGTGTCCATTTGGCGAAGGATTTCCATGAATGAAGGGCTGATACGTAATTCCGGCACGCCGCCCTTATTGAAAGAAAGGGTGATTTCCCCGTCATCACCGGTCTCTACGGCAAAGTCCGGCACAATCTGTTGGTAATTATGCCCTACCACCTCGCCCATGGCACTTCCGGGACGCGGATTAAGCTTTTTCAAGTCCCTCTGCAGACGTTCGCATTCCCCCTCCGTCAAATGCAGGCGGGCGGCAATCCTGTCCCAGCGTTTATGGGTGAATTCATCAAACAGTTTGTCGATGATTTCATACTCCAGCCGCTTTTGCCGGCTCCCGCGGTGCCCGTCCCGACGGAGTTGCAACAAAAGGCACTCTCTCAAATCGCGTGCGCCGATGCCGGGAGGGTCAAAAGTCTGCAACCGGGCCAGCACTGTCGCCAGCTCCGCCTCCGTAGTTCGTATCCCCGCATAGATTTCCAGTTCGTCCGCCAATGTGGAAAGTTTCTTTTTCAACAAGCCATCGTTTTCCAGCGAACCGATAAGATAAGTCATCAGTTCCTGTTCACGCGGCGTCAGGTCACATTCGTTCATCTGCTCCGTCATCTGTTCGTAAAAAGATGTCGTGTCGCCATAATCCATTGTTTCCGGACGGCCTTTCCCTCCCCAATCCCGCAACAGGTAATCCGGCACATCGTCCGAAGTGCGGTAATCATCCATCGCCTGCTGCACCTCGGCCGGACGATACTCATCGGAAGGCAGGCCGCCGTCCAGCCCGGAAGATTCGCTCCCGTCCGGTTCCGCGCCTGTCCCGTCGTCGTAGGCATCTTCCGGGGAAGCGGTGCCGACATCCTCGGTGCTTTCCAAGCTCTCTTCCAACGCTCCGTTGTCTATCAACTCATTTTTCACGCGTTGTTCCAACTCCGAGACGGGCATTTCCAGCAACCGCACCTGCAGTACCTGCTGCGGGGACAGCGTCTGAACCTGCTGCATGGATTGGGACTGGGCCAATTTCTGTGACATATACACACGTTTAATGAGACGTTCTACGTTGCAAAGTTAGCGTATGGCCCGAAAAACGCCAAATATATCCCGGCAAATGATTGGATTCCGCCCCCTCATTCTCTGACCAAAGCATAATCCAACTGCTTCTTTTCCAGGTTGGCTTTCGCCACTTTCACTTTTACCGCATCACCCAATGAATAACGATGATGATGCTTGCGTCCCCACAAACAGTAGTTGCGCTCGTCGAATTCATAATAATCGTCATCCAAATCACGCAAAGGCACCATGCCTTCACATCTATTCTCATTGATTTCCACATACAGGCCGAACTCCGTCACTCCGCTGACGGTTCCATCAAACACTTGCCCCAGCTTGTCGCTCATGAATTCCACCTGCTTGTACTTGATACTGGCACGCTCGGCATTGGCGGCCAACTGCTCCATCGCGCTGCAATGTTCACACAGTTCCTCATACTTTTCCTGACCGGCGCTGCGTCCGCCGTCGGCATACCGTGCCAGCAACCGGTGCACCATCACGTCAGGATAACGGCGGATAGGAGAGGTGAAATGCGTATAGTAATCGAATGCCAACCCGTAATGCCCGATGTTATGGGTACTGTAACGCGCCTTCATCATGGCCCGCAGCGAAATGCTCTCTATCAGGTTTTGTTCTTTCTTCCCTTGTATTTCAGTCAATAGCTTGTTCAATCCTTTGGCCACCTCTTCCTTAGTCCCCGTCGGTTTCAGCTTATAGCCGAATTTGACGATAAACTCGCTCAGGTTAACCAGCTTGTCCTGGTCGGGCATGTCATGTACACGGTAGGGCAGCGTCTTGGGCTTCTTGTTCTTAGGATGCCGCTTCCCCACGCTCTCGGCCACCGTTCGGTTGGCCAGCAACATGAACTCTTCCACCAATTTATTGGCATCTTTCGCCACCTTGAAATACACTCCTGTCGGTCTGCCCTCGTCGTCTATGTCAAAACGCACTTCGCTACGATCGAAGTTGATGGAACCATGTTCGAAACGCCGGGCGCGGAGTTGTCTGGCCAAGCGGTTCAGCGCAATCAATTCCGTGGAAAAACGTTCGGCCGGCAACACATCCTCCGGCCCGTCAAAGTCCGGAGCCGCCGCATGGTCGCCGGGCGTTTCATAGTCCCCGGGCGAGGCTTCCTTATGGTCTTCCAACACTTTCTGTACTTCTTCATACGTGAAACGGCGGTCGCTCTTGATGACGGTACGGGCCAGGTGCCAGTCTTTGACCACAGCCTTGTCGTCCAGCTTGAAGACGACACTATAAGTCAACTTTTCTTCATCCGGGCGTAGAGAACAGATGAAGTTGCACAGGCGCTCGGGCAGCATCGGGATCGTGCGGTCTACCAAATACACGCTGGTGGCACGCTTCACGGCTTCTTTGTCTATGGCACTCCCTTCCTTCACGTAATGCGAGACATCCGCAATATGTACTCCTACCTCCCACAATCCGCCATCCGTCCTGCGAATGGAAATCGCATCGTCGAAATCCTTGGCGTCCCTCGGGTCGATGGTAAACGTCGTCACCCCGCGAAAGTCCTCACGCCGTCCGATTTCCTCGTCCGTGATGCCCGGGTCGATCTTCCCGGCCTCGTCCTCCACGGACTTGGGATAGGCATAAGGCAAGCCGTATTCGGCCAGAATGGCGTGCATTTCCGTGGTATTGCTTCCGCTCTGCCCCAATATGTCCACGACCTTGCCTATCGGATTCTTGGCATGTCCGGGCCATTCGGTAATCTTCACCACGGCCTTGTCTCCGCTCTTGCCGCCTTTCAACGCTCTCTTGGGGATGAATATGTCGTTGGCCAGCGTGCGGTCTTCGGTGAGCAGGAAAGCAAAGTCCCCGCGCACCTCCAGCCTTCCGACAAACGGCTTGTCGCTCCTTTCGAGAATCTCGACCACTTGCGCCTCTCGCACGTGATGCTTCCTGCGAGCCAACAGAGTCACCCTCACCCTGTCTCCTCCCATGGCATGCAAGGAGTTCCGTTCGGCCACAAGGACGGGTTCTCCTCCATCCGACGGGGTCACGGTGTTCTTGCCGTTCGCTTTGCGGTTGAACACGGCTTCGAACACTTGCCCCATGGTATTCAAACGGAAATGCAGCCTCTCCGTTTCCTTTATGTAATCGTCCATCGCCAAGTCTTCCAGCAAGTCCAGACAAATCAGCCTGGCAGGATGAGTGTCCAGTTTCAAGTATTTGAATATGCGCTTAATGTCGTAGACTTCGGCGGGATTATTCTGGAAAAGCTCCATTAACATTCTCGCCAGTTCTTTTTTCTTCAGGCGCTTGCCGCATTTCTTTCCTGTTTTTCCCATAAATTCGATATTTTAGAGGTCTGCTGTCTGTAATCCTCCCGCAAGTTAAGCATATTTATTCATTCCGCCCCTCTTTCATCCATTATTTTTCCTGGAAATGCTTATCTTTGTCCTTTCTTTTCACAAGCCGACAGACCAATGAGACTGACCGAACGGGAAAAAGCCATCTACCGAGTCACATGGGCGGGAAGCCTTGTCAACTTCCTGTTGGTCGTATTCAAGTCCGTAGCCGGAATCACAGGGCACAGCGCGGCCATGATAGCCGATGCCGTGCATTCGTTGTCCGATTTCGCGACCGACATCGTCGTGCTCGTCTTCACGCGCATTTCCAACAGGCCTCAAGACAAAAGCCACGATTACGGCCACGGCAAATACGAGACGCTGGCCACGGCGATAATAGGCGTCGCGCTTTTTGCCGTGGGCGCGGGCATCTGCTGGAACGGGCTGCAGGCCATCCGAACCGTATGGCAAGGCGGCAGGCTTCCCGTCCCGGGCGTGCTTGCTTTCGCCGGAGCCGTCATTTCCGTCATCTCCAAAGAAGTGATATACCGGCACACCATCCACGTGGGAAACAGGATCGGATCCAGCGCGGTCGTCGCCAACGCCTGGCATCACCGCAGCGACGCCTTCTCTTCCATCGGGACATCCGTCGGCATCGGAGGAGCCATAGTCCTGGGCGAACCATGGAGCGTGCTCGACCCCATGGCGGCAGTGGCCGTGAGCTTCTTCATCATGAAAGCGTCCGTCCGGCTCTTGAAGCCGTGCGTGGACGAGCTGACCGAAAAGTCCTTGCCGGACGAGATAGAAAAGGAAATCTGCCTCATCGCGGAAAACACGCCGGGAGTGTCGGCCATGCACAACTTGCGCACGCGCCGCATCGGGAACCATTACGCCATAGAGATGCACGTCCGGATGGACGGGCACCTGACTTTGTATGAGGCACACGCCAAGGCTTCGGCCATAGAAAGCAAACTGAAAGAGAAATACGGGAGTGAAATCCACGTGGGCATCCACGTGGAACCCGTGAAGTGCGCCGACGGCACTTACAGGGAACAGGACCAACAGGACAAACGCTCATGAAAATATTAGTAACAGGAGCCAGCGGCTTCATCGGCAGCTTTATCGTTGAAAAGGGACTGGCGGAAGGACACGCGACGTGGGCAGGCGTCCGCGCCGCCAGCAGCCGGGACTATCTTCAGGATTCCCGGATCCGTTTCGTGGAATTGGACATGGGGCAGCCCGACACCCTGCGTCCCCGGCTGGCGGCGTGCAAGGCCGAGTTCGGAGGCTGGGACGTCATCGTACACGCAGCAGGAGCCACCAAATGCGTCCGGCGCGAAGACTTTTTCCGTACCAACGCGGAAGGCACACGTCGTCTTGTCGACGCGCTCCGCGAACTGGACATGGTGCCCCGGCGTTTCATCTTCATCAGTTCCCTCAGCGTGTTCGGCGCCATACGCGAACAGGCCGTGCGCCGCGCCACCCCGGACAATCCCTGGATATACGCCCCGATACGGGAAGGCGACACTCCCCGCCCCAACACGGCATACGGGGAAAGCAAGCTGGAAGCCGAGCGTTACATCAAGTCCCTGAAGGATTTCCCCTACGTCATACTCCGCCCCACCGGCGTGTACGGGCCACGTGAAAAGGACTACTTCGTCATGGCGCAAAGCATCAAACGGCACATGGACTTCAGCGTGGGCTACCGTCCGCAGGAAATCACGTTCGTCTACGTGAGGGACCTCGTGCAAGCCATTTTCTCTGCCATGGCAAAGGACGTCGCCGGACGCGAATTCTTCATCAGCGACGGGAACGTGTACCACAGCACGGAGTTCAGCGACTTGATACGCGCGGAACTCGGACGTCCGTCCATGCTCCGCGTCAAGGCCCCGGTATGGTTCCTCCGTGCCGCATGTGCCGTGAACGGCAGCTTCAGCGCATGGCGGGGCCGCACCACCACCCTTAACCTTGACAAATTCCACATCCTGTGCCAACGCAACTGGCAATGCGACATCCGGCCGGCCGTGAAAGAATTGGGCTTCCGTCCCGAATATCCCTTGGCGCGGGGAGTCAAAGAAACGATGGACTGGTACAAAAAGGAGGGATGGCTATGAGAATCTCTTTCCGGTGGCTTGCCGGAAAAGACGATAAGCCCGAAGGCTTATGGCCGATCGAATGGCTGGCCATAGCCTACAGCATCCTCACGACCCTGACCATGTTCGTGCTTTGGCCGGACATGGACCATCCCCTGGGCATGCTGGCCAGTCGCCTGTACGCCTTCCTCGGTACAATCCTGTTGTGGAGGATTTATCTCCTTTGGCCGCGCAGACTCATGACCTTCATCCGCGTCACGGCACAGATGGCTCTGCTCAGCTACTGGTATCCCGACACTTACGAGTTCAACCGGACGTTCCCCGACTTGGACCACGTGTTCGCCCGGTGGGACGCGGCCCTGTTCGGTTGCCAGCCCTCGTTGGAATTCAGCCGCCTTTGCCCGTGGCCCTGGTTCTCCGAAGCCGTGAACATGGGCTATTTCTCTTATTATCCCATGATCGCGGCCGTCATGGTCTTCTTCTTCCTCCGCCGCAACGACCTTTACGAGAAAGCCTCGTTCACCGTCATGTGTTCCTTTTTCATCTTTTATCTCGTCTATCTCTTCCTCCCCGTGGCCGGCCCCCAATTCTACTTTCAGGCCGTGACCCCGGAAGCCGCGGGGAACGGGATACTCCCGGCCTTGGGCGCTTATTTCCGCCATCGCACCGAAATGCTTCCCCCTCCGGGCTATGCCGACGGTTTCTTCTGCCGTTTGGTCGAATGGATACAGGACGCCGGGGAACGCCCGACGGCCGCTTTCCCCTCCTCGCATGTGGGCATCGCCTTCATCCTGCTTTACCTGGTCCGTCCGCAAAGCAAACGTTTCTTCTTCATGTTGTCGCCTTTCGTCCTGCTTCTGGCGTTGGCCACGGTCTACATCCAGGCACATTACCTGGTGGACGTCATTGCCGGCATAGCGGTCTCCTATCCGGTTTTCCGCCTGAGCGGGCTGGCATGGCGGAAGACGAGCCTTATCCTCATGCACGGGACCCGGGCGCGGGCTGACGGGTCGCGTCCGGCATGCTCCCGTTCCGCGTGCCGCAGGCAAGGGGCATGCGGGGAGGAGGCCCGGCTTCGGGAAGGGCATCCCGCCCGGCGTCCCGCACGCCCGCTTCGCGTCCTGTTGCGCCGGGACCAGCTGAAACGCCAATAATCCCAGTCCGTCAAGTCCTTGCCGGCAGACCCCTTGAAGAGGAGCACCAAGTCGTGTACGCCCTTGGCTCCCCCTCACGCGGCATTCCATCCCCTCATACGCCTGCATACCGCCGGCGGCCTTCACCTCCAGCGTCCCCGCCAACGCCCCGTCGGCGCGGCCCGGACGTGTCTCGACGGTACGGCCCTGCTCCGAGGCTATGGAGGCACGGAAACGCCCGGCGC
>CAYPMY010000041.1:0-3337 GCA_964412085.1 uncultured Paraprevotella sp. | reverse complement strand
GCTTGCCGGTTCCCACGATGCCGCCCGACGTGGAGACCATGCCTTCTCCCAGCTTCACGCAACAAAGGTCGGGGTTGCCCCGATACACGTGAGCCTGTCCGTCGCCGCCGGCACATACCGTGGGGCCGATGTCGTCCCGGCATTCCTTTTGCCATGCCAGCGGCTTGCCGACAGGATCCTTGAAAGGGTCGCAAGGCGAGTCGGACACCGACACGCCTATTCCGTTGCCGTTCAGCGTACAGCACATATAGGACTGCCCGTCGCGCCCGGCTGCCTGCGAGGCCCGCACCCCGTTGTCACGCTTGCACCAGACGGAGCCCTTCGACGAAGCCGCGGCACCATGGCCGGTCCGGTTCACCATGTCCGGCGGAAGCATAAGGCCGCCCATCCGACAGCCTGAATCCATACCCCCGCGCATCGTCCTCGTCGCGGGGCGCGTAAAGGAACACGGCGTCGTCATGCACCATTGGCGCGGGATTCCCGAACCACGCGGCCCGGCTCCGGCGCTGCGGCAAACCGGACGGGCCTGCGCCTGCGAGCAGAATGTCAGGGAAAGGAGCAAGACGCCGACAAAAAGACAGCAAACAGCCCGTCCTCCACCACGTCAAAAAGCGGACATTTGTTGCAAAGAGAGACCGGACGTTAATAAAAAAGCGTCCATCGGGGGCGACTTTTGCTTCCATGCGGCATTTCCGCGTTCCGTTCTCAGCCAGAAAAAATTTCATCCGGCTGAAAGCGGTTTCCCGATGTCGGCAGAACTTGCGGGCAACCTGTACCGAAAGACGAAAAAACGGCTTCCTTCCGTCGGGAAGACGCGCCGAAAGCCCCGTTTTCCCGCGTGGATGAAAGCCGGACGGCCTCAAAAAGGGGAAGACAAAAAGACAGCGGAAACGCCCGAAGAAGACACTCGTGGAAAAGACACACGGGAAGACATGGCACATCCCGCGCCAAAAAGAAAGCCCGCGGGACAAAAAGGCGGCATTCTGCCAGATTCCCGACGCGCGAGAACGGCGTATTCGCGGCCGCTCCCGCACCCGCCCGCAAATACGCCGTTCTCGTCGGCCCGGAAATGACTATTTGTCATTCTGGAAGCTGTGCCACAAATTGCCGTCGGGCACGGGCGCCGTGACGTCTATCTCCCGCTTCGACACCGGGTGGACGAAACGCACGCGGCGGGCATGCAGGCAAATGCCCCCGCCGGGGTTGCTGCGCGGCGCGCCGTACTTCAGGTCTCCCTTGACCGGGCAGCCTATCTTGGCCAGCTGGCAACGGATCTGATGGTGGCGGCCCGTGATGAGATCCACTTCCAAAAGGAAATAACGCTCAGAACGGCCGACAAGCCTGTAGCCGAGGACGGCTTTCTTCGCGCCGGGCCTTTCCTCGTCGTAGGCATACGATTTGTTCAGCTTCTCGTTGCGCACCAGCCAATGCACCAGTTCCCCCTCTTCCGCCGGCGGGCATTTGCCCACGATGGCCCAATACGTCTTGCGCACTTCTTCCGTGCGGAACATCTCGTTGAGCCGCGCCAGGGCCTTGCCCGTGCGGGCAAAGACCACCAGGCCGCTCACGGGGCGGTCCAGACGATGCACCACGCCGAGGAACACGTCCCCCGGCTTGTGGTACTTCTCCTTGATGTATTCCTTCACCACCTCCGCCAGAGGCTTGTCGCCGGTCTTGTCGCCCTGCACGATTTCCGAGCAGCTCTTGTTGACGATGACGAGGTGGTTGTCTTCGTAGAGCACGTCCATACCGTCACATGTTCATGCCGCCGTCAATCTGGATGACCTGCCCCGACACGTAAGAAGACAGGTCGGAAGCCAGGAAGAGAGCCGCGTTGGCCACGTCCTCCGGCGTGCCGCCGCGGCGCAAGGGTATCTTCTTGCACCATTCCGCGCGCACGTCGTCCGGCAACGCCGCCGTCATGGCCGTCTCGATGAAGCCCGGGGCTATGGCGTTGGCGCGGATGCCCTTGGAGCCCATCTCCTGCGCTATGGACTTGGCCAGGGCGATCATGCCGGCCTTGGAAGCCGAATAGTTGCACTGCCCGGCGTTCCCGTGCACGCCCACCACGGACGCCATGTTGATGATGGAACCGCCCTTCTGGCGCATCATGACGGGGACGCAAGCGTGGATGAAGTTGAAGGCCGACTTCAGGTTGACGGCGATCACGGCGTCCCACTGCGCCTCCGTCATGCGCAACATCAGTCCGTCCTTGGTGATGCCGGCATTGTTCACCAGGATTCCTATCGAACCGAAATCCTCCCTCACCTGCTTCACCACCTCTTCCGCCTGCGCGAAGTCGGCCGCATCGGAAGCGTAGCCTTTGGCCTTCACGCCGAAGGCGGCGATTTCCGCCTCGGTGGCCTGTCCGTTCTCGTCGATCGCCAAGTCCGTGAAGGCCACGTCCGCGCCTTCGGAAGCGAACTTCAGGGCAATGGCTTTACCGATGCCGCGGGCGGCACCCGTCACCAAAGCCGTCTTTCCTGTCAATAGTCCCATATCGAATTGTCATTTAATGGTTAAGTATGTCAACGTTCTCCCCGCAATGCGCGGTGTATCAGCGTCTTCACCATGCGGCGCGTCTCCGCCTTGTTCAGCCCCTCCCCCAAGCGGCCGTAGATGTAGGGCACTTCCAGCCCTTTCACGCAGTAGTGCATCACGTCGGCCACCAGCGCCACGTTCTCTATGGAGAACTCGCCCGAGGCGACCCCTTCCTTCAACACCCCGGTGAAGAACTCCGTCTCCTTCCTGTCGAAATTCTTCCTCACCTTCTCCACCATCCAGATGTTACGGAAGAATTCGGCACGCAAGTTGCCGTTGCGCAACACGACCTCTTTGATGGAATGCAAATGGACGTAAATGATTTCCACCAGCTTCTCCTCCAAGTCCATCCTCTTGCCGGCCACTTCCGACAACTGGGCCGAAAGGTGTTCCAGCTCCGTCTCTATCACGGCGAAATAGATGTCTTCCTTGTTCTTGAAATAAGTGTAAAGCGTGCGGCGCCCCTTGCCCGAGGCCACGGCAATATCGTTCATCGTCGTATTCTCCAGCCCTTGCTTGGCAAACAGGCCGCGCGCCACGTCCACCAGTCGCGTCCTTGTCTTCGAAACAGTCATAACCGCTACAAATGTAAGCGAAATCCGGCAAGCAGGCAATATTTCCTCCCTGTTTTTCGTCCCCCTGCCCGCAAAAAAAGGGCACTTCTGTCTTTTTACAAAAAATAATCCGCGATTTGTTTGGAGGTTCGGAGAAGATGCGCTATCTTTGCGTTCGGAATCAAGAAACGCATCGCGGAGTGGAGCAGTTGGTAGCTCGCCAGGCTCATAACCTGGAGGTC
>CAYPMY010000040.1:0-15802 GCA_964412085.1 uncultured Paraprevotella sp. | reverse complement strand
AGCACGTGATTTGTAATCTCGGGGTCGTTGGTTCGAATCCGACAAGAGGCTCGGAGGGCGCAAGGGCGGAACAAGCGAAGTCCCGCCCTTGCGCCGTGTCTGGCTTATGGCGTATGGAAGTTATTGCAATCCGTTGATCTTGGCGCGGCTTGAATCCTGTTTCGGGGCGGGCGACTGGGAGGGGCTGGCCGCATACCTGGACGGCTTGTCCCATCGCGAGTTCCGCATGGCCGGCGAAGTCATCGGCGCGCAGGTCATGCCCCGCGTGCCGGACGCCGTGTTCTGGGAGGCTTTCCTTTTCCTTGTGGCGCGCTGTTCCAAGGCTTTCCTCATGACCTTGCTCAAGTCCGTCCCCCTCCGGAGACGGGAGCGCGGCTTCACGTTGCGGCAGGACGGCTATGCGCCGGTGGCGAAGTTCCTGAACGAGGCCGGGACGGAATTGGACCGTACCAAATTCATCCGTTTCATGGTGGGGACGTTCGGGGACGACGCGGAGGAGTTGTCCTACCTGTTCAAGACCCTCCGCGTGGACGCGCCGCGCGAACGGGCGCGGTATCTGTTGCAGGGCGGGGGGATGGCCTGCTACTATCTGCTGTTCCAGTGCATGCGCCAGTCGGAACACGAGCGCGATTTCCTGGTGCGCTGCTGCCAGTCCCTCATGAAGAAGGGCGACGCCTTGTCGTTCAACCTGGCCAGCGTGGCCAAGCTGTATTTCGACCTTACGCCGCTGAGGGGCACCTTTTCCCTGCGTCTCGCCCCTTACCAGCTGGGCTGCCTTGACGCTTCGTTCGAGAGTTTCTGCAAGGTCATGAAGAGCATATCGTAGGGGAGCCTCGGGGGAGGGGCGTGGCATGGTGTCAAAATGTCAACCTTCGGCCCGCGAGAATCCCGTATTTGGCCCGTGAGCCGGGGAGGGACGGGAATACGCGATTCTCGCGCCGCGGGGAAATGTCGTTTTGACAGCTTTCCCGCGCTTTGGCTTTCCTCCCGCAAGGCCGGCGGGCGCGCCGGGCGCACGCCGGCGGGGAGCGTGTCCGCGCGGCGGCCGTTTCCGTGACAGATCGTCATCCGTTTCCTGTCCGCGGATCCGCGCCGTTTGGAGGTGGAAAGCGCCGGGGATGCAGGCCCGCGCCCCGTCTCCAAGTGCTTTTCGCGCCTTTCCGGGGAGGTCGCCGGAGGAATCTGCGGAGATAAAAAGTGTTTTCTCAGCCGAACGGAAAATTTTTCGGCTGTGATTGGAACGCCCGCGGGCTTAAAAAGTGTGACAGGCCGGCCTGAAACGTAAAGGAATGTTAAGGAAACGGCCCGGAAACGCATGGAGCCGTCCCCGGATCCTGTTTTTTATCCTCGCGCGGGAAGGCGTAAGGCTTACATATTGTCAGCGGAAACGCGGGAAACGCCCCTTTCCGTCAATGCGGAAGGGCGGGAGGGAGACTTGCCCCGTCTTCCTCCCGCCCCCGCTCATTTCCGTTGCGGCGAGAACGTCAGGTCGACGACGTCCGCGTCCTTGAAGAACTTCCTGGCGAAATCCTGCACGTCCCCGGGACGGATGGAAGCCACGAGGTCTTCCATGTTTTCCGGGTCGTCCAGATTCACTCCCGTCTTGTAATATGTGATCAGGGTCGTCAGCCAGTAGGCGTTGTGCCGTTTGCTTTGTTCGGCCTCTTTGAGAGTGTTCTTGACCACTTTGCCGAGCTCCTCTTCCGTGACTCCCTCCCGGACGATGTCGTCCACTTCCTTATAGAGCAGGGGTTTCAGCTCCCCGGCCTTCTCGGGGTCGCACTCGAAGGTCATGTACATGGTGTAGTTGTTGTATGGCTCGCGCGAGGCCGAGCCGCCCACTCCCACGTTGTAGGTCCCGCCTTGCTCCTCGCGGATGGTGTTGGTGTAACGGTTGGTGAGGATGTCGCCCAGGATGTCGACGACATAAGCCTCCTTCAGGGTGTACTTCATTTCCTTGTTGAACATGACCATGACCGTGGACTTCGGGGACTCCATGGGGATTTCCATGTCCTTCTCCACTTTGCCCTTCGGTGCCCTGACCCGGCGGTCCACCCACTTCTCGTTCCGGTAGAGGGAGGGGAGGGAGCCGATGTATCTCCGGGCCATGACCCGCGCCGTGTCTTTGTCCACGTTCCCCACGATGAAGAAAGTGAAGTCGCTGGCGTCGCAGATGCGGTCGCGGTAAGCCTTTTCGATGCGGTCGAGCGTCAGCTTGTCCACGTATGCCTCGTTGAACAACTGCACGCGCGGGTTGTAGTCGGCGGAAATCAACGAGATGGAGTCGCGCATCATGGTCTGCGGCTGCCCGGCAATCTGCTTGGCGTGGATGCGGTTGCGCTCAATGATGACCTTGTGCGCCAGCGTGTCGAAGCGGGGCTCCATGAAACGGAGGTACATCAGTTGCATCATGGTCTCGAAATCCTTGGGAGTGGAACTCCCGTTGACGTTCTCGTACAGTCCGCCGACGAAGACCTCGCATCTGGCCTTCTTGCTTGTCAGCAGCTTGCCCAACGCTATCTCGTCGTAGGCTCCCAGTCCGTAGCTCGAGGCGAATTGCCCGGCATTGGACACGGCGGGGAGGGAATCGACATCCGCGTACAAGGAAGAGCCGCCGGGGCTGTAAGCGGCCAGCTCCACCTCGTCTTTCTCGTAGTCGGCCTTGCGGTAGACCACTCTCGCCCCGTTGTCCAAAGTCCATTCCTCGGCCTGGAATTGCGGCAGTTCCTTCACTTCCGTGATAGTCCCGGGCGCGGGTTCCTTTTCGATGAGGTCGCCTTTCACGCCGTTGTCTTCGTATGCGGCCACTTCCTTCCCCTCCGTTTCGGCAAGGATGCCGCGGGCCTCTTGTTCCGTCAGGTGCGCGGCTCCTTCGCTCGGGCCGCTGACGACGAGGGTGCGGTTGTCCGCCTTCCACCATCTCCGGGCTTGCGCGGAGACTTCCTCCGCCGTGATGGCCGGGAGGATTTCCCTGACGGCCTCGGCATAGTCCTCGATGTCGATAATGGCCTCGTCGCTTAAGAAATGGGACTGTATCTCTTCCGCGTACGCGTCGTTGGACGTCTTGTCCTTGTCCTTCACCATGGATTCAAGGTCGGCCAGCATGTTGGCCTTCGCGCGGCTCAGCTCGTCTTCGGTGAACCCGTGCCGGAATATGCGCTCGTGTTCCTCCAAGGCCCCGGAAAGCGCTTCCCGTTCCTGGTCCGGCTTGGCCGTGGCGCTGACGGAATAGGCGTAGTATCCCCTTGTCATGCCGTAAAAGCCGACGGCGGCCGTTACGTAGGGGGCCTGCCCGCGTTGGATGGCCTCTCCGATGCGCTCGGCAGCCATGTTGTTGTAGAAGCTGATCATCAGGCTGTTCTTCACGTCCTGATACGTGGCATACCCCTTGCCGTCGTATTCCTTGTCGCGGAAGATGCGGATGACCTGCACGTCGGACGAAGTGGCTTCCTTGTCGGTGGCTAAGCAGAAATAGGTTTCGTCGTGGGAGGGGATTCCAAAGAACGGGCGCGGCTCAGGGTCGGGGATGACGGGAATGGACGAAAAGACTTTCTTCACCTTTTCTTCCATATACCTGACATCGAAGTCGCCTACGACAGCGATGGCTTCCAAATCCGTCCTGTACCATTTGTGGTAAAAGTCGCGGAGGGTTTCGGGCTTGAACGTCCGGACTACGTCCATGTTCCCGATGACATCGCGCACGGCATATTTCGAGCCTTTGTAGAGCACGTTGCCCGGGAAGTTCTTGCTGCCGTTGAAGGCCATGTGTTCCAGGAAGTGGGCCAGGCCGTCCTGGTCGTCGTTCTCGAGCAACGCGCCTGCATTGCGGATGATGAAGAAACTGGCACGCTCCTTGGGCTCTTCGTTGTGCCGGAGGTAATAAGTGATGCCGTTGGGCAGCTTGCCAATCAAGACGTTTGGGTCTGCCGGGAGTCTCTTGTTCCAGTCGATGGGCTCGGCATACCCGGCCAAGCCGAGAAACAGGAACGACAGCGATAGAATTTTTCGTTTCATATTTTAATAAGGTATAAGGTTAGACTGTATGGGCGGCCTGCGGTTGGGATTCCTGGTCGTACTTGTTGCGGATTCCCGCCTTTCGGGTTTCGTCTTCCGGACTAAAAGCAACCGTCTTCGTCCTTCCATGCCGCATCGTGTCCGGGATGGGAGTCCCCGGTACTTTCACACGGGATTCCCTGACGGGGACGCCTTGCGGCGCGGATGTCGTTTGGCTTGAAAGTCTTTCCGGCATAATCTCTTCCTTAAAGTCTGAAAAGTCGCGATGTGCGCTTAATCGGGTACAAAGGTAACAAATAATAGTCTGTTTAGTCCTCGTCCCGTTGGGAAAATAACGTGTGATTCCGTTTCATGGCGCATTTTTGTCGGTCTGAGGTCAGGCCAAGTCGACCACGGTGATGCCTGCTCCCCCGAACTGTACGTGTTCGTCCTTGAAATCTTTTACGCCAGGCGTTGTGTGCAAATATTGGCGGATCAGTGTGCGTAGGATGCCTGAACCCGTCCCGTGCAGGATGCGTACTCTGGATATTCCCAGTAAAATGGCATCGTCGATGAAATAGGTGACGGCGTTGACGGCTTCGTCCCCCCTCATGCCCCGTACGTCGATGTCCTGCTTGAACTCCAGCTTCTTCTCGTACACGCTGTCTCGCGTCTGTTCGCCGACGGAAGCGGCGGCCTGCTTCCGTGCCGGCACTTCGGGGGCGGCAACCCGTTCCAGCCGTTCCGGCCTCACGTTGGTTCGCATCATCCCGAAAGTGACGATGGCGTTTTTCCCGCCTATTCCCTCTATCGTGCCTACGGCGGCCTGCCCCTTGATGCGTACGGCTTCACCGGGCTGCAGGGGGCGGTCGCGTCCTTCCGCTTCCCGTGCGGCTTGCGGCAAGTCATCGGGCCGCGCCTTTCGCATGGCGGCTCTGGAAGCCTCCTTCTCTTTCCGTTCGGCCTGCCTTTCTTTCCTTTCCTGCAGTCGTCGCATTTTACGGGTTATCTCGTCCGCTTCGTGTCGCTCTTCGATGTCGTCCAAGGTCTTTTTGAATTCATCCAGTTCCCGGCGTACGTCGCGGGTCTTTTCCTTTTCGGCCTGCGCCTCCCTGATGGTCTTGATGGTGTTCTCTATTCTGGCATTCGACTCCCGGAGCAGTTGCTCGGCATCTTCCTTGGCTTTGCGCAAGATTTCTTTCCGGCTGCGCTGCAACTCTGCGATTTCCGTCTCGTAACGTGCCATGGCCTTCTCCATTTCCTTTTCCATGAGGCGGATATTCTGCCGCTTGTTTTCCCAATACCGTTTGTCCCTTGCGATGTCTTGCAAATACTTGTCCGCGTCGACATGCCCCTTGCCCGCCAAATTGGAAGCGTCGGCTATCACGTCCTCCGGGATGCCTATCTTGCGGGCGATTTCCACGGCGAAAGAGCTGCCCGGGTTGCCGACTTGCAGTTGGAACAGGGCCTGCATGTGTTGGCGGTCATAGAGCATGGCCCCGTTCACTACGCCCTCGTGGTCTTCGGCGAAGTGCTTCAGGTTCTGGTAATGTGTCGTGATGATGCCGAAAGTCTTTTTTTGGTTGAATCGTTTCAGCACGGCTTCGGCTATGGCTCCGCCGATTTGCGGTTCGGTGCCGCCTCCGAACTCGTCAATGAGCAGGAGGCTGGTGTCACAGCAGGATTTCATCATGTTTTTCATGTTGAGCAGATGGCCGGAATAGGTACTTAAATCGTCTTCTATGCTCTGCTCGTCCCCGATGTCGATGAAGATGCCGCTGAAAACGCCGGCGCGTGAGTTTTCCCCGATGGGAACGGGGAGCCCGCATTGCAGCATGTATTGGATGAGACCCACGGTCTTCAGGCATACGGACTTTCCGCCTGCGTTGGGGCCGGAGATGATGAGAATGCGTCGACTCCCGTCCAGTTCGATGTCAAGCGGCACGATTTTTTTCCCGTGGCGGGTCAGGGACAGATACAGCAAGGGATGATGGGCCAGCGTCCAGTCTATCAGCGGTGTCCCTTTGATGTCCGGCATCGTGGCATTGAACCGGCGGGCCAGTCCGGCTTTTGCGTGGATGAAGTCTATTTCGGCAAGGAACTCGAAGGATTGCAGTATTCCCTGGCAGTGAGGCCGGACTTCCGCCGTGAGCTCCTGCAGTATGCGTATGATTTCCCGCCGTTCCTCTCCCTCCAGTCCGCGGATGCGGTTGTTGGCTTCTACCACTTCGGCCGGTTCGATGAATACAGTGTGCCCCGTGGCGGATTCGTCGTGCACGATTCCTTTTATCTTCCGCTTTAAAGCCGGTGCCACGGGAATGACCAGACGTCCGTCGCGCATGGCGGGAGCGGCATCCTTGTCCACCATGCCGTCTTGCTGTGCGTTCCGCAGGATGGCGTGCAAGGTGCGGGAAATTCCGCTTTCCGCGGCGACGAGCTCGCGGCGGATACGGAACAGTTCCGCTGATGCCGAGTCTTTGATTTTCCCGTATTTGTCAAGTATGTTTTCGATGCGACGTACCAGTTGGGGGTAGATGGCGACCCCTTGCGTCAGGCGGTGTAGGGCAGGGTAAGGGATGGGGGTGGAATCGGTGAGGACGGTTCCCCCCGTGTCATCGTCTTCTTCGGTTCCCTTGTCGAGGAACCGTACGATATTCATAATCGTACGAAGCGAGCGTTTCAGGTCGAACAGTTCCGTCTCGTCGAGGTAGGTGCCTTCTATCCTGACGCGTTTGACGGCAGGGCGTACATCGTAGAAGTCTTGTCCCGGAAAGTCCTCCTCACTTTCCGAGATGCGCAAGAATTCTCGTGTCTGCTCTTGCAATTCGCGCAATTGATGCAAGTCTGTCAGGAATTTCATCTGTCCGACGCGTTCCATGCCGAGTGTGCTCAGGCAATGACCGGCCAGCAAGGCGCGTATCTCGTCAAATCCTATTTTCTGTTCAAAATCCTGTGGATAAATCATATCTCGTTTGGATTAGCGGGTGCAAAGTTAAGAAAAAGCGGCAGAAAAGTCCCTTTGCCCGGTTCTTTTTGGGTCGGATTGGAGACAGGAAAGTTTCCCGCTAAGGAGCATGATATCTTTTTGTCCGTCGCGAGTGCCAGCAGGGATAGTTATGGGGTTGCTATGGAATAGTTTCGATGTTGTTTGGAACACTCTTTGTAAAGAATCGGTTTTTTTTATAAGGACGAAGGTATTTATTTTGCAATCGGAAAATAACAGCGGGAAATGGTAAGGGACTTATTGTTAGTTAATGATGATTTTGTGATATTGCGTGAGAAAGACGCGCTTCTGGATGGGTCGGCGGTCGTGAAGGACTTGTCTCGGACGACATCGGATAAGATAAAAGCGGAATGGATTATCATTACTATTGTCATTTCAGGAGAAGCCGAATGTACCATCAATGGGAAGAATTATGGAATAAGTGCGCATGATATAATCATGTCCTTGCCCAATTACGTGATGGAACAGCAGAAACAGACGGATGATTTGTCCGTCGATTGTCTTTGCATCTCCCGTTCTTTGCTTCAAAAATCCATTTCGTTCTCTTCATACAATTGGGATGTGGTTTCGTTCCTGATGGCTCGCCCCGTGCTGTCGCTCACGGACATGGAATATGCCTGCCTGTCATTGTATTATTCTTTGATTTCTGTCAAGACCGGGGATAAGGACAAGTTGGGATATAGGGAATCTATGCAGTGTCTGTTGAAAGCGTTCATGTGTGAATTGTATGGCGTGGTAGGACGCTATATTTCCGTCGGCGCGGCCATTTATTCTCAAGGGCATAACCTGTTCAAGCGGTTTCTGGATTTGCTTACGTCGGTCTATCCCAAACCCCGTTCCGTGTCTTTTTATGCGGAGACATTGAACGTGACGTCCAAGTATCTGTCTTCCGTCTGCAAGGCGACTTGTGGCGAAACGGCTTCGGCACTGATTCATAAAGCGGTGACGAAAGACATCGCAGATTTGCTGTCTTATTCGAACAAGAGCATTAAGGAAATCATGGTGGAGCTGGATTTCCCCTCTCTTTCTTTCTTCGGCAAATATGTGAAAAAGCATTTTGGCGTCGGGCCTAAGGAATATCGTTCCAAACGTTTATCCTGATACGATGTCCGGAATCGTCATCGGTACGAAGCCCGGGGCGAGACCTGCCGTCCCTGCGTTGGAATGTTTTCCCTGAGAGGCTTTCGGTATTTCTGTATGGAGATTCCCAAAGATAAAGCCAATGCGCTGCCACGGGAGGACAAGTGCCGTGTCCCGTGGCGGCTAACGCTACTCCTACGGCCGTTTCCTCCGGAATATTGTGCAAGGTGACGGCCAGTACCGACATTCTTGTCCGTGATGAAATCCGGCGTTTGCTTTTTCATCAGGAAACGCGGGCGGCGTCTCAAGAAAGCAGTACCGGCAAAAGGCAATGATAATCCTATGATTAGCCCGTCCATGATCTTGAACTTGCCGTTCGTCGGCATGTCTGGATGAATCAGTCCTGTGTATGCCTATGGCCAAAGGGGAAGCCGGGGACTATTCCAACGTGATTTCACCGGCCAGGTTTGTATTCATGAAGCGCCTGACTTCTTCGGGGGCAAGGCCATGCCCCAAAAGGAACATCAATTTGGTCAACGCGCACTCTGGGGTACTGTCATATCCGCTGATGACCCCGGCTTCCAGTAACTGACGGCCTGTTTCATAACGATCCATCTCTACGCTTCCCGATTGGCATTGGGTGATGTTGATGATAATGATGTCGCGTTCTGCAGCTTCTTTGATGAGTTTGATAAACCATGGCTTCTGTGGAGCGTTGCCCGAACCGAATGTTTTCATGACCACGGCTTTTAGTCCTTTAATGTTGAAGACAGAAGTTATGATACTTTCCTGTATCCCTGGGAAAAGCGTGAGAACCACCACATTGGTATCGAACAGGTAGTGTGCCTTCAGGGGGAGGGACGGGTCAGGACGGCGTATGCGTTCCGGCTTGATTTTGATGTCGATAGCACTATGCCCCAGACACGGATAATTATACGACTTGAAAGCATTGAATTTCTCTGCGTTGATTTTCGTGGTACGGTTGCCCCTCATCAAGTCCCTTTCGAAGTAGATGCAGACTTCCGGCACCACGGCCGTACCGTCCGGGTGCTTGGCCGCTGCAATCTCAATGGCGGTAATCAGGTTTTCTTTGCCGTCTGTCCGTAACATGCCCATCGGGAGCTGTGAGCCGGTCAGGACAACCGGTTTAGACAGGTTTTCTAACATAAAACTCAGTGCGGAAGCCGTATAAGCCATGGTATCGGTACCGTGTAGAATGACAAAGCCATCGTATCGTTCATAATTCCGTTCTATAATTCGCGCCAACCTCTCCCAATGGCAAGGTTCCATGTCTGAAGAGTCAATGGGAGGATTGAAAGAATAGGTGTTGATATGATAGTTGAAGCGTTTCAATTCCAGAACGAAGTTCAGCAGGTGGTCGAAGTTGAAGCTCTCCAATGCTCCTGTTTCCGGGTTTTCTATCATTCCGATAGTCCCGCCAGTATAAATCAACAATACGGAGGGGGCAAAGTCTGTCATATATCCATGGTTTTGCGGTTCGTTTGCAAATATAATGATAAAATCCGGATTCTGAGGCGGGGCGAATTGCTTTTAAGATTCGCCATGCTCACCGGGGGACAAGGTTTCTGGGATATTCCGTATGGCAGACGATTCCTGCAGGTTTTTTGGGACACGGACGGAAAGCACGCGGTAAGGGACAGCGGAAAGCGTAAATACCGTCGTGATTCAGCGATGTCGAAGCCTGGAATCATGCTGTAAATGTTCCCCTTACGTCGAACTCACGTTAAGGTCACGTGAACTTTGGGCAATGACAAGGTTCGGGGCTTGGGAAAGTCCGGGCTTTGCGCATAAAAAGGTCGTGCCGACATTTCGACACACCTCCGTCTTCGGATTTTATGAGGATGTTAAAATCATCCATGACAGGGATATACCGAAGATGGGATTTATTTCACGTCCCCCACTTTAATCAGATATTCGGCGATTTGCACGGCGTTCAACGCTGCACCTTTCCTGATTTGGTCGCCTACGAGCCAAAGCGTCATGCCGTTCTCGTTGGCCAAATCCTTACGGATACGGCCTACGTATACATCGTCTTTCCCGGCTAAGAAGAGCGGCATGGGATAGGTCTGCGTGGACGGGTCGTCCATCAGTCGTACACCTTCGCCGTGGGCAACGGCTTCACGCACTTCCCCTACCGTGAGCGGATGTTCTGTTTCTAACCAGATGGCTTCCGAATGGGAACGCAGAGCCGGTACGCGTACACATGTGGCCGAGCACTGCACGTCGCTGTGCATAATCTTCTGTGTCTCGTTGAACATCTTCATTTCCTCTTTGGTATATCCGTTATCCTGGAACACGTCGATTTGAGGGATAACGTTATAAGCCAACTGATAGGCAAACTTTCTCACGGTGACGGGCTTGCCTTCCGAAATTTCACGATATTGCTGTTCCAGCTCGGCCATGGCAGCCGCGCCCGCGCCGCTGGCAGCCTGATAACTGGCCACGTGGATACGTTTGATATGGCTCAGGTTTTCGATGGGTTGCAAGGCCGTAACCATCATGATGGTCGTACAGTTCGGGTTGGCGATGATGCCGCGCGGACGCTCCAGAGCATCGGCAGCGTTGCATTCGGGTACGACGAGAGGCACGTCCTTGTCCATGCGGAAAGCACTGGAGTTGTCTATCATGACTGCCCCGTAACGGGTGATGTCCTCGGCGAATTCTTTGGATGTGCCTGCGCCGGCCGAGGTGAAAGCGATGTCGATGCCTTTGAAATCATCGTTGTGCCGGAGAAGTTTCACTTCGATTTCTTTACCAAGGAATCTGTATTTGGAACCTGCACTGCGGGTCGAGCCAAATAATACCAATTCGTCCAATGGGAAGTTCCTCTCTCCGAGTACACGCAGGAACTCCTGTCCCACCGCGCCGCTCGCGCCAACAATCGCTACTTTCATTCCATGTGGTTTTTATGAAGTTGTGATGATTTCGGTTGCAAAAATAGATAAATTATTACGGTGGAACATACAAAATGGGAACTTTTTCGTTACTTTGCACATTGATTCAATACAGATACTCATGCGGATGCCCGATTTGTCTACATATTTTCCCGTCACGGATCTCACGTGGATATTCTTTTTGGTATTGAGCATAATTCTGTTTGCGCCTGTTTTATTGGGAAAGCTGAAGATACCCCACATCGTCGGCATGATTTTGGCCGGTGTACTTATCGGGCCGTACGGCTTGCACGTATTGGACAGGGACAGCAGTTTCGAACTGTTCGGGAACGTGGGTCTGTATTACATCATGTTCTTGGCCAGCTTGGAGATGGACATGCAGCACATGAAGCGAATCCGTTGGCAGGCACTGACATTGGGACTGGCGGCGTTTGTTTTTCCCCTGACGATGGGCATCGCCAGCAATGTGTTCCTCCTGAAATACAGTTTGGTGACTTCTGTCCTGCTGGCCAGTATGTATGCCTCGCACACCTTGATAGCTTATCCGATTGTGATTCGTTACGGGGTGTCGCGTAACCGTAGTGTGAGTATCGCGGTGGGGGGGACTATTGTGACCGACACGCTGACCTTGTTGGTGTTGGCTTTCATTTCGGGCATGTTCCGTGAGGAGATGCATGGGGCGTGGTTCGGCGTTGTCCTTTTGTTGAAAGTCATCCTGCTTTCCCTTTTCATCGTATGTTCTTTCCCCCGTATCGCCCGGTGGTTCTTCCGTCGGTACAACGATCCGGTCATTCAGTTTATCTTCGTGCTGGCCATGGTCTTTCTGAGTGCCGGCTTGATGGAACTCATCGGAATGGAGGGGATATTGGGGGCCTTTTTGGCCGGGCTGGTATTGAACCGGCTTATTCCGCACAGCGCGCCGCTGATGCATCATTTGGAATTTGTGGGCAACGCTTTGTTTATTCCTTATTTCCTCATCGGGGTCGGTATGATTATAGACTTGCGCGTGCTGTTCGGTTCGGGAGAGCCTCTGAAAGTGGCGGCGGTGATGGTCACCATGGCGTTGGCGGGGAAATGGATTGCTTCGTGGGTGACGCAGAAAGCTTTTAAGATGTCGGTGCTGGAGCGGGAACTGATGTTCGGCCTGAGTAATGCCCAGGCCGCGGCTACGCTCGCGGCGGTATTGGTGGGGTATAATATCATCTTGCCTTCCGGCGGGCGGTTGTTGAATGAAGATGTGCTGAACGGTACGATATTACTGATATTGGTGACGTGTGTGGTCAGTTCGTTGATTACGGATGTGGCGGCGCGTAGACTGGCTTTGCAGGATGGTAACATCAACGAGAGCCGTCCGCTTGACGAGGAGTCGGCTCTGATTGCCCTGGCTTATCCCGATACTGTGGACGACTTGGTCAACATGGCTCTATTGATGCGGAAAGACAAGTCGGATGCACCGATGAGCGCCATCAACGTCGTGCTGGATAATGATGACAAGGCCCGGGAGAAGGGGATGAAACTGCTGGAGGCGGCTTCGGCCGTGGCTTCTGCGGCCAACGTGCAGATGCAGACCAAGGTGCGTTTGGCTACCAATCTGGCAAACGGCATCATCCATTCCATGAAAGAGAACGATTATTCCGAGCTGGTGGTAGGCTTGCACGTGCAGAATTCCCCTTCCGAGTCGTTTTTCGGGCCGGTCTTGATCAGTTTGTTGAACCGTCTGAACCGTCAAATCACGATGATACGCTGTACAGTCCCGGCCAATACCATTCGTCGCATCCATGTAGCCGTCCCGGCCAAGGCACAGTTTGAGGCCGGTTTTTATCATTGGGCAGAGCGCGTGGCTCGTTTGGCCGTAGGGCTGGGTTGCAGGATTGTTTACCACGCCCATCCCGACACCATTCGGATTTTACAACGTTATCTGGGGACTTATCACGCGTCTATCCGTGCGGAATATGTTCGGACTGATGGCGGGAATGAGCTGAAACGTATCTCGCGGAATGTAAGGGAAGACCACATGCTGGTGGTCGTACTGGCGCGCAGAGGGTCTATTTCCTTCCGTCCGTCGTTCGACCATATTCCCCGTCAAATAAAGAAGTATTATATGAATACGGGGCTGATGTTGATTTTCCCGGATGTGTATGCCGAAGCCGCGACGAAGGATGTGAGCGTGAATGAACCGTTGACGACTGATTTGCGTTACGAGGCGGCCAAGGAGTGGTATAAGAATTGGTTGCCGCGGGGGAACGGAAAGGAGGAAAGCCAATGACGGCACCGGATTGGTCGGAGCGCACGTCGCTCCTGTTGGGACGGGACAAGATGGAACGTTTTCGCCGGGCGCATGTCCTGGTGGTCGGGACGGGGGGCGTGGGAGCGTATGCCGCCGAGATGTTGGTGCGTGCCGGGATTGGCCGGTTGACGTTGTTGGATGCCGACCGGGTGCGTCCGAGCGACATCAACCGTCAGTTGTGCGCACTGCGTTCCACGGTCGGTGAGGAAAAAGTTCGCGTGTTGGAGCTGCGCTTTAAGGATATTAACCCGGAACTCGACTTGACTGTGCGGGCTGAATTTCTGGAAGAGAAGTCGGTCGGCGCTTTGCTGGACGGCGCGAGGTTTGATTTTATCGTTGACGCCATCGACACGATAGCTCCTAAGTGTGCTTTGATTGAAGAGGCGATGAAAAGACGTGTCAGAATCGTGAGCAGCATGGGGGCCGGGGCTAAGACGGATGTCACCCAAATCCGTTTTGCCGACTTGTGGGAGACGTTTCATTGCGGGTTGAGCAAAGCTGTGCGGGCCAGGCTGAAAAGAGACGGCATGCGTCGCCCGTTACCGGTGGTGTTTTGCGCCCAACAGGCCGACCCGGCCGCCTTGGTCTGGGTGGAGGGGGAACGGAACAAGAATACCACAACGGGTACGGTGAGCTATATGCCGGCTGTGTTCGGCTGTTATTTGGCGCAATACGTGATAAGCAGATTATAGAAGGATTATGATAGAAGTCAGGAACATAAGGAAAAGTTTCGGTTCGCTTGAGGTGCTCAAGGGAATAGACCTCGGCATAAGTAAGGGCGAGGTGGTGAGCATCGTGGGGCCGAGCGGTGCCGGGAAAACCACGTTGCTGCAGATTATGGGGACGTTGGACAAGCCGGACAGCGGGAGCGTCTGGCTCGACGGGGTCGCCATGGAAGGCTTGAGCCGCAAGGAAATGGCGGATTTCCGTAACCGGCGCATCGGGTTCGTGTTTCAGTTCCATCAGTTGTTACCCGAGTTCACGGCACTCGAAAACGTGATGATTCCGGCGTACATCGGGCATGCTTCCGCAAGTGAGGCCAAGGCGCGGGCACAGGAGTTGCTGGATTTCATGGGACTGTCCGGCAGGGCCTCGCATAAGCCTAACGAACTTTCGGGAGGTGAAAAGCAGAGGGTGGCGGTGGCACGCGCTTTGGTCAACCATCCTTCCGTAGTGCTTGCCGACGAGCCCTCGGGGAGTTTGGACACGAAAAACAAGGGAGAACTGCACCAGTTGTTCTTCGACTTACGGGACCGGTTCGGGCAAACATTCGTCATCGTGACCCACGACGGCGAGCTGGCGCGTTTGACAGACCGTACCATTCACATGACAGACGGTTTGATAACCGATGATAAAGCATGACGTTATGGACATAGATTTGGGAAAGATGAATCGCCTCAGGGTGGTCAAGGCCGTGGATTTCGGTATGTATCTGGATGGAGGCAGCGCGGGGGAGATACTCCTGCCCTCGCGCTACGTGCCGGAGGGCTGCAACGTGGGGGACGAACTGGATGTCTTCTTGTATCTGGACAGCGAGGAACGCTTGGTCGCGACTACGCTGAAGCCTCTTGCACAGGTCGGGGACTTTGCCTATTTGCAGGTAGCATGGGTGAACGACTACGGGGCGTTTCTCGATTGGGGGCTGATGAAGGATTTGTTCGTGCCTTTTCGGGAGCAGAAGCTCAAGATGCAGAAAGGGCGGAGTTATATCGTGCATTTGCATGTCGACGAGGAAAGTTACCGCTTGATGGCCTCGGCCAAGGTGGAACGCTATCTGTCGGACGAGATGCCTCCTTACTATGAAGGCGACGAGGTGCGGATTCTGGTCTGGCAAAAGACGGCTTTGGGCTTCAAGGTCATCGTGGACAACCGTTTCGCGGGCCTGGTCTACGACGACGACTTGTTCCGCCCCTTGCATACGGGAGACCGTGCGCGAGCCTACGTAAAGCGGATTCGCCCGGACGGCAAGATAGACATTACCTTGCAGAAACAGGGACGGGAAGCGGTGGACGACTTTTCGCAGGTGCTCTTGGAGCATTTGCGGCGTAACGCCGGCCGCACCCCTTTGTGCGACAAGAGCCCGGCGGAAGAGATTTACGCCATGTTCGGTGTCAGCAAGAAGGTCTTCAAGAAGGCCGCGGGCGACCTTTATAAGAAAAGGCTTATCGAAATCACGGACGAGGGCTTGCGCCTGGTCTGACCTCACGGAAGAATGTGCGGGAGAAAAAGCCTGCGCCGGAAAGCCCTCTCGCGGGAGATGCTTTCCGGCGCAGTGCCTTTGATGCGAAATATCCCTAAAATAGACGGCGCAACTCTTTTATCGTGCAGAATCTTTGCTTTCGATGGTCTGCAACACTATGCCCTCATGTGTTGCCACATCTTCATGTACGCCAATAGTTTGTCCGATGGTAGTTCATCAGGGTCTGGAAGCTACTCCAAATACATATTGACTTTTTTTGTTAAAGGACTTGCCGTAGGCACAAATTTAGCTTGTGAGATTGGCAAAAGGACGTTTGCCATCAT
>CAYPMY010000039.1:0-16065 GCA_964412085.1 uncultured Paraprevotella sp. | reverse complement strand
GGAATCGAACCCGGATTGGCGGTTTAGGAAACCGTAGTTCTATCCATTGAACTACAGGGGCTCTTCCTGCCCTGCAAAGTTAACATTTTCTGCTTGGAAAAACCGAATACTTTGGAAAAAAACTTTCATAAGACAAGAGGAACTGCCGGGCTTTCCCCTCCTTGCACGTTCATCCATCCTCCCGTGCTTTTCGCGTTTTCGGGAAGCGAGGGAATAACGATGAGCCATGCAAACGGACTTCCGGCTTACGATTCCGTAGCACGGATCCGGCTTCCGGAATGCTTTTAACGACAAAATATTTTGTTCTTAAACGTATCTTTGCGATATTTGCACCCATGAGGCAGAAAGGACATGCGGTAACCATATAAATGCTACAAAGAGTATGGCTGACAGATTAGAAGTAAAAGAGCTGGACCAAGTGGTAGTCCGTTTCTCCGGCGACTCCGGCGACGGCATGCAGTTGGCCGGGAATATTTTCTCCACGGTATCGGCGACGGTAGGGAACGACATTTGCACGTTCCCCGACTACCCGGCCGACATCCGGGCACCGCAGGGGTCGTTGACAGGAGTCTCCGGCTTCCAGGTGCACGTTGGAGCCCGGCGCGTGTACACGCCGGGCGACAAGTGCGACGTGCTTGTGGCGATGAACGCGGCGGCCTTGAAGACCCAATACAGGTATGCCAAGCCTACGGCCTGCATCATCATCGACACCGATTGTTTCCAGGCCAAGGACTTGCGGAAGGCCGCTTTCACGACGGACGACCCGATAGGGGAGCTGGGCATAAGGAACGACGTTATCGCGGCCCCTATCACCCGGATGGTCAAAGACTGCCTGGCAGGATCGGGCATGGACAACAAAGCCGTCTTGAAATGCCGCAACATGTTCGCGCTCGGGCTGGTGTGCTGGCTGTTCAACCGCGACCTGGGAATCGCGTCCGACATGTTGCGCGAGAAATTTGCCAAGAAGCCCGCCGTGGCGGAAGCCAACATAAAGGTTATCCGGGCCGGATATGACTACGGGGCGAACACGCACGCCTCCGCGGCCCACACCTACAAGGTGGAATCCAAGACGAAAAAGCCCGGCAAGTATATGGACATCACGGGCAACAAGGCCACCGCTTACGGGTTCATCGCCGCGGCAGAAAAGGCCGGGAAGCGGCTTTTCTTGGGGTCGTACCCCATTACGCCGGCTACGGACGTGCTGCATGAATTGTCCAAGCACAAGAGCCTGGGAGTGATCACGGTGCAGTGCGAGGACGAGATTGCCGGCTGCGCCTCTTCCGTCGGCGCTTCCTTTGCCGGCGCATTGGCCGTGACTTCCACCTCGGGCCCCGGCGTATGCTTGAAGTCGGAAGCCATGAACCTGGCTGTGATCACGGAGCTGCCGTTGGTGATACTGGACGTGCAGCGCGGCGGCCCGTCCACGGGCTTGCCCACGAAGAGCGAGCAGACGGATTTGCTGCAGGTGCTTTTCGGGCGCAACGGCGAATCCCCGATGCCCGTGATCGCCGCCATTTCGCCTACGGACTGCTTCGATGCGGCCTATCATGCCTCGAAGATGGCCTTGGAGCGCATGACGCCGGTGGTGCTGCTCACCGACGCCTTCGTGGCCAACGGCTCCGGAGCCTTCAGGCTGCCGGACTTGAAAGACTATCCCGACATTCGCCCTCCTTACGCCACTCCGGAAATGGCCGGAAGCTACACGCCGTACATGCGTAACCCCGACACGCTGGTGCGCTACTGGGCCATGCCCGGGCAGGAGGGATATATGCATATCCTCGGCGGGCTGGAGAAGGACGGACGGACGGGAGCCATCAGCACAGACCCCGAGAACCACGACAGGATGTGCCGCTTGCGCGCGGAGAAAGTGGCCAGAATCCCGGTGCCCGACGTGGAGGTGCAGGGATGCGCGGACGACGCCAGGCTGCTGATAGTGGGCTTCGGCGGCACTTACGGCCACTTGCGCTCGGCCATGGACGAGATGGCGGCCGCGGGAAAGAAAGTGGCCCTGGCCCATTTCTCCTACCTGAACCCGCTGCCCGCCAACACGGCGGAGGTGCTGGGGCGGTATGAGAAAGTCGTGGTGGCCGAACAGAACCTGGGGCAGTTCGCCGCATACCTGCGCATGAAGGTAGACGGCTTCGCGCCCTACCAGTTCAACCAGGTGAAAGGCCAGCCCTTCGTGGTGAGCGAGCTGGTGGAGGCCTTTACCGGGATATACGACAAATAGCCGAACGACAGAAGGACGAGATAAAAATGAGCGGATATACAGCAAAAGACTACAAGAGGGGACTGCCGCGTTGGTGTCCCGGGTGCGGGGACCATTTCTTCCTGGCTTCCCTGCACAAGGCCATGGCCGAAATCGGGGTGCCCCCCCACGAGACGGCCGTGATTTCAGGCATCGGCTGCTCCAGCCGCCTGCCTTATTACATGAACACTTACGCCATGCAGACGATACACGGGCGCGCCGCCGCCATCGCCACCGGCCTCAAGGTGGCCAGCCCGGGCGTCACCGTGTGGCAGATCTCAGGCGACGGCGACGGCCTGGCCATTGGAGGGAACCATTTCATCCATGCCCTGCGCCGCAACGTGGACATCAACATGATCCTGCTGAACAACCGGATCTACGGCCTCACGAAAGGGCAGTATTCGCCGACCTCCCCGAGGGGCTTCGTCAGCAAGTCCTCTCCTTACGGGACGGTGGAAGACCCGTTCAACCCGGCGGAACTGTGCTTCGGCGCGCGCGGACGCTTCTTCGCCCGCGCCGCGGCCACGGACGCCGCCGGGACGGTGGAGATCCTGAAGGCGGCGTACGCCCACAAGGGGGCCGCCGTGTGCGAGATATTGCAGAACTGCGTGATATTCAACGACGGGGCGCATGATTCCGTTTACACTATGGAGGGGCGCGCCAGGCACGCCATCCACCTGGAGCACGGCCGGCCGATGCTGTTCGGCGAGAACAACGAGTTCGGCCTGGTGCAGGAAGGCTTCGGGCTGAAGGTCGTGAAGACGGGGGAGGACGGCGTGACGGAAAAAGACATCCTCGTGCACGACGCGCATTGCCAGGACAGCACCTTGCACCTGAAGCTGGCCCTGATGGAAGGGCCGGGCTTCCCCGTGGCGTTGGGCGTGATCCGCGACGTGGAGGCCCCGACCTACGACGAGGAGGTCAACCGGCAGATAGAAGAGGTGAGGGGGAAGGAAGCCTGCCGCAACTTCGCGGAACTGCTCCTTACGAACGACATCTGGGAGGTGAAGGAGTAGGCTCCCGCCCGCCCGCGGCACGGACGGCGGCTGTCCCTGGCGCGGGGGCGGCCGCCCTTTTTTGTCAAGATTCCCGCCGGGCGCGCCCCGGAAAGGCAGCGGGCTGGGAACCAGCATGCTAATGACGCAGGAAAAATCTGCGCCAAACGAAAGGCCAATCTCAGGAGAACGGAAAATCATTCTCCTGAGATTGGCCTTTCGTTTGGCGCGGAACGGGAAACGCCCGCCTTGCCGCCTGCGGGTTGCCGCGTCCCGCGCGCGCTCACAGCTTCTCGCCGTAGGCCAGGTCGCCCGCGTCGCCGAGGCCGGGGACGATGTACATGTGCTCGTCCAGTTCCGGGTCGATAGCCCCGCACCACAAGGTGTAGTCCTCGTCCCTGAACGTTTCCTCCAGGTAGTCCACGCCCATCCTGCTGGCTATCGCGCAGCACAGGTGGACTTTCCCCGGTATGCCTTTGGTCTCGAGAGCCTTCAGCCCCAGTTCCATGCTCCCGCCCGTGGCCAGCATGGGGTCGGCGATGACGAGCGTCTTGCCGTTCAGGTCGGGCGCGGCCAGGTAGTCGATATGTATGCCCACCTCGTGGCATTCCTTGTCCCTGTAGAAGCGGTAGGCCGACACGAACGCGTTGTCGGCCTCCTCGAACACGTTCAGGAAGCCCTGATGGAAAGGGAGGCCGGCCCGGAAGATGGCTCCCAGCACGATGGGGTCGTCGTACAGCCACGCGGGCGCCGTACCCAACGGGGTCCGTATGTCCTTGACGGAGTAGTCCAGCGTCTTGCTGATTTCGTAGGCCATGACTTCCCCTATCCTTTCCAGGTTGCGGCGGAAACGCGCCCGGTCTTTCTGCAAGCGCACGTCCCTGAGCTCAGAAATGAACCTGCCCACGACCGTCCGTTGCTCCGCAAGGTTGATGACTTTCATGTTCTTGGTTGGACTTAAATGTGCATTCGGAAGCAAAAGTAGCAAAAACTTCTTGAAAATGTAAACCCCGTTTGGCAAATGTGGCCTCGCCCCTCGGGTTTTGGAAATTTTAACGGAATGACGTTTCCGAATTAAGAAAAATAGTATGCCGAAAGTTCCGGATGCACGCATTTCTTCGTAATTTTGCCTGCGCGAAGGGGGAGTTCCCCTTGGCGAACTGATTTCTAATCGAATATTATTTCAGAAAATGGCAAATTTAGATTTGAGCAAGTACGGTATTACCGGTACTGTGGAAGTCCTCCGCAATCCGTCATACGACGTGTTGTTCCGGGAAGAGACTGAATCCGGTTTGGAAGGCTTTGAAAAGGGCCAGGTGACGGAACTGGGCGCGGTGAACGTGATGACGGGCATTTACACCGGCCGTTCTCCCAAGGACAAGTTCATCGTAAGGGACGCTACTTCTGAGGGCACCGTATGGTGGACTTCCGAAGAATACAAGAACGACAACAAGCCCGTGACCCCCGAGGCGTGGGCGGCATTGAAGGATTTGGCCGTGAAGGAGCTTTCGGACAAGAAGCTGTTCGTCGTCGACGGCTTCTGCGGGGCCAACAAGGCCACTTGCCTGAAAGTGCGCTTCATCATGGAAGTCGCGTGGCAGGCCCACTTCGTGACGAACATGTTCATCCGTGCCACGGAAGAAGAGCTGAAGGGCTTCGAGCCCGACTTCGTGGTCTACAACGCCTCCAAGGCCAAGGTCGAGAACTACAGGGAGCTTGGCCTGAACTCGGAAACGGCCGTGGTATTCAACCTGACCTCGAGGGAGCAGGTCATCATCAACACGTGGTACGGCGGCGAGATGAAGAAAGGAATGTTCTCCATGATGAACTATTTCAATCCCTTGCGAGGCATAGCTTCCATGCACTGCTCCGCCAACACCGACATGGACGGCACAAGCACCGCCATCTTCTTCGGCCTGTCCGGCACAGGGAAGACCACCTTGTCCACCGACCCGAAGCGCAAGCTGATCGGCGACGACGAACACGGATGGGACGACGAAGGCGTATTCAACTACGAGGGCGGCTGCTACGCGAAAGTCATCAACCTGGACAAGGAATCCGAGCCCGACATCTACAACGCCATCAAGCGCGACGCACTGCTGGAGAACGTGACGGTGGATGCCGGCGGAAAGATCGACTTCGCGGACAAGAGCGTGACGGAAAACACGCGCGTGTCCTATCCCATTTACCACATCGGGAACATCGTGAAGCCCATTTCCAAGGGGCCGCACGCGAAGCAGGTCATCTTCTTGTCCGCCGACGCATTCGGCGTGTTGCCTCCCGTTTCCATCCTGGACGACCGGCAGGCCCAATACTACTTCCTGTCCGGCTTCACGGCCAAGCTGGCCGGCACGGAGCGCGGCATCACCGAGCCGACACCGACGTTCTCCGCCTGTTTCGGCGCAGCCTTCCTGAGCCTGCATCCCACGAAATACGCCGAGGAACTCGTGAAGAAGATGAACAAGGCGGGAGCCAAGGCGTACTTGGTAAACACGGGCTGGAACGGCACGGGCAAGCGCATTTCCATCCGCGACACCCGCGGCATCATCGACGCCATTCTGGACGGTTCCATCGACAAGGCTCCCACGAAGACCATTCCTTACTTCGACTTCGTCGTTCCCACGGAGCTGCCGGGTGTCGACCCGAACATCCTCGACCCCCGCGACACATACGCCGACGCGGCAGAATGGACGAGGAAGGCCGAGGACTTGGCCGCCCGCTTCGTCAGGAACTTCTCGAAGTTCACGGGCAACGAAGCCGGCAAGGCTTTGGTCGCGGCAGGCCCGAAGGCGTGATTCCACGACAAGAATGACATCGAAGCCTGCCCGAAGAATCCGGGCAGGCTTCTTTATTTCGGTGCATGAATGTCATAAAACCCAAAAAAACCGTAAAAAGGGGAGGATTCCCCGCAGTTCATTTCCGAACCCCTCCCGCTTTTCCTATATTTGTGCCTGAAAAATTTTATCCTTGATGACGAAGAAAATAACCACGCTGTTGTTGTCATGGGCCGTGGCGCCGCCGCTTTGGGCGCAGTTCCACGACCCGGTGAGCTTTTCCGTTTCCCAAAAGGAACTGTCCGGGTCTGAATTCGAGATCGTCTTTACAGGGAAGGCGGAAGCGGGCTGGCATGTCTATTCCACGGACATTCCAGAGGGCGGCCCCACTCCGGCTACCATCAACTTCGACGAACGGAAAGGCGCGGAGCCGGCAGGCAAGCTGACGGCACGCGGAAAGGTGCATAAGGCATACGACAATCTTTTCGGGATGGAAGTTGGCTATATGGAGGACGAGGTCGTCTTCGTGCAGAAGATGCGCATCACGGAAGCCGCTTATTCCGTGAAGGGCTATCTGAACTATGGGGCTTGCAACGATGAGAATTGCATACCTCCCACCAACGTGGAGTTTGCTTTCTCAGGAAGCGGGAAGCCTGCGGCGGAAGACACCGGGGCGGAGTCCCGGAAACAGAAGGGGGAGACCGCCGAAACGCCGGCAGCTGAGGAAGAGGGGGAAACGGGCGCGCCTGTAACCGGAGGAATCGACACTGTCGTTACGAGCCTCGTCGTGACGGATTCCGTGCCCGCCGCTGTCGCCGGCGGCAATGCCGCTGTCGCGGCGGGCGGCTATTGGACGCCTGTGGTTGACGAGCTGGCCGCTTTCGGCGAATACGCCTCCAACGCCGCCGACCGGGCTTGGTGGGAAGTGTTCCTGCTGGGATTCCTTGGCGGCCTGGTCGCCTTGCTCACCCCCTGCGTATGGCCGATTATCCCGATGACCGTGAGCTTCTTCCTGAAACGCTCGGGCGACAAGCGCAAAGGCATTCGCGACGCGGCGACGTATGGCGTGAGCATCGTGGTCATTTACGTGCTTCTGGGCTTGGTAATCACCGGCATCTTCGGGGCCAGTGCCCTGAACGCCCTGTCCACGAATGCGGTGTTCAACATCTTCTTCTGCCTGATGTTGCTGGTGTTTGCCGCCAGTTTCTTCGGAGCCTTTGAAATCACGTTGCCCTCTTCGTGGAGCAACGCGGTAGACAGCAAGGCGGAGTCCACTACGGGCTTGTTGAGCATCTTCCTGATGGCTTTTACCCTGGCTTTGGTCTCTTTTTCTTGCACGGGGCCGATTATCGGTTTCCTGCTGGTGGAAGTGTCCACGTCGGGCAGTATCCTCGCCCCGACCGTCGGGATGTCGGGCTTCGCCATCGCGTTGGCCTTGCCCTTCACCCTGTTTGCCATGTTCCCGGCCTGGCTGAAGACGATGCCGAAATCCGGCAACTGGATGAATTGCGTGAAAGTGACGCTCGGCTTCCTGGAATTGGCTTTCGCCCTGAAGTTCCTGTCGGTGGCCGATCTGGCATACGGATGGCATATCCTCGACCGCGAGGCTTTCCTGAGCTTGTGGATAGTGGTTTTTGCCTTGTTGGGAGCCTATCTCGTCGGCTGGTTGCGCTTCCCGCACGACGAGGACGAATACGACGAGTCCGGCAATGTCGTGGTCGTCCGCCGCACTTCGGTCACCCGTTTCTTCATGGCCTTGGCCTCCTTCGCCTTCGCCGTCTACATGGTTCCCGGCTTGTGGGGGGCGCCGCTGAAAGCCATCAGCGCCTTTTCGCCTCCGATGAACACGCAGGACTTCAACCTTTACGAGAACGAGGTGAGAGCCCAGTTCACCGACTACGACGCCGGCATGGAATATGCGCGCGGGCAAGGCAAGCCCGTGATGATAGACTTTACCGGATACGGTTGCGTGAACTGCCGCAAGATGGAGCTGGCCGTGTGGGCCGACCAGAGGGTGGCGGACATCTTGCGGGACGATTACGTGCTGATTTCGCTGTACGTGGACGAAAAGACCAGACTGCCGGAACCCGCCAAAGTGACGGAGAACGGCCAGGAACGTGCCTTGCGGACGGTGGGCGACAAGTGGAGTTACCTGCAACGCAGCAAGTTCGGAGCCAACGCCCAGCCGTTCTATGTGTTGCTCGACAACGAAGGCAAGCCGCTGAACAAGCCGTATTCATACGACGAGGACATCGACAAGTATATAGATTTCTTGCAGACCGGCTTGAAGAATTATAGGAACAAGTAGTCCTTGGATTGAGGGACATTCGGGGGATGTGTCGGACGGGAACGGCACGTCCCTTTTTTCATGGGCGGCTTCCGACGTTGAAACGCACGCTTCCGCGACGCGGGGCGGCAACCCGTGCCCGTCGGGCAAAGCGAACCCGCCCGGCTTTCACGGCATGCGAACGGTTTTTCCTGCGGCGACGCGCGTTCGGCACAAGCGTGCGGTTCCCGTTTCGGATAATTCCCACAAGCATGCAGGAAAGCGATGGCACGCATGAAAACGCCGCAGGACACCCGATACGGCACCGTCCGCAAGCCGGGCCTGCGGCAATTCCGGCCTGCGGAGACTGCGGCCGAAGTCAGGCCTCGCGGCGTTCGCGCCTACGGTTACGCGCCACGGCTCTTCCGGCCAGCCCCAGAAACGCCAGCATCAACACCACTAACGACACGTCAGCGACCGTCTCGGTCACGTGCAGGCTCTTCGGGTCGAACTTGAAATCCACCGTATGTTTCCCGGGGGCGACCTTGATGGCCCGCAAGATGTAATCGGCACAAGCCATTTCTGCCGGTTGGCCGTCTACCGTAACCTGCCAACCGGGATAATAAATCTCCGAGAACACGACGGCCCCGCCTTTCAGCGAATTAACTTCATACGTCAAGGCGTTGGCATCGTAAGCCGTCAGCCTTACCGTCGCCAAAGAATCCGACCGCCGGACTTCCGTCCCGCCCAACACGTCCTTGTATTTCCCTGCCACTAAGGCTGTCTCTTTCGGATTCACCCGATGCAGTCCCAAAATCTCTTCGTCTGCGCTGTCCACATAACGCACTTCCTTTACAAACCACCCGTTACCGTAAGCATGGGGGTTAGCCACAGGGAAAGTCTCTCCTCCTTCCCGCCCCATTATGGCGTACTTCACATTAAGCATGTCCAGCACCGGGAAGATAGTGTCACCGTCCACCCGGGACAAATCGCCCTGCGTAGCCGCGGCAGCGCGGGCAAAGCGTACCATTTCCGGGGCGATGTGTTCCTCTATCATCTCCTGGTAACGCCGGAGCTTGGCCGCATGATAACCCCCGATGCTCTTATGATAGTAAGACGTTCTGTTCTCGTTGAACGGGCTTCCTGCCAGATTCATCACACGATAATACTTATCCGGGTCTTTCAGAATGATTTCATCAGTCCGGGTCTTGGCCACCGTATCCGCCGCCTGCGACGGTTCGGTGAACATGCCGTCGTTGAGGTAACGCTTGTCGACCTGCCACAAGTCGAACAGACAAAGCACGGCCACGATGCCGACGAGCTGGGGCGCGCCGATTTTCCGCGCCCTGTACGCCGACAGCAGCAACAGTCCGATCGCCACGATGATGAAACTGCGCCAGGCATCGGCCGCGAACACCGCCTTGCGCATCTCGTGCAGATTACCGAAGATGCCGCCCAGCATGTCCTGCGGGATATAGCCCTTGCCCGCCGCATCCTGCAGCATCGCCGTCTCGGACGACGAGACGTAGTTCCCGAAGAATACATCGGGCATCAAGGCGAACAGCAATGCGAAGCCGCCGGTCAGGACGAAGCTAAAATACACGTATCCCGGCTTGTCCCTCAGCACTTCCGGCTGTTCCAATATCGTTTTCAGCCCCAGCATCGCCAAGAGCGGTATCGTGAACTCCGCCACGACCAATATGGATGCCACGGCGCGGAACTTGTCATACATCGGCACGTAGTCCAGAAAGAAGTTCGTCAGCCCCATGAAGTTGCGCCCCCATGACAGCATGACGGAAAGAACGGTAAGCGCCAACAGGCACCATTTCATCGGCCCTTTCACCACGAACAGGCCCAAGACGAACAACATCAGCACGAAAGCTCCCACATATACCGGCCCGCTCGTCCCCGGCTGTTCGCCCCAATACTGGCTCATGGCCTGGTAGACGGGCGCGTATCGCGGATCCGCCTTCTCCATGGCCTTCTCGCTGGCGGTCAAAGGCAGGGAGGCTCCTCCTTTCACATTGGGAACGAGCAGCGACCATGTCTCCCCGATTCCGTAGCTCCACTGCGTGATGTAGTCGCGTTCCAGCCCGTCCTTAGTCTGGTTGCCGGGGTTCAGCCTGTTCTTGTACGTCAGTTCGCTCTTCCCGCGCATGCTCTCCTTGCTATACTGGTAAGTATGGTAAAGGTTGGACGAATTGATGGCCACTCCGACGAGCCCGGCCGCGACCAGCGTACCGGTGGCCTTGAACCAGCCGGCCAGTTCCTTTTCCTTCACGGCCTGGACTAAGTAAGCCAAAGCCATCAATCCCATTACCGGCAGGAAGTAGTAGCTCATCTGCACGTGGTTGGACATGATTTGCAGGGCGAGGAAGAAGGCGGTGGCGATTCCGCCCCACAGATACTTCCCGCGGTAGCAGAGCACCAGGCCGGCTATCGTGGGCGGGACGTAAGCCAGGGTCATGAGCTTCCAGATGTGCCCCGCCCCTATTATAATAAGGAAATAGGAGGAAAACGCCCACAGCACGGCACCCGCCGCCGCCGTCCAGGCCTTGAAACCGAATGCGCGGAGCAGGATGTGGAAGCCGAGCAGGAGGACGAAAAGGTACATGACCACGCCCGTCATCCCCAGCTGATAGATTCTCTGCAACCCCGCCAAAGTGTCGACCGAATCATAGCTCGGCGCCATCTGGTAGGTAGGCATCCCGGAAAACAAGGCGTTCGTCCAGCGCGTGCGTTCACCCGTGCGCTGCCGGTATTCCTGCATCTCCGTCCCCGCCCCGACGCCTCCGCTGTGGTCTTGCCCCGTAAGGACCAGCCCCTCGGTCGCCGGCTGGAAGAAATACAAAAAGCTTATCGCGATGAACGCCGCCACGGCCAACGCGTCCGGCAAATAATCCTTTATCCTTTTCATGTCTGATGCAATATGAAGTCAAGACCTCTGTTCTCGTGCAAAAGTAACAAAAAAAACCGCCTCCCTGCCAGGAAAGCGGTCAAATCTTCACTGCGAACCGCGAAATCACTTGCGCAAGCCCAAAGCCTTGATGATGGCACGGTATCTTTCGATGTCACGGTCCTTCAGGTAGTTCAGCAAAGCGCGGCGCTTGCCGACCAGCATCGTCAAGGCCCTTTCAGTGCTATGATCTTTACGGTTCTGCTTCATGTGCTCCGTCAAGTGGGAAATACGGTATGAGAACAATGCTATCTGGCTCTCGGGAGAACCGGTATCAGTGTTGGACTTCCCGTATTGTCCAAAGATTTCTTGCTTTTTGGCTGAGTCCAAATACATAAAATCAAGTTTTAAAACCATTAATACTCTTAGCTCCCGCAAAGGTACTACATTTTCCTTCCGCGCCAAAGGTTTTCCCCTTTTTTTTGCCCCCGCCCCGCGCTTTTCCGATTATTTGTAGTAACTTTGCCCGCCATTCCAAGGTAAGAAGCATGCAGGACATCAGAAACATTGCCATTATCGCCCACGTGGACCACGGGAAGACCACGTTGGTGGACAAGATGCTGCTGGCAGGCAACCTGTTCCGCGAGAACCAGCAGGTCGGGGAATTGCTGCTGGACAACAACGAACTGGAGCGCGAACGCGGCATCACCATCCTTTCCAAGAACGTTTCCATCAATCATAAAGGCACGAAAATCAACATTATCGACACGCCGGGACACTCCGACTTCGGCGGCGAGGTGGAGCGCGTGCTGAACATGGCCGACGGCTGCCTCCTGTTAGTAGACGCGTTCGAAGGCCCGATGCCCCAGACGCGTTTCGTGTTGCAAAAGGCGCTCGAGATAGGACTGAAGCCCATCGTTGTCATCAACAAAGTGGACAAACCGAACTGCCGTCCCGAAGAGGTGTGCGAAAAGGTCTTCGACCTCATGTGCAACCTGGACGCGACGGAAGAACAGCTCGACTTCCCCGTGGTCTACGGGTCGGCCAAGAACAACTGGATGGGCGAGGACTGGAGAACGCCGGCCGGCGACATCCTCTACCTGCTCGACCAGATCGTCGAGCGCATCCCGGCGCCGCGGCGGCTGGAAGGGACGCCGCAGATGCTCGTCACCTCGTTAGACTACTCCAACTACACCGGACGCATCGCCGTGGGGCGCGTGCACCGCGGCACCCTGAAAGAGGGCATGAACATCACCATCTGCCACCGCGACGGCAGTCGGGAGAGGACTAAGATAAAGGAACTGCATACTTTCACCGGCATGGGGCGCCAAAGGACGGCCGAAGTCCCCTCGGGAGACATCTGCGCCATCGTCGGCCTGGAAAACTTCGAGATAGGCGACACCCTCTGCGACTACGAGAACCCGGAGCCGCTGCCGGCCATCGCCATCGACGAGCCTACCATGAGCATGCTCTTCACCATCAACGACTCGCCGTTCTTCGGCAAGGAAGGCAAGTTCTGCACCAGCCGCCACATCAACGAGCGGTTGGAAAGGGAACTGGAAAAGAACCTCGCCTTGCGTGTATCCGTCCCGGACGGATACACCGACCGTTGGATCGTGGAGGGGCGCGGAGTGCTCCATCTCTCGGTGCTCATCGAGACCATGCGCCGCGAAGGATACGAGCTGCAAGTGGGGCAGCCACAGGTCATCTACAAGGAAACCGGCGGGCAACTCCGCGAACCGGTCGAAGAGCTGACCATAAACGTGCCCGGGGAGTTCTCCGGCAGGATAATCGACATGGTGACGCACCGCAAGGGCGAAATGACCTCGATGGTGACACGGGGCGACCGCGTGGACATCAGCTTCGACATCCCCTCGCGCGGCATCATCGGCCTGCGTACCAACGTGCTCACGGCCAGCCAGGGCGAGGCCATCATGGCACACCGCTTCAAGGAGTACCAGCCGTACAAGGGCGACATCGGACGCCGGAGCAACGGCGCGCTGATCGCCCTCGAAAGCGGCACGGCCTTCGCCTACGCCATCAACAGCCTGCAAGACCGGGGCAGGTTCTTCATCGAGCCGCAGGACACGGTCTACGCCGGACAAATCGTGGGAGAACACATCCACGAGAACGACCTTGTGGTGAACGTCACCAAGAACAAACAGCTGACCAACATGCGCGCCTCGGGCTCCGACGAGAAAGCCCGCATCGTGCCCGCCACCGTCTTCTCGCTGGAAGAAGCCTTGGAATACATCCGCGAGGACGAATACGTGGAAGTGACCCCCAAGAGCATGCGCATGCGCAAGGCCATTCTCGACCATACGGAGCGCAAGCGCGCCGCCCGCGACTGAGAGGCGGCCCCGGACGCGCCCTCCGCCCGGCCTGTCACGCGCGGGAACGGCATTCCCGCCCTTCCCGCCCGTCCTCGTGCACGGCCGCGCGCCGGGCATTCCCGGATCTCCGCCCCCTTGGAAGCACCGCCCCCTGACGGCGGGAACGGCGTCACGAAGGGGATTTTCCCGCGCAGAAGCCTCCCAAAATGCAAAAAACATACGCGCCCGGCGCGTTCGAAAGGATATTTTTTGTATTTTAGCCGGGCTAATACAAAACAACACATCATGAAAAGATTCCTATCCTCATGGACGCTCCTCTGCGTCGTGCTCTGTTCGCGGGCACAAATCCCGGCCGGTTATTACGAATCTGCCGCAGGCTCTCGCGGTTCCGGACTGAAAACCGCCCTCTTCTCCATCATCACCGACCACACGGCAGAGAGCTACGACGAACTTTGGACGGACATGCAAAAGACGGACGCCCGCGAAGACGGCAAGGTCTGGGACATGTATTCCTCCACCACCGACTTCACGTTCAGGAGCGACCAGTGCGGGAATTACGGGGGTGAGGGCGACTGCTACAACCGCGAGCACTCGTTCCCCAAAAGCTGGTTCAACGACGCGAAACCGATGTACACCGACCTGTTCCACCTCTATCCCACGGACGGATACGTGAACAACCGAAGAAGCAACTACCCCTTCGGCGAAACCAATGGCGAGAATTACAAGTCGGACGGAGGGTTCAGCAAGCTCGGGAAAAGCACCGTCAGCGGCTACAGCGGCACCGTGTTCGAGCCGGCGGACGAGTACAAGGGCGACTTCGCGCGTTCCTATTTCTATATGATTACCTGCTATGAAGACCGGATAACCGGTTGGGACTGCGACATGCTCGACGGCAAGAAGTATCCGGGATTCGCCTCGTGGGCGCTCGGCATGCTGTTGCGCTGGGCCGCGGAAGACCCCGTCAGCGAAAAAGAAACGGCACGCAACAACGCGGTGTATGGCATACAGCACAACCGCAACCCTTACATCGACTTCCCCGGGCTGGAACAATACGTCTGGGGCGACAAGACCGGCGTGGAATTCGACCCGGACAACTATGAGGGGGGAGAGGTGACTCCGCCGGCCGCGGACGTGGAAAGCCCCACCTTCACCCCCGCGCCCGGCAGGGTGGACAAAGGGACGACGGTCACGATAAACACCGCCACGGCGGGAGCCTACATCGTCTACTCCCTGAACGGCGGGGGACAGCGCACGGAGGAACCGCCCGTCCTCGTGGAAATCACCGGGCCGACGACCATAGAGGCTTACGCCATGAAAGACGACAAGACGAGCGGGACGGTGAGAGCCTCCTATACCATCATCGACACTACCCCGGACGAGAGCGTGCAGGTCTTCCGCAAAGTCACGTCGGCGGAAGAGCTACAGGCCGGGAACCGCTACCTGATCGTGTGCGAGGGCAAGTCCACCGCCATGGGTGCCATCGGTGCCGGAGGGGACATCAGGAGTTACTGCGGAATCACTCCCGAATCCGACGAGATACGCACGGAGGTAAACCGCGAGGGATTGCCCTACCAGATGATTCTCGGCGGGACGGAAGGAGCCTACACCCTGTACGACGCCGCATCGCAAGTCTACCTGTCGCTGACCGACGACAAAAACAAGCTGTACGGCGCGACATCGGCAGAAAACGACGAGGCGAAGTGGACCATCACCATAAACGACGGCGGGCTGGCTACCATCCGGAACAACGCCTATGCGAACCGCACCATCCGGTACAACGCCTCGGACCCCCGCTTCGCCTGCTACAAGACCGGGCAACAGGCGGTGTCGCTCTACGTGAACACGGCATCCGGCGACGGCCTCCCGGGCATTGCCGCCGCAGACGGCTCCCGTGTAGACGTGTACACCCTCGAAGGACAGCTCGTGCGCAGGAACGTGCAAGCGTCCCAAGCCCTGAAAGGACTGAAGAAAGGCATATACGTCGTCAAAGGGGACAAGGTGCTGGTGAAGTAAACGGCTTTTCCCGCGCCGTCCATGAACGGACGCATCCGGCCGCGCTCCTGACGGGGGCGCGGCCGGTCGCGTCAAGGAACGTACTCGCGCCTTGTCCCCCATTCCGCCCCTCCGGCTGACCGGACGGGAGCATCATGGCGTCTCTTGACCCGAAAGGCATCGGGACTCATCCCTGTTCCACGGTCTTCCCGCGCCTGTTCCGGCGCATGCCTCCGCATCCCGCCCCGGCCTTCCGGTTCTCCCAAGCCTGATGGGGGACCGGCCTCTCGGGCTCGCTCTCCCGCCAGGGGCGGAAGACACTTTTCCTCTCCGTATGCCGCGCGGCGACTGCGGGCATCCCGCCGCGGGACCGGACGGGAACCGGCGCGCGAACGCGCGCTTGCAAGACGGCCCCCTCCTGTCTCCCGCACTCATGCCGGCAAGGGACGGCCTGTCATCCGTCCCTTGCCCGGCCGTCCCTGCGCTTGCCCCTCTTCTTCCGGCTTCAAGGCATCCCGTCTTCCCGCACCGCACCGTGAAAGGCGCGAGCCGCGCGCGGCT
>CAYPMY010000038.1:0-16124 GCA_964412085.1 uncultured Paraprevotella sp. | reverse complement strand
TTACTTTAAAAACGGATAATGGATTATGTCGAGTTAAGGATTTCCATAGAAGCCCGTAAAGGAGGAATAAACACCTGTTTTTTTAGGAATAAGTACCGTGAATCAGTATAAAATTCGTATCTTTGTGCCTTAGAACGATAAGTAGGGACTATGGCTGAAGCGAAAAGAATCAAAACTGCTTTGGTGTCGGTCTTTCATAAGGACGGGCTGGACGCTTTGTTGAGGAAGTTGCATGACGAGGGTGTGAAGTTCTTCTCTACGGGCGGTACACAGAAGTTCATCGAGGAGTCGGGTTATCCTTGCCAAGCCGTGGAAGAAGTGACGACTTATCCTCCCATTCTGGGCGGGCGCGTGAAGACACTGCATCCTAAGATTTTCGGTGGTATCCTTGGACGTCGCGGGCAGTCTGAAGACCAGGCGCAGATGAAACAATATGAAATACCGGAAATCGACCTGGTCATCGTAGACCTTTATCCGTTCGAGGATACTGTGGCGAGCGGTGCATGCGAGGCGGACATTATTGAAAAGATAGACATAGGCGGCGTTTCGTTGATTCGCGCAGGTGCCAAGAACTTCAAGGATGTGGTAGTCGTGGCGAGCAAGGCTGAATATGAGCCGCTGTTGGATTTGCTGAATCGGAAAGGGGCGCAGACCGACATGGAAGACCGCCGCTGGTTTGCCGCCCGCGCGTTCGGCGTGAGCAGTCGTTACGATACGGCCATACATGCTTATTTTGAGAACGGGAAGTAGGGGAGTTTGAAGTTAACGGATTTGGAAATATTAAAATGAAGTGAAAGGCTGATGGGATTCTTTTCTTTTACTCAGGAAATAGCAATGGACTTGGGGACGGCCAATACCATTATCACCAGCGAGGGCAAGATTGTGGTGGACGAGCCTTCCGTGGTAGCATTGGACCGGCGCACGGACAAAATGATAGCCGTGGGGGAGAAGGCCAAGTTGATGTATGAAAAGACGCATGACAATATCCGCACGGTACGTCCTTTGCGTGAAGGAGTCATCGCCGACTTTTATGCCTGCGAACAGTTGATGCGCGGGCTCATCAAGATGGTGCATACGGGTGTCCGTCTGTTTTCTCCTTCCTTGCGCATGGTGATAGGCGTTCCTTCCGGCTCTACGGAAGTGGAGTTGCGTGCCGTACGGGATTCGGCGGAACATGCCGGGGGACGGGACGTGTATCTGATTTATGAACCGATGGCGGCAGCCATCGGCATAGGAATCGACGTGGAGGCTCCTCAGGGCAACATGATAGTGGACATCGGCGGAGGCTCCACCGAAATCGCCGTAATCTCTTTGGGCGGTATCGTGTCGAATAATTCCATCCGCATCGCGGGGGACGACCTTACGGCCGACATCCAGGAGTACATGAGCCGCCAGCATAATGTGAAGGTGAGCGAACGTATGGCCGAACGCATCAAGATTCACGTGGGGGCGGCGTTGACTGAACTGGGTGAGGACGCTCCGGAAGACTATATCGTGTACGGGCCGAACCGTATTACGGCTCTGCCGATGGAAATCCCGGTGTGTTATCAGGAGGTGGCGCACTGCATGGAGAAGAGCATCGCCCGTATCGAGACGGCTGTCTTGAGTGCGTTGGAGAATACGCCGCCGGAGTTGTATGCCGACATCGTGCACAACGGCATTTACCTGACCGGTGGAGGAGCTTTGCTGCGCGGCTTGGACAGACGGTTGACCGACAAGATAAGCATCCCGTTCCACATCGCCGAAGACCCGTTGCACAGTGTGGCCAAAGGCACCGGCATCGCACTGAAGAACGTGAACAACTTTTCTTTTTTGATGTGACCCGTGCAGGGCTTGTTCGATTTCCTGAAAAAATACAGCTACTGGCTCCTTTTCATCCTGTTGGAAGGAGGCAGTCTCTTTTTGCTCTTTCGTTTCAACCTTTATCAGGGAAGCGTATGGTTCACTTCTGCCAATGCCGTTTCCGGACGTGTGCTGGAGTGGGAGGCGGATTTCCTGTCCTATGTCGCTTTGGGCGAACGGAACAAAGACCTGATGCGGAGGAATCTGGTGTTGGAACAGCGTGTCAGTACACTGACGGGCTTGCTGAGCCGTGCGAGGCACGATTCGACCTATACGGAAATGCGCCAGAGGCACTTGTTGGACGGTTTCGGCATGGTGCCTGCCGAAGTGGTAAACAACAGTGTGAACAAGCATAATAATTACCTGACCATCGACAAAGGGGAGGAAGATGGCGTGAAACCCGAGATGGGGGTCGTATGCGGTACGGGCATTGTGGGGATTGTCTATCTGGCTTCGCCCCATTATGCGATTGTCATGCCGTTGTTGAACAGCAAGTCGAATATCAGCTGCCGTCTGCGGGGCACCGATTATTTCGGCTATTTGCGTTGGGACGGCCGGCACCCTTTGTTTGCCTCCTTGGGCGATATACCCCGTCATGCCCGCTTGAAGGAAGGCATGACGGCGGAGACCAGCGGATTTTCCGCCGTCTTTCCGGCGGGTCTGTTTGTCGGGAGGGTGACGAGGGTGGAAAATTCGGAGGACGGGCTTTCTTATAAGTTGCAAGTGAATCTGGGTACAGACTTTGCCCGGCTGAGGGACGTGTGTGTGCTCACGACACCCAATCGGGTGGAGATAGACAGTTTGCAGCAGAAGATAGAGGCGGAAAAATAAGTCCGATGTGTGATGAAAGGCTTTTTCAGTAGATTGTTGTGGGCATTCATCCTGCTGGTTCTTCAGGGATTGGTATTCAACCATATCCACTTTCTCGGTTATGCTACCCCAGTCGTATATGTGTATGTACTTTGCCTCCAGCCGTTGAACACCTCGCGTTATGCGTGGCTGTTGTGGGGATTCGCAGTCGGATTCGGGGCCGATTTCTTTTCCGAGACGCCGGGTTTGGGAGCCGCATCCATGACTTTGACGGCCTTGTGCGCTCCGAATCTTTTGCTGTTGTTTACTCCCAAAGACTGTCTGGAAGACATGGTGCCGGGCTACCGGACGCTGGGAAGATGGAATTACATTTGGTATGTGACGTTGCTCGTGCTGTTGCAGCAGGCATCCGTTATGGTGCTGGAAACCTTTTCTTTCTTCAGCACATTGGACATGCTTTATACTTACTTGGGCAGCAGTGCGCTTTCCATTGTGCTGATATTGGCGATAGAGAGGATGCGCGGTAATGAATAGTCGGAATCTTCGGACAGAAAGGATGGCTAATTACGACAGGGAAAAGCGCAAATACGTGATTGGGGCGGTGGCTACGGGTATCGTACTCATTTATATCGTCCGGCTCTTCACGTTGCAGGTCATGAGCGACGATTACAAGAAGAATGCCGACTCCAACGCTTTCCTGAAGAAAATCCAATATCCTTCGCGGGGAGTCATTACCGACCGCAACGGGAAGCTGTTGGCCTACAACCAGCCTTCGTATGACATCATGGTGGTCATGAACGAGCAGCAGGGCGTGGACACGTTGGACTTGTGTGCAAGCCTCGGGATAACCAAAGAGTATTATGTCAAGCGGATGGAGGAAATCAAGGATCGGCGCCGCAATCCCGGCTATTCGCGCTACACCCAGCAGCTTTTCATGGGACAGTTGTCTTCCGAGGAGTTCTGCGTGTTTCAGGAAAAGCTGTTCCGTTTCCCCGGCTTTTATGTGCAGCACCGCACCATCCGCCAATACCAGTCCCCGTATGCCGCATTGGTCTTGGGGGACATCGGAGAGGTGTCGCCCGCGGACGTGGAGGAAGACGAGTATTACCAGAACGGCGATTTCATCGGCAAGCAAGGAGTGGAACGTTCCTACGAGAAGCATTTGAGGGGTGAAAAGGGCATACAGATACTTTTGCGCGACGCCCGGGGACGCATCAAGGGGCGATACATGGACGGGAAACTGGATGTCAAGACCGTGCCCGGCAGGAACCTGACCTTGGGACTCGATTTGGAATTGCAGGCGCTCGGCGAGCGTCTGATGGAAGGCAAGCTCGGCAGCATCGTGGCCATAGAGCCTTCTTCCGGCGATGTCTTGTGCATGGTGTCTTCTCCTGCCTACGATCCCCGTATGATGGTGGGCCGGCAGCGCGGGAAGAACCATCTGGCTTTGAGCCGTAATCCGTTGAAACCCTTGTTGAACCGTTCCATCATGGGGCAGTATCCCCCCGGCTCCACGTTCAAGACCACGCAGGCGTTGACCTTCCTTCAGGAAGGCATCATTACTCCCGAGACGGCTTACCCTTGTTACCATGGCTTCATCTATCGCGGGCTGAAAGTGGGATGCCACGGACATGCGACACCGGCCAAGTTGGTCCCGGCCATCGGGACCTCGTGCAATGCTTATTTCTGTTGGGGACTCTATCACATGTTCGGCAACCGGGTCAAGTACAAGAACGTGCAGGAGGCCATGACGGTGTGGAAAGACTATATGGTGTCGATGGGCTTCGGGTATAAGCTCGGCATCGACCTGCCCGGAGAGAAACGGGGATTAATCCCGAACGCTCCTTTTTATGATAAGGCCTATCGCAGTTCATGGAACGGGTTGACCGTAATCAGCATTTCCATCGGCCAGGGGGAAGTGAACGCGACTCCTTTGCAAATCGCCAACCTCGGGGCGACGATAGCCAACAGGGGCTACTTTGTCACGCCGCACGTGGTGAAACAGATACAAGACGCGCAGATAGACACGCTTTACACCCGGCGGCGGTACACGAAAGTGGAAGCCCGGCATTACGAAACGGTGGTGCAGGGGATGCGGAGGGCCGTGTTGGCCGGGACTTGCCGCAAGGCCAATATCCCCGGCATAGAAGTCTGTGGCAAAACGGGCACGGCGCAGAACCGCGGACAAGACCATTCCGTGTTCATGGGATTCGCCCCGATGAACGACCCCAAGATAGCCATCGCCGTGTACGTGGAGAACGGAGGTTGGGGCGCAGACTACGGCGTGCCTCTCGGGGCATTGATGATGGAACAGTATTTGAAAGGCAAGCTCTCGCCCGAAAGCGAGAGACTGGCGGAGATGTATCGACAAAGGCATATCGGTTATGGTACGGCGGACAGATGAAAAGGGGAAAGGCGTGTGGCGTTCATTGGACTGGTGGACTGTCCTCATATATATGGCCTTGCTGGCATTCGGCTGGATTAGCATTTGCGGGGCCAGCTACGACTTTGACATGGGGGGCGACATCCTTTCGTTCGGTTCCCGTTCGGGGATGCAGATAATATGGATCGGCACTTCGCTGGCCTTGGGCTTCGTCCTCCTGATGCTCGACGAAAGGCTGTACGAAAACTACGCATACGTCGTCTATGCCCTGCTGCTCGTCCTGCTGTTCGTCACTCCATTCCTGGCGCGCGACATCAAGGGCTCGCATTCGTGGATAAAGATAGGGTCGTTCAGCTTCCAGTCTGCCGAGTTCGCCAAATGCGCCACGGCCCTGGCTTTGGCCAGGTTCATGTCCGTCTACGGCTACGACATCTCGCGGTGGAAGGACTTCTTGGCGTCGGCGGCCATCATAGCCGTGCCTATCGTCCTGATTATTCTTCAGAGGGAGACCGGTTCGGCTTTGGTCTATCTGGCCTTTTTCCTGGTGCTTTATCGGGAGGGGATGCCCGGCACCGTGCTTTTTGCCGGGGTGTCGGCGGTGGCTTACTTTGTAGTGGGCGTGCGTTTCAATCACGTCATGTTAGGGCACATCCCCGCCGATGCCGGGGAATTCCTGGTGTTGATGATGGTGATTCTTTTTACAGTCGGCATGGTGCATGTCTATTGCGGCAAAGTGTCGGTGGAGCGTAACATCCTGTTCTATGGCGTGGGCGCGATAGCATTGGCACTTGGCTTTTCCGGCTTTGTCATCCCTTTCGACATCACATGGGTTCTGGTTACGGTATGCGTGGCCATGATGCTGTATCTGTGCTATGTGTCTTTGAGCGAGCGTGTCACGCGTTACTTCTATATCGCGTTGTTTGCATTGGGCTCCATGTCGTTCTTTTATTCGGCCGATTACATGCTGAACAGCGTGATGGAACCCCACCAGAGGGCGCGCATCAACGTGCTTTTGGGCTTGGAGGACGACCCGTCGGGCGCCGGTTACAATGTCAACCAGGCCAAGATTGCCATCGGTTCGGGAGGGTTGCGCGGAAAAGGTTTCCTGAACGGGACGCAAACGAAGCTGAAGTATGTGCCGGAGCAGGATACCGACTTCATCTTCTGTACGGTCGGGGAAGAGGAGGGGTTCTGGGGAGCGTCCGGGGTATTGGTGTTGTTCCTGGCTCTGGTTCTCCGTTTGATTCATCTGGCCGAGCGGCAGCCCTTCGCCTTTGGGCGTATCTATGGCTATTGTGTGATGAGCGTTTTCCTGTTCCATGTGTTCATCAACGTGGGAATGGCATTGGGGCTTACGCCGGTTATCGGCATTCCCCTGCCGTTCTTCAGTTACGGGGGCTCTTCCCTGTGGGGCTTCACCATCTTGCTGTTCATATTCCTGCGCATAGACGCCGCACGCAATCTGGCCAAGAGGGATTGAGGCTTTGACGGCCGACGAGGATTCCCACGTCGCGTATGCCCGGAAGGACTTCCCGTTGCATGAGATGCATGACGCGGATTTGTCCGGCCTGCCCGCGGTGTAACGTCATGAGAGGGATCGGCACGTCGTATTGGTATATGTAAATGCCTCTGCCCATACGGTGGGTGACCGGGTCCATCAACTGGCACTTCACGGTGTCGCGGCACAGAGTGTCCGGACGGGAAAACTCCCGTTCCACTGCCAGCCAGATGACGGTGTACGGGTATGAATCGGTAGAGCGCAACCCCAGCACGAACTGGTACGTGGCTTCCGACCGCACGGTGTCGACATCGAACGAGAACACGTCCCGGCGGTTCCATCCTTGTTCGGGAATGCGGCGGTATGAATGGTGGATCACATGCCCGTTGCAACCCGTGAGCGACAAGAGGACGCCTGCGGCCGCAACAAGTGCCGGGGTGCGGAAAATCATGGCTGTTCTGTCCTTTCGGGCGGTGTGCCTTGGCCGGGATCGACGGCCTTTTCCGGGCGGTCCTCCCTGTCACGTTTGGGCCTTTCCTTGCCGGGGCGGGCCTCGCGGTTGCCTCCCTGTTCCCCTTTGTACTCTTTGTTGTCCCGTCCGCGGCTACGGTTGCGGAGGTCTTTGCCGGCGGCATTCTCTTCCCCGCGTCCGGCATCCTGCGCCTCCTTGGATGGCTGTGGGCCGCGGAGGTTGCCGTTGCCCCTGCGTTTGCCTTTGTTCTTCCGCCTCTTGTCGAACCGTGTCAGGCTCTCCTGTTCCACGAGGTCGGCCGGCTTGGCCGGTTCCGCGGCATCCCCTCCTTCCAGCCGCCGGGGCTTCTCGCCCCGGCGGTTCATGTTGATGATTTCGAAGGCCCTTGCGGTGGTCAGGGTAACTAAGTCGGCCGCCAAATGCTTGTCGGTGGAATAGGTTACTGTTCCGGCCAGGACGTCGGCCTTGAAGAAATGGTATTCGGCATCTTGGGTTTGCAATGTGATTTCCCGGCCCGGCAACCGCTTCCTGGCTTCCGCGTAAGTGTCCACCTCGTAGTTCATGCAACATTTCAGTTTGGCGCATTGTCCGGCCAGCTTCTGCGGGTTCAGGGAGATGTCCTGGTAGCGGGCTGCCCCGGTGGAGACGGAGACGAAGTTCTTCATCCACGTGGCGCAGCACAGTTCCCGCCCGCACGGGCCGATGCCGCCGATGCGTCCCGCTTCCTGCCGTGCCCCGATTTGTTTCATCTCGATGCGCACGCGGAAAGTCTCGGCCAGCACCTTGATGAGCTGGCGGAAGTCCACGCGTCCGTCAGCGATGTAGTAGAAGATGGCTTTGTTCCCGTCGCCTTGGTATTCCACGTCGCCGATTTTCATTTTCAGCCCCAGATCCTTGGCTATCTGCCGCGAACGTATCATGGTGTCGTGCTCTCGGCTTTTGGCCTCTTCGTACTTTTCCATGTCCGCCGGTTTGGCTTTGCGGTACACCCGCTTGATTTCCTGATCAGATTTCAGGTTGGCCTTCCTGATTTGGAGGGGGACGAGCCGCCCCGTAAGGGTGACCACTCCGATGTCGTGTCCCGGAGTGGCTTCCACGGCCACGATGTCGCCTTTTTCCAATGGCAGGCGGTTGCCGTTGCGGTAATATCCCTTGCGCGTGTTCTTGAACTGCACCTCCACGAGGTTGGTGGCCTCCGCGTTGCCCGGTATGTCCGCCAGGTAATCGTAAGTGTTCAGTTGTTTATCTTGCCGTCCGCAGCCTTTGGCGCAAAGTCCGCGGCAGGGCCCGTTCAGTTTGAATTTTTCCTCCATTTTTTCCCGTTGTTTTTTTTTGAAATGTGTTATTGAATGAGCGTCACGATCATTTTCAGGGCGAAGTCGAAGAACACGATCCGCGAGTTGGCGTTATGCTCGATGTCCCGTTGCGCTTCGCCCAGCTCGTCCATGATTCTGATGACGTTCCGCTCGTTGACGAAGCGCGCGAAGTTTCTGGCGAAATCACTTTCCTGCGCCGTCAGGTAGTTCAGCTCCGGCTTTCGGAAGTTATAGATGAAGTTTTCGCGCACCAGCCGTTGGCAGTACGTCAGGAAGTTCTTCTGCCTTTCCCGCCCCATGCCGGCAATCTGCTCGCTCCATTTCCGCATGTCCTTGATCTTGCGCTGGTAGCTTAGCCGCATCAGCATGACGAACAGGTTGAAGAAAAGCTGGTTGTCCCGGCCGGCATCCAGGCTTTTCAGCGCCGCCGTGTAACTGCCCCCGGCGTTGCGCGCGAGAGCCTCCGCCTCCTCCGCGGGACAGGCTTTGCGGAGGGCTTCCGCCAAGCTCCCGTGGTCGATGCCCTTTACCTCGATTTGCTGGGCGCGGCTCAGGATGGTGGGCAGGATTTTCTCCGGCTCGTCGCTCACCAGCAGGAAATTCGTCCGTTCGGGCGGTTCTTCGACGAGCTTGAGGAGTTTGTTGGCGCATTCCGCGTTCATCTTTTCCGGCATCCAGACAATCATGGCCTTGCGCCCGCCGAAAGCGGATTTGAGGGCCAGTTTCCGCTGTATCTGCGCGGCTTCGGCGGCATAGATGAGCGCCTGCTGGTTTTCGGCCCTCATGTCGCCCAGCCAGTCGTCCAGGTCGAAATAAAGCCCGGCCTGCAGCCGCTTGCGCCACGCGTCGAGGTATATGTCGCATACGGAGCTTTCCGCCGTCTTGTACCGGATGATGGGGAACACGAAATGGAGGTCGGGGTGCGCGAAGTGCGCGAAGGCGCGGCACGACGGGCATTCCCCGCAGGCGTCGCGCGCCCCCGGGCGGCGGCACAGCAGGTATTGGGCATACGACACGGCCAGTGCCAGCTTCCCGCATCCCGGAGGCCCGCTCAGGAGCAGGGCGTGCGGCACGCGCCCCGCTCGGGCTTCCCGGATGAGGCGTTCCTTGATTTCCGTTTGTCCTACGACACTGTCGAACATGGCTTCAGTAGATTTGACGTGCGATTTCGCGGATGCTGTCCGCGGCCGAGACGGTGTAGAAATGGATGCTCGGCACGCCGCGGCCGATCAGCTCGCGGCATTGCCCCACCGTCCATTCTATCCCCACTTGCCGAGCCTCTTCGTCCGTCTTGCATTTCCTTATTTCCAAGGCCAGAGCCTGGGGCAGGTCGCAATGGAACGTCTTGGGTATCACGCTGAACTGCGGCAGCCTGGCAAACGGCTTGATGCCCGGGATGATGGGGATGGAGATGCCGGCGCGGCGTGCGCGGGCCACGAAGTCGAAATACTTCGCATTGTCGTAGAACAGCTGGGTGACGGCGTATGAGGCGCCCATCTCGGCTTTCTGCCTGAGCACGGCCAGGTCGGCTTCCGGATTGGGTGCTTCCTCATGCTTCTCCGGGTAGCAGGCCACGCCGTAGGAAAACGGCGTGCCGGGAGACTTGATGGGCGAGCCGTCGACGAAGAAGCCCTCGTTGAAGCGGTTGATGTGCCCGATGAGTTCCGTGGCGTGCGAATAACCGTCGCCCGTGGGGCGGAAGGCGGGGTCTTCCCTTGCCTTGTCCCCACGCAGCACCAGCAGGTCGCTGATGCCGAGGAATTGCAGGTCGAGCAACATGTACTCCGTGTCCTCGCGCGTGTATCCGCTGCACAGGACGTGGGGCACGACGTGTATGCCGTAGTGCCGTTGGATGGCTGCCGCTACGGCTATGGTGCCTGGGCGGCGGCGGATGCGGACGCGTTGCACGATGCCCCCTCCCAAGTCCTTGTACACGTACTCGCTGCGGTGGTTGGTGATGTTGATGTACGCCGGGTTGAACTCCCGGAGCGCGTCTATGGTGTGGAACAGCCGTTCCGTGCCCGTCCCCTTCAACGGGGGCAGTACTTCGAAGGAAAAGGCCGTTCCCTTGTGGCCCTGAATCAAATCGATGACGTTCATCCTCTCTTCGTTTGTGCAAAGGTGGCGGAAGGCGGGCGCGGGGACAAGCGGAAACGGCGTCTCCCGTCCGGGCTGTGCCGGGCCGCGTCCCGTCTTCGTGAAGGCAAAGATAGGAAAAGAATCTTGAAACGCAAACTTTTTCGCGCCCAAGCCGGTGTCGTCCGCTGGGCGCGGGACGCTCCGCGGGGCTTCCTCCCGCCGCAGAGCGCCGCTGGCCGCTGGCCGAACCGTTCCCGGGGCGAACGCCCTGCGGCGGCTTGCGGAAGCCCGCATTGGCGCGGTGATGCGGAGGATGCCCGAACGGGGCAGTCCTTCTTCCCCTCCCTCCCCCTTGTCCCTTCTTGAGGCGGGCAGGGGACGGGGAGGAGGCATCCAAGTCCCCGCGGTTTTTTTTCTCTTGCGACTGATTTTTCCTCCTCTTGCGACTGGAAAATCATTCTCTTGCGATTGGAAAATCATTCTTTTGAGATTGATTTTTCATTCTCTTGAGATTGGAAAGCCGTCCTCTTGCGACTGGAAAAACGCTTGGCTGACGTTTCATGGGGGAGGGGAGGGGAAACGGCCGCATGGGAAAGGGTGGGGTGACGGACGCCTTGTGCCAGGGAGAGGAGGCGTGCCCCGGTCTCGGCGCGCCCCCTCTTTTTTTCGTTAAAATAACGTTATTAGGTTTAAGGCAAGCGAGCGTAGGAAATAAATCCGTATTTTTGCAGCATGACCAAAAAGACAAGGCCATGAAGATACTGGCTGTGGGCATGAACTATGCCGAGCACAATAAAGGGCCGGACGGAACGTTATGTGAAAGGGGGGAGCCTGTGATTTTCGCGAAGCCGGATTCGGCCTTGTTGAAGGACGGGAAGCCTTTCTTCATCCCGGACTTCACGAGGGAGTGCGATTACGGGGCCGGATTGGTAATCCGTGTTTGCCGGTTGGGCAAGAACATAGCTTCGCGCTTTGCGTGGCGCTATTACGACGCGGTGACGGTGGGAATCGACTTCACGGCGCGGGATTTGCAGAGGAAGCTCAGGAAGGAGGGGTTGCCGTGGGAGCTTTGCAAGGGCTTCGACGGCTCCGCGGTCATAGGGGACTTCGTGTCCAAGGAGGAGCTCCCGGACATGCGGCAGATAGCTTTCCGTCTGGAGATAGACGGGCGCACGGTGCAGGAGGGCTGTTCGGGCGACATGCTCTTTGCGGTGGACGAGCTCGTCGCATACGTCAGCCGCTTCTATACCCTGAAGACGGGCGACCTGCTGTTCACGGGCACGCCTCCGGGGGCGGGGACTGTAGCCGTGGGGCAGCGTTTGCGGGGTTATGTCCGGGAACGGAAGGTTTTGGATTTTAACGTGAGGTGAAAGAATGAAATCGAAGGCAGGCATCTTTTTGTTCCTGACGTGCGTGGCACGCTTGTCGGCGCAGGAATTCACTTATGTGGACTGGAACGTGTTGCGTCCGGACACCTTTCCCGTCCGGTACACGGAAGTGATTCCCCTGGACGGGGATTACCGCGGTTCCCGCTACGAAGTCCGCCTGGACTATCCCGAGTATGCCCGTCTGACCGCGGCGGAAGCGGAGCGCGTGGCCGTATGGGGGAAGGACTTGCCGGAGGACCCTGACGTTTACTGCCAAGTGGCGGCGAGCCGGAAGAAAGGCGTCCTGGACGTGGCTTTCGTCCCTATCGTGCGGCGCGGGGGGAAATACTATAAGCTGACGAGTTTCAAGATGAATGTCGTTCGCCGCCCGGAGCCGCTCGCGAGGGCCTTGCCGGTCGCTGGGGGGAAGGACGCGGCGGGGAGATACGCCTCCAGTTCGGTGCTGTCCCAGGGGCGTTGGGTGAAAATCGGCATCACGGAAGAGGGAGTGTATCGTCTGACTGCGGCAGACCTGAGACGGATGGGGTTCGACGACCCCTCGCGGGTGAAGCTGTATGGCTACGGGGGCCATGTGCAGGACGAAGTGATAGATGCCGACGCGGATTTTGACGATTTGGAGGAAGTCCCTCTTTATCGCGACGGGCGGGGGCTTCTGTTCTTCGGGAAGGGCTTGGTCTCTTGGTCGGCCGCGGACGGCAAGGAGGGGGCAGCTCATCGAGTGAACACCTTTGCAAGGCAAGCCTGTTACTTCCTCACGGAGGGGGATTCGCCCAAGGCGATAGGGGTCGCGTCCGTATCCGCCGCGCCGCGGAAGGATTTGGACTATACGCCGGCAAACGTGTTGTATAAGAAGGAAGAATACGCATGGTACCAGTCGGGGCGTAACTTTTACGAGTCTGCCAATTACGCCTCTTCCAACTCGCATACTTATCAGTTGCCGGTCGTGGATCCCGTCGCGTCCGCGGGCGGTTCCTTGAAAGTGAATTTCACGGCATACGTCAGGAACGGGAGCGATTTCCGCGTGACTCCCACGGTCGACGGGGTGACGCTGGCCGCCATGAGAATCGGAGGCTCCGGGGAGTACGACGCGGCAAAGGAAGCGACGCAGACCTATGCGTTGAAGACCTTGCAGGAGGGGACTGCGGGGACACAGGTCACCTTGGTGTCCACGGCCGGGGCGGACGCCCGTCTGGGCTATCTCGAGTTGCGTTACCGCAGGCGGCTCAAGATGCGGGATGCCTTCCTGTACATCCGCCATACGGAGACCGCTCCCAGCAATTTCGTGATAGATGCCGGCGGGAGGGAAGGGCTGAAGCTGTGGTGCCTGGGGCGCAGGGGCAGTCCCATGACGGAGTACCGGGGGACGTGGTCGGGGTCCACCTACACGGTCCCGGTGTCCGATCCCACGTTGGAATACGTGGCAGTGGACGTGAATGCCGAGTTCCCGTCGCCGTCTTATGTCGGCGAAGTGTACAATCAGGATCTGCACGCTACGCCCGCCACGGACATGGTCATCATCATTCCGGCCAGCGGCAGGCTTCATGCGCAGGCGGAACGCCTGGCCGAGGCCCATCGGAGATTGGACGGATTGCGCGTGCAAGTCGTGCGTGCCGACCAGATTTATAATGAATTCTCTTCCGGGACCCCGGATGCCACGGCCTACCGCCGCTTCATGAAGATGCTGTATGACCGTGCAGGGACGGATGACGACGCGCCCCGTTACCTCTTGTTGTTCGGCGATGGCGTATGGGACAACCGCATGGTGACGGCCGGCGCGCGTGGCCTCGCCCCGGAGGACTACCTGCTTTGTTACGAATCGGAAAATTCCCTCAGCCATACTTCAAGCTTCGTGATGGAAGACTATTTCGGGCTCTTGGACGATGGCGAGGGAAAAGACTTGATGAGAGACAAGACGGACTTGGGCGTGGGGCGTTTCCCGGTGACGACGGAGGCGGAAGCCAAAATCCTGGTGGACAAGACTGTCGATTATATGGAGAACAAATATGCCGGCTCTTGGAGGAACGTGGTCTGCGTGTTGGGCGACGACGGGGACAACAACGACCATATCGGGAAGGCCGAGCTCGTCGCAAGGCAGGTGGAAGAGGAACATGCCGTCATGCAGGTGAACCGCATTTACTGGGACGCTTACAAGAGGGAAGCCGGGGCTTCCGGGTATTCTTACCCCGCCGTGACGGCCGCCATCAAGCAACAGATGGAGGAGGGATGCCTGATGATGAATTATTCGGGGCACGGGAATCCACGGGAATTATCGCATGAGCTGGTGCTGAAGCTGGCCGATTTCTCCTCTTTCTCTTCTCCCAACCTGCCGTTGTGGTTCACGGCCGCTTGTGACGTGAATCCCTTTGACATGATGGAAGACAACATCGGGGAGCAGGCCGTGCTGAACCCGAAAGGGGCGGCCGTGGCTTTTTACGGGACTACCCGGACGGTGTATTCCTCGCCCAACAGCTGGATGAACCTTTATTTCATGCGCCACGCGTTAGGCAAGGACGATCGGGGGAAACGGAATGCCGTGGGGGATGCCGTGCGCTTGTCAAAGGCGGATTTGATAGATTCGTCGAACGAGGGCGGCTATGAGGAGAACAAGCTCCATTATGTCCTTCTGGGAGATCCTGCCCTGAGACTCGGGGTGCCCGAATACAAGCTCGTGGTGGACAGTATCAACGGGACGCGAATCGCGGACGGCCTGCCTTCCGCCAACTTCGAGGCGGGAAGCGTCGCCCGTGTTTCCGGGCATGTCGCGGACGCATCGGGCGGCCGGTTGCCTGATTACTCGGGCGTGCTTTCGGCAATGGTATACGACAGCGAGAGCGTCATCACCTGTTTGAACAATGACGGGCAATCGGATTCCGCCGTGGTCTACGTGACGCGTGACAAACGTCTGTACACCGGCAGCGATTCCGTCAGGAAAGGCGAGTTTGCCATCGCGTTCCCGATACCGATGGACATCAAGTATTCAGGAGAAGACGGCAGGGTCTTGTTGTATGCAATCGACAACGGGAAGCGGCGCGAGGCCAACGGGTACACGGAAAACGTGACGGTGGGCGGCAGCAGTGACGAACTGTCCGGGGACAAGGAGGGGCCGAAAATCACGGCTTATCTGAACCGTGAGGATTTCGTCTCCGGGGAAACGGTCAATGCCTCGCCTTACTTCGTGGCATTGTTGGAAGACGAGAGCGGGATTAACGTGACCAATACGGCCGTGGGGCATGACTTGGAGTTCGCGATAGACGGAGACCCGGCCATGACTTATGTTTTGAACAATGATTACGTGAGTGATTTCGGTGATTACAGGAGGGGGCAGGTGGCCTGCGCCGTGCCCGCGCTACCGGACGGCAGGCATACCCTGACCTTCCGGGCATGGGACGTGATGAACAACTCTTCCACTGCGACTTTGGATTTCAATGTGGACGGCAGCCTTAGCCCTGATTTGATGAACCTGTCTTGCACGGACAATCCGGCCCGCGGGCATACCACGTTCATCATGCGGTACGACCGTCCGGGCGCGGAGTGCCGCTTCGTACTTGAAGTGTTCGACTTTGCAGGACGTAAGTTGTGGACGCATGCGGAAGAGGGGATGTCGGAAGACGGGATTTACCGGGTGAATTGGGATTTGACCACTTCCGCCGGCATGCCGCTTTCCACGGGAGTCTATTTGTACCAGGCTACCGTGTCCACGTCGGACAGCAAGGCGGTGTCCCGTGCGAATAAGATCATCGTATTAGGCAATAAATAGGAAGGCTTCGCGTTATCTTGTCGTGTGGAAAGGAAGAAAACCAGTATGAAGAAATATCTGTTTGCTGTTTTTTGCGTGTGGTGCGGCACGGTGCCGCCGCGCGCGCAGGACAAGGAGAATATGTTCAACCCCGTGACTACCGGCGTTACCTCCCAAAGCATCGCGCCCGACGCGCGCGGCGGCGCGATGGGGGACATCGGCGCGGCCACGGACCCGGACGTGAGCTCGCAGTATTGGAACCCGGCCAAGTATCCTTTTTGTATCGGCCGGGCGGGAGTTGCCGTGAGCTATACGCCGTGGTTGCGCCAACTGGTGAACGACATCAACCTGGCATACGTGAGCGGTTTCTACCGTCTTGGCGATTACCAGGCGTTGAGCGCCTCCCTGCGCTACTTCTCCTTGGGCGAGGTGGCCGTGAGCAGCGCGGAGTACAATTCGATGGATATGACCATCAGCCCTTACGAGATGTCGGCCGACGTGGCCTACTCACGCATGCTGAGCGAGACGTTCTCGGCCGCCGTGGCGTTGCGCTTCATCTATTCCGACATCACTTACGATTATTCCGACGAGACGAGTCCC
>CAYPMY010000037.1:0-16286 GCA_964412085.1 uncultured Paraprevotella sp. | reverse complement strand
TAGAAAACATGTGTTGTGTTGCCAAAGGCCCGAACCACGGGCCGGCTCCCATTCCCGAAGAGGGAAAGTGGATACAGGCAAAGGAAATCAAAGACATTTCAGGTCTGACTCACGGTATCGGATGGTGTGCCCCCCAGCAGGGTGCATGCAAACTGACGCTGAACGTAAAAGAAGGTGTCATTCAGGAATGTCTGGTGGAAACTATCGGTTGTTCCGGTATGACCCACTCGGCTGCTATGGCCTCTGAAATTCTTCCGGGCAAGACGATTCTGGAAGCATTGAACACCGACTTGGTTTGCGATGCCATCAACACGGCCATGCGTGAACTGTTCCTCCAGATTGTTTACGGCCGCACACAGTCTGCTTTCTCTGAAGGCGGCTTGATGATTGGTGCCGGATTGGAAGATTTGGGCAAGGGGCTGCGTAGCCAGACGGGCACCCTTTATGGTACTTTGGCCAAAGGTACACGTTACTTGGAGCTGACTGAAGGTTACATCACCAAGATGTTCCTCGACAAAGACGACCAAGTGTGTGGTTACGAGTTCGTACACATGGGTAAATTCATGGAGGCCGTCAAGAAGGGTGTGCCTGCGGACGAAGCTTTGAAATCCGTAACAGGTACTTACGGACGTACAAAACCGGAACAGGGAATCGTTAAATCTATCGACCCACGTAAAGAATAATAAGGAGGAACCAGATTATGATTAGAGAAGTTAAGTTTGAAAGTCAGGACCGTCGTATCAAGCAGATTTTGGCTGCATTGAACGAAAATGGCATCAAAGATATTGAAGAGGCCAACAAAATTTGTGAAGAGGCTGGTTTGGATCCTTACAAGACTTGCGAGGAGACCCAGATGATTTGCTTCGAAAATGCGAAGTGGGCTTACGTGGTAGGTTCTGCCATCGCATTGAAGAAAGGATGCAAGAACGCAGCCGACGCTGCCGAGGCTATCGGCATCGGCTTGCAGGCCTTCTGTATTCCCGGTTCTGTGGCTGACGACCGCAAGGTGGGTGTCGGGCACGGCAACTTGGCAGCCCGTCTGCTCCGTGAAGAGACTCAATGCTTCGCCTTCTTGGCCGGCCACGAATCTTTCGCGGCTGCCGAAGGCGCCATCAAAATTGCCGAAATGGCCAACAAGGTTCGCAAGAACCCTTTGCGTTGCATCTTGAACGGCTTGGGCAAAGATGCCGCCATGATAATCTCACGTATCAACGGTTTTACCTACGTACAGACAAAGTTCGACTACTACACCGGCGAACTGAACGTAGTGAAAGAAACCGCTTACTCCGACGGCCCTCGCGCCAAAGTAAAGTGCTACGGTGCAGACGATGTACGGGAAGGTGTGGCCATCCTGTGGAAAGAAAACGTAGACGTATCTATCACGGGCAACTCTACCAACCCGACCCGTTTCCAACACCCTGTGGCCGGTACGTACAAGAAAGAGCGCGTATTGGCAGGCAAGCCTTACTTCTCGGTAGCTTCAGGCGGGGGCACGGGTCGTACCTTGCACCCGGACAACATGGCTGCCGGTCCAGCTTCTTACGGTATGACAGATACGCTCGGCCGCATGCACTCGGACGCCCAGTTTGCAGGTTCTTCATCCGTTCCCGCTCACGTGGAGATGATGGGCTTCCTTGGTATCGGCAATAACCCGATGGTAGGTTGTACGGTGGCTTGTGCCGTAAACGTGGCTTTGGCTCTGAACAAGTAATCAGGATTTATGCCGCATGACCAATGAGGGAGGTGTGCCTTAGTTCCGGCACACCTCCCTTTTTTGATAAGGTTCAAGACAACTTCAGGAAGAATATTATCCTTGTAAGTCGTTATTGGACAATGAAAAAAGGATATAAAAACACGCACGTTCCCGATCTAAAAACGAGGACTATGATTTGTTGCTTCAGCCTCGACATCAAGGATAGGAAAAAGGCTGGGTTAACGGGCGTTTTTCGCCGGACAGCCAATAAATTCCACATCTCATTCCGAGAACGCTATCGAGCCGTGCGAGGCAGGAAACTCGTTCGAGAACGGGAAGATAGAGCTAGGAGTTATTTCAGGGCAAGAGACGTGTGTGACAGAAGAGGCCGTAGAACCTTGGGGAAGACACTGGCGTTCGGGATACCGAAGCGGGGTGGCAAGATATATATCCAAACAGTCAAGCATTGTCCAATCAAGGAGTTGCTTCCTGGTTATTAGGGACAAGGCTGATAGAGGGTCGTGATTTACATAATGGATAATAAAGTCTACGACGGCCTTGTAAACTATGGTCGTAGGAAGCATTACAGGGTGCAACATTCGGATAATGAGTTCGCGGACAGACATAATGAAGAGCCGTCGGAATGACAGCTCTTCATTTAACATTATGGTGTTCAAGGCTTCCATGTATATCCACATTTAAGGCAGGTGATTTTTATTTTACGACTTCCTAAAAAACCACCTAATAAACCTATAGGGCCAAGCAATACTCCACCGGCAATGCTTTTCCCAAGCCCAAATCCTTTTTTGTACCCCGTTATTTGGGTGCTCCCACATCTTGGGCAACGAACTGGTTCATCATCCTCATACAAATCATCATCCTCATACAAATCATTATCCTCATACATAGTATTGACACTGTTAAAAGTCCGGATTATTTTTCATGTACTCATCTATCATATCTAAATCGCGTTTCTGTTCCGCGCTCCCTTGATATTGAATTTGCCTGCGCTTGCCATCTATGGTATGAAATTCACCGTCATTGCTAACCGTTGGTTTGTAAGTCGGATCATCACTATACCCCGAAGATGTTCTATAATCATCTGAAGCAGGCAAGGAGTTGCCCTGTGTGCCGGCACCGCACGAGTTTAAGGTGAGCAATAGGATGGTTAACCCTATCGGTGCAGGTTTAATCCTCTTTGTTTTCATTTTTTTTTCTTTTTGTTTTATTGGTCTTGCGCACTATTGCCGTAATCAGTTGACTTGGTATGCGCATTGCCGACAAAACAAAAGCGCAGACTTTCGCCATACGCTGTCTTAGCCCACCACAGGCTACAATCTACTACGGGGAAAAGTCCGCGCCGTTTGGCACGAATCCCAATGTAGATTGTAAGGGCTCGTTCCTTGTTCGAGGTGGTGGTTCAGACAGCGATTGAGCCGAATATGTAAGGTCGCGACGCCCTAAACGGACATCACGCCGCAAATATAGGTAGAATCTGCCGGACGGCAAAGACTTTCCCGAAAAAATATTTCAGAACCGTGCTTTTCAGGATTGATTTATTCTGATACTTGATTTTTTTGCCGTAATGAGAATCTGATGCCTGAATTTGACGCGAGCTTCGGGTGTCGACAAAGCCCGGGCCTCGCGCATAAAAGAAAGGGGCGTGCCAACGTTTCCGGCACGACCCCTTTATGGTCAGAACGGCACTGCGGCACGGCTTATTTCAATGTCACGGCCAAGGGCGTTTTCAACTGACGGTAGTACCGCTTCACGTTCTCCTGCCAAACGGCCATGTCCGGGACGTCGTACTTGCTCCATGCGGAACCGAAATAGTAGGTGAAAGTACCGCCCGGCTCGTAGTTGCCGATTCCTACCACGTGCCCCACGGCATCAGCTTCTTCTTTCGCCAACGGTACATATCCGACCGACTTCAGATTTTCGGGGAACAAGCAAGCTATGTAAACCAGCCCGTTCATCGCCTCGGGATGATCCATTGCATCGGCATACGCCACGTAACCGACTTCTTTGTCCATCACATACGCGTCCGGCATGCTCTTGTGTACGGCAATGCCGGCGGCCACCTTGCGGGCTTTGCTCAAATTAGCGTAAGCCACCTCGCATTTGTTCATGTGCGTCCCCTTGTCCAGCGTGATGACGCGGGTTTCCACCACGTCCTTGTCCCGGCCTACTTGCACCGGTGCGAACACCATACGGGCAGAAAAACGCAACGGCCCCATGTCCAGGATTTCCACCGTCTTGTAGCATAATGGATAGACAAGGTCTTTCCCCTCCATCAAAGCGGGCACGCCGGCGCCCATCGTCGGGCCGACCGTATAGGCGTCCATGCCGTAACCGTGGTCGCGATGATAAGTCAGCGTGCGATGCAGGGCGGCACACTCCCCTTCACGCCCGGCCTTGCGCAACCTGTCCTGCAGGCCGTACGAGGTCAACTCGCTATGATAGAAAGTCTCAATCATCGGACAAGGCACGTTCTTGTTAAACACGTCGAAGCCATAAATGCGTTGCCCGCTTTCCTGGATGGCCGGGCCATACGCCCGCCAACCGTTCCGGTCGTTTTCCCAAGCCAAATCGTCTTCACGCGAAGCATACACGCGCCCCCACGACGTAAAACGGTAGTCGGCCGGTAAACCTTTCACAATCGTCAGTTCCGTGGAAGAGGCGGGACGCACGAAAACTTGCAACAGGAGCTTGCCGTCATGGGTCAACTGGTAAGGCACTTCCGTCCGGTCCCCGTCATACACCACGAACTGGCGGCCGCCGCCGATGCCGAGTTTCCCGAAAATCGTCTTGGCCTCTATCTCCACCACATCGTTACGGTTGTCCTTCGTCGTGTTCTTCACCTCCACTTTTACGGAGGGGGAATCCCCGCCGTCCACGCTGCCGTCCAGATAACGGACACGTTCGCAAGCCGCCGACAGCCAAGCTCCCGTACCGAACGGTGCTTGCGACCGGGCGTCCACCTTGCGGGTCGGGTCGGGCTTCTCGCCTATGGGTTGCACGTAACCGATGCTGCCGTCCGCCTGAAGAGCCGTGGAGACCAGGTAATTCCAGGCTTTCTCGATCACCGGGGCGTACTCGGCCCTGTCCAGCAACCCGTGGTTCACACCCCACATCAGGCCGTAGGCAAAGAATGCCGTACCGCTCGTCTCGGGGCCCGGGGCATCCTCTTCGCACAGCATGCTGCGGCTCCAATATCCTTCCGGCCTCTGGCAGCGTGCCACACCTTGTGCCAATTCCCTGAACCGTTCCAGAAAGAAGCCGCGGTGTTCGTAGTCCTCCGGCATGTGCCCCAAGACCTTGGCCAGGCCGGCCAGCACCCATCCGTCCCCGCGCGCCCAAAAGCTCTTTCCGCCGCAGGCTGTTTCCACCTTGGGATAAATGTACTTCGCGTCGCGATAATACAACCGGGCCTCCGCGTCGTACATCAGGCTGTCGCTCCACAGGTAGTTCTCATACATGCGATCCAAGAACATGCGGTCTCCCGTCAGCCTGTACATCTTCGCCATCAACGGCATCGCCATGTAGAGTGCGTCCGCCCACCACCAGAACTTGTCCTCGTCCAGGTGACAGGCGTAAGTCATCACCTCCTTTGCCCGGGCTACCTTGTAATCGGCCGGATTCAGGTTATACATGTCGATGTAGGTCTGGAAACAAATCTGCCAGTCGCCGAACAACACGAAATCCTGCCCCTCGCCATACGTCTTGTACTTCCAGTCCCGTTTGTCGTCGCTGTTCGCGCCCCGCCAATGGTTGTGTTCGCACCATTGCCGGCTGTATTCGTAGTAAGCGGTCTTCCCGGTCAGCCTGTAAGCTTCCATGTTCCCGGTGTGATAAGCGGCGTTGTCCCAGAAAGCGCGCGTCTCGGGCGAATTGTTCGCCTGCCAGTAGTCGTTCACTTTCTCTATCAGCCGCAAGACTTCGGCCGACCCCGCGCCGCCTTGTCCTGCCGCAGGAAGAATCGCCCCCGCGCACCACAAGGCCATCCACGCTCGCAAAATCTTGAAATCAAAGTGTCCCATGTGTCATGTAGGTTGATGTTAATAATTAGTGAATCGGTCCTTCACGCTCCGCTTGTCCCGCAAAAGTAAATAAAAAAAACATGACCGCGAAGGCTTTTGCGGACAACCTTCCTAAAAAGCGGCATTTCGTGTCCGCGAGCAATCACAAGTATGTACATGGCAGGCCCGCCTGCCTGCGGGCCGGCAAGGCTTCCCTCCCATGCGTCCCGCCCCCTCGTCCCGCGCTTCGGCCGTTCGGCAAACGACATGGCCGGGGGCGGCTCGGTTTGTTCGTCCGCCGCGTGCAGGCGTGACCGTCCCGGCGCGGGGCCGGCTCGTTTGCCGTGCGCGCGCCCCTTGCCGGTCGAAGCCGGCGGATTTCCGAGGTGGCCGAGGGCGAACGGGACGCCGACGCGGCCTGCCCGGCCGGTTCGCCACGCCTCCCTCCGTGCGGCGTGCCCCCGAAGGGAATTTCCGGCGCAGTTGTCCCCCGCGGTCCGTATCCGGACGGGCATGGCCGTACTTTTTTTTAAACCGTCATTGCCTCCCGAAGACGGAAAAAGCTTATCTTTGCGGTGAAATGGTTCTAAGGTTAAGAAATTGTACATCACATCTGGAATGAAAAAATGAAAAAGATTGCGACCTTTTTAGCAGGATGCCTCTTGGCAGCCGTTCCCGTGCGCTCGGATGCGGCGGGACTTTCGTTGAAAGAGTTGTGCGAGGGCGAATATGCCGCCAAACGCATCCATGGCGTGAACCCGCTCAGCGACGGGGAGAGCTATTCCCGCCTGAGCGACGATCACAAACGAATCGTCACCTATTCCTTCAAGGACGGACGGCAGAAGGACGTGCTGTTCGACGTGGCCGCGGCAAGGAATTTCAAACTGGAAAAGATAGACGGCTACATCCTTTCGCCGGACGAGAGGAAAATCCTGGTGCAGACGGACACCAAGCCCATCTACCGCCATTCTTTCACTGCCGTCTACTATCTGTACGATATAGCCAACCGCACGCTCGCCCCCTTGTCGGACAACGGCCCGCAGCAGTCGCCCAGGTTCTCGCCGGACGGCAACCTTGTCGGCTTCGTCCGCGACAACAACCTGTTCCTGGTCAAACTGCTGTTCAACAACAGCGAGAGCCAGGTCACCAAGGACGGGAAACGGGGCGAAGTCATCAACGGCGTCCCCGACTGGGTGAACGAGGAGGAGTTCAGCACGGGTTGTTCTTTCGACTTCAACGCCGACAACACGATGATGGCATGGATCCGTTATGACGAGAGCAAGGTGCCCACGTACTCGTTCCCGTGGTACAAGGGAAGCCATCCGGCCAGGGAACAATATGCGGAATATCCGGGGCTGCATGAATACAAGTATCCCGTGGCAGGCACCGCGAACTCCACCGTCAGCGTACAGACGTTCGACATCAAGGCGCGCGTGACCCGCACGGTGAAACTGCCCCTCGAGGCCGACAGCTATGTCCCGCGCATCCGGTTTACCAGCGACCCGTCCGGGCTGGCCGTCTTCACGTTGAACCGCCGCCAAGACTGCCTGGAAGTGTACATGGCCGACCCGCGCTCCACGGAGTGCAGGAAAATCCTGCGCGACAACGTGGACAAGTACATCAGCGAGAACGTCTTCAAGAACGTGGCCTTCTATCCCGACAGGTTCGTGCTGGCCAGCGAGCGGGACGGATACAACCACCTTTACCTCTACGACCTGAACGGCAGACTGATAAGGAAAGCCGTCGACGGGCAACTCGTCGTCAGGAGCTTCTATGGGTACGACGCGGCGGACGGCAGCCTCTATTTCTCCGCCAACCGGGCGGACGACCCGACGCACACGGCCGTTTACAGGAGCGACGGCAAGGGCAAGACGGAAAAGCTCTCCTCAGAGGAGGGCGACAACAGCGCCGTGTTCAGCAAGAACATGAAGTATTACATGAATGTGTATTCCAACATCCGCACCCCATACGTGACCACCCTGTGCGACCGTAACGGCAGGACGCTGAAAGTGCTCGAAGACAACGGGGCCTTGGCGGCCAAGCTCGACGGCCAGGACTTGGGCGCGCGCGAGTTCTTCCAGTTCACCACAGGGGAAGGCATACGGCTGAACGGCTACATGGTGAAGCCTGCCGGCTTCAATCCGGGCGGGAAATATCCCGTCGTCATGTTCCAGTACGGCGGCCCGGGCTCGCAGCAGGTCCTCGACTCCTGGGGAGCCGGCAGCATGGGCGGCACCTTGTACGAGCAGTACCTGGCCCAGCAAGGATTCATCTGTGTCTGCGTGGACGGGCGGGGCACCGGCGGACGGGGCGCGGAGTTCGAGAAATGCACCTACCTGAACCTGGGCTTCCTGGAAGCGAAAGACCAAGTGGAGGCCGCCCTTTATATGGGCACGCTGCCCTACGTCGACTCCTCGCGCATCGGCATCTGGGGGTGGAGCTACGGGGGATTCAACGCGCTGATGAGTATGAGCGAGGGCCGTCCCGTCTTCGCGGCGGGAGTGGCCGTGGCGCCTCCTACCTGCTGGCGTTACTACGATACGGCCTACACGGAACGCTTCATGCGCACCCCGAAGGAAAACGCCGCAGGATACGCCCGCAGCCCGATAAGCCAAGCCGGCAAGCTGCACGGCAAGCTCCTGATTTGCCACGGCACGGCCGATGACAACGTACACTTCCGCAACTCCATGGAATATGCCGAGGCGCTGGTACAGGCCGGCAAGCCGTTCGTGATGCTCCCCTACGACAACCGCAACCATGACATCACCGGCGGGAACACCCGTAACCACCTTTATTCGAGCATCACGGATTTCTTCATCGAAAACATGAAGTGAGGGAAACGCGGGTCGACGGGAGGCCGGGAAAGGGGAATGTCCCTGCGGCTTCACACGCGGCGCGGAGGCTTCCGAAAATCTGCGCCGAACGAAAAACGAATCCCAAGAGATTGAAAAACGAATCTCAAGAGATTGAAAGACGAATCCCAAGAGATTGAAAAACGAATCTCTTGGGATTCGTTTTTCGTTCGGAAGAAGGCGGTGGCTCCCCCGGCGTACCTGCCGGAACCGGCGGACACACATGCGAGGCTTCCGGGGGGCTTGCGTCCTGCGGGGAACGCCCCGCGGGACGGCCCTTCGGTTTCAGGCCGCGTCCGGTTTCCGCCGGCGGGGAAGGGAAGGGGAGAGGGGATTCCGGATTCCCTGTCCGCTCCGGGGAACGCGGACGACGGGATGCCGCCCGGGCGGGGACAGTCCCTGAAAGACATGAGGGCAAGCCGCGTGACGGCGTGGGACGTGTCGGGCGGCACCGTACGGAAGCTTCTCTGCGGGCGGCATGCGTCCCGCCGATGGAATCGGGGACGGTATGGGGAATTCGCTCACGGGCATGGCCCGACTGGGGCTTGCCCGGAAAGTGGCACCGGTCGGGACTGCGACGGCGAGCCGGGAGATGCCGCTCGGATGGGGCATCCCGGAGGCCGCCCGGGCGGGCGGCTTCACCGCAGGCTCACCCTCTGGCACCGCCGCCTGCCGCCTCTTTGTCGGGAAGCCCTCCGCCGAAGCCGAATCCGTCAATGACGGGCAACCGGCGATGTCCCGGCCTGTGCCGGATCCGCGCCGGACGGCAAGGCACGTCGGGAAAGACTGTCCCATAAGAAACCGGCCCTTCCTTGAGACCGTTTGTCAAGGAAAGGCCGGGAACCCGCTTCCGTTCACCGTGAAGACACGGCAGGCGGCTAATAATTCTCCTTCTTCACCTCGAAATAAGCCTGCGGATGCAGGCAGGCCGGGCATGCCCGCGGGGCTTCCTTGCCCACGTGGATATAACCGCAGTTGCGGCACTGCCACACCGTCTCGCCGTCTTTCGCGAACACTTTGAATCCTTCCAGATTCCTCAGCAAGGCCAGATAACGTTCTTCATGGCCTTTCTCGGCCACGGAAATCATGCGGTACATCGCGGCGATGGCGGGAAAACCTTCTTCGTCCGCAATGTCCGCGAACCGGGGATAGTCCGACGACCACTCTTCATGTTCTCCGGCGGCCGCGGCCTTCAGGTTCTCGACGGTAGTACCTGTCACGCCGGCCGGATAGCTGGCCGTGATTTCCGCCATGCCGCCTTCCAGACACTTGAACATTCGTTTTGCGTGTTCTTTCTCCTGATCGGCCGTTTCCGCGAATATGGCCGCGATTTGTTCATAGCCCTCTTTCTTCGCCGCACTGGCAAAGTAAGTGTACCTCATTCTGGCCTGGGACTCGCCTGCAAAAGAAATCATCAGATTCTTTTCCGTGCGCGTACCTTTGATGCTCTTTCCCATGACTTTCCTTTTTTTGAATTTCTGATTTGTAAGTAGTTTCTAAAACCGCACCGACCGTCGATAAAACCTTCTTCGTGCCGCCGTCGTTTTTTCGTTCTTCACCAGCCCCCGGAAGAAGATTGTTGCCGCCGTTGGATGATGATGGCGCGCGGACTGCCCGCTCATGCCCGTCCGCCCTTGTTTTCCCCGGCTTCCCGGCGGGAACAAGCCGGACGCTCCCGTGCAAGCCTGTCCCACGGTGTCCCGCATCCTTTTTCGGATGCCTTGCAAAGATATGAAGTTCAATCGACATCCAAAAGTGAATGATTAAAAAAACGCATGGCGGGGTCAACCGGCAACGCGGCATCGCGGAAGGGTCTCCGATGACATGCGGGCGCGCGGAAGACGACAGCCGAACGGGAAATCGGTTCCAGCCGATGGGATTCCCGTTCTGCGTCAAACCGTTTTCCGCCGTCAAGCAGGCGGCGCCGCGCCTTCCGCAGTCCCGCCCTTCCCGTAGAAGGCGCCGGCTCCGCGTCAGGGGACGTCCTTGCCCGAAGTCGGCCCGTAATGGTGATTCCTGCCAAGGCCGATAGGTTCGTACCCGTTGACGGGGCCGGGGCAAGCGTCCGTTGCGAACCGTCGGCTCATCCCATGAAAGCGCCTTTCGGGGTTGCCGGCGACGCACGCGGGCCGCAAGGCGTGCCCTGCGGGAGCGGGATTATGGCGATGCCGTTTCCTCTCCCGTCGTCGGGGACTGCATGGCTCTCCCCATGCCAGTCCGGCAACATGTACGGACGGCATGGTGATGAAGCCCGGTACGGACGGCGCACTTATGGAAGCCTCGGGCATCTTTCACGAGACGGACGGCCCAGATGCCGGGGACTTGTCGTCGGCATTGGCTTCGCGGCCGGGAAGCCGCGGGGCATCAATCCGCGCCAGGTGGCGAAATGCACGTTTTTTCGCGATTTCCCCGCGAAATTGTTGCCTGTTTGCGGATAACCGTTTAACTTTGCCGCGGGCGAAAGGGGAAAAACGAGGGATATCGCGACGCGCCGCCATGTCGTCCCGACGGTCAGGAACCGGCAGGCTGTCCCGTGCGTGCCAACGAAAGGACAGGCGTGAAGGCTTGCCGGCGCGGACGGTGAGCCTTTTCTTGACGACGCACGAACCCTTGCTTGAAAAAGAATGAAAGACATGCTTAGAATCGCAGTACAGTCGAAAGGCCGCCTTTACGAAGACACCATGGTGCTCCTGAAGGAGTCCGGCATCAAGGTGAGCCCGTCCGAGCGCACCTTGTTGGTGCAGTCCGCCAATTTCCCCGTCGAGGTGCTTTACCTGCGCGACGACGATATTCCGCAGTCCGTGGCGGGAGGAGTGGCCGACTTGGGCGTCGTGGGCGAAAATGAATTCGTGGAGAGAGGAGAGGACGCCGTGGTGGTGCGCCGCCTGGGCTTCAGCAAGTGCCGCCTCTCGCTGGCCGTACCCAAGTCGGCTGGCTATTCCGGCCTTTCTTGGTTCGAGGGGAAGAAGATAGCCACTTCTTATCCCAACATATTGGGAAAGTTCATGAGGGAAAACGGAGTGAAGGCCGACATCCACGTCATTGCCGGCTCCGTGGAAATCGCGCCCGGCATCGGGCTGGCCGACGGCATCTTCGACATCGTGAGTTCCGGCTCCACCTTGGCGAGCAACAACCTGCGGGAGGTGGCCGTGGTCATGAAGAGCGAGGCTCTGCTCGTCGGCAACCGTGACATGGACGACGCGAAGAAAGCCATCCTGGACGAACTGCTGTTCCGCATCGAGGCGGTAAAGAGCGCGGAAGACAAGAAATACGTCCTGATGAACGTGCCGTCGGACAAGGTGGGAGACGTCGTCTCCGTGTTGCCCGGGGCCAAAAGCCCCACGGTGATGCCTTTGGCGCAGGAGGGGTGGAGCAGCGTGCACACCGTCGTCGACGAGTCCCGCTTTTGGGAGATTATTTCCAGGCTGAAGGAGCTGGGAGCGCAGGGCATCCTGGTCGTCCCCATAGAGAAGATGATTCTTTGAGGCGGGGCGGCCTGTGTCTTCATGTCAAGAAGGGGAGGACGGCAAATGGAAGTGATAAGATATCCTCGAAAGGAAGAATGGGACGGGCTGTTGGAACGTCCCGCGATGGACGTGGACACGTTGCGCGAGGCCGTGTGCCGGGTGCTGGACGGCGTGAGGACGGGCGGCGACCGCGCCGTCATAGCCTATGAAAGGCAGTTCGACCATGTGGAGCTGGCTCGCCTGGCCGTTACGGGAGAAGAGATGGACGAGGCCGAACGCCTGGTGTCGCCCGCGTTGAAGGATGCCTTGCGCTTGGCGCACGGCAACATCGGGAAGTTCCACGCTTCCCAGCGTTTTGAAACGACGAGGGTGGAAGTCCTTCCCGGGGTGACCTGCTGGCAGAAGGCCGTTCCCATAGAACGGGTAGGGCTTTACATCCCCGGAGGGACGGCGCCGCTTTTCTCCACGGTGCTGATGCTGGCTACGCCGGCCAGGATTGCCGGATGCCGCGAAATCGTGATTTGCACGCCGCCGGGACGTGACGGCAAGGTGCATCCCGCTATCCTTTGCGCGGCCCGTCTGGCCGGGGCAAGCCGCATTTTCAAGGCGGGCGGCGCGCAGGCCATCGGAGCCATGGCTTACGGAACGGAAAGCGTGCCTAAGGTGTATAAGATATTCGGCCCGGGCAACCAGTACGTCGTGGCGGCCAAGCAGCAGGTGTCGCTTCACGGCGTGGCCGTCGACATGCCCGCCGGGCCTTCGGAAGTGGCGGTGCTGGCCGATGCCGGTTCCAATCCTGTGTTCGTGGCGGCCGACTTGCTTTCGCAGGCCGAGCATGGCGTGGACAGCCAGGTCTTGTTGGTGACGACCGACGAGGCCTTGGTCGACAAGGTGGAGGACGAAATGGGACGCCAGCTGGCCGTTCTTCCGCGCAAGGACATCGCGGGGCGGGCATTGGCCCACAGCAAACTCGTGGTGGTGCGCGACACGGACGAGGCGCTGGAACTGACCAACCGTTACGCGCCCGAACATCTGATCATAGAAACGGCCGATTATATGCAGGTTGCCGAACGGGTGGTCAACGCAGGCAGCGTGTTCCTCGGCCCTTATACGCCGGAGAGCGCGGGGGATTATGCTTCGGGCACGAACCATACCTTGCCTACCAACGGCCATGCCGCGGCTTATAGCGGTGTCAACCTGGACAGCTTCCTCCGCAAGATCACGTTTCAGGAACTTACCCGGCAGGGCGTCCGTGCCATCGGCGCGGCTGTGGAGGCCATGGCGGCGGGCGAGCGGCTTGACGCACACCGCAACGCCATGGCCGTAAGGTTGGAATCCGTAAAAACCGAAATGGAATGAGCATGAAACCTTTGCAAAGACTGGTGCGCCCGAACATCTGGGCGTTGAGGCCGTACAGCTCGGCCCGCGACGAATACAAGGGCGCGGCGGCTTCCGTCTTCCTCGACGCGAACGAGAACCCTTACAATTCCCCGTACAACCGCTATCCCGACCCCTTGCAAACGGAGGTGAAAGGGATGTTGGCTTCCGTCAAGGGCGTGAAGCCCGGACAAATCTTCCTCGGCAATGGCAGCGACGAAGCCATAGACTTGGCGTTCCGGGTGTTCTGCGAACCGGGAACGGACAATGTGGTGGCGATAGCCCCCACTTACGGTATGTATAAAGTGTGCGCGGACATCAACGACGTGGCCTATCGCCCCGTCTTGTTGGACGAGGGCTTCCGGCTGGACGCGGACGGATTGCTGGCCGCCGCGGACGGGCACACGAAGCTGATATTCCTTTGTTCGCCGAACAACCCCTCGGGGAATGACCTGGAACGGGGAGAAATCGTCAAGGTGCTTGAGCGTTTCCCGGGGATGGTGGTCGTCGACGAGGCTTACGCCGACTTTTCCGGGCAGAAGCCGTTCCGCGAAGAGCTGGAAGCGTATCCGAACCTCATCGTGCTCGACACGTTTTCCAAGGCGTGGGGGTGTGCGGCCATCCGCTTGGGAATGGCTTTTGCCTCCGAAGAGGTCATCTCCTTGTTTAACAAGGTGAAGTACCCTTACAACGTGAACCAGCTGACCCAGCGTCAGGCCGTGGAGATGTTGAAGAAGCGTTTCGACGTGGACAAGTGGGTGAAGACGTTGCTGCGCGAACGCGGGCAGGTCATCGCGGCCTTTGCCGAACTGGGCATCTGCGAGAAGATTTATCCGACGAGTGCCAACTTCTTCCTGGCGAAGGTCAAAGGAGCCGATGCGGTATACGCCTACTTGGTGAGGAACGGCATCATCGTGCGCAACCGTTCGAGGGTGGAACTTTGCGGCGACTGCCTGCGCGTGACCATCGGCACTCCGCAGGAGGACGACAGCCTGTTGGGCGCGTTGCGCTCTTACAGGCCGGAGGCGATAAGACGAACATCATGAGGAAAGCCTTGTTCATAGACCGCGACGGCACGCTGATAAAAGAGCCGGCAGACGAGCAGGTTGACGCATTCGAGAAACTGGAGTTCGTGCCGGGCGTGATGCGCAACCTGGCATTTATCCGCCGGGAACTGGATTACGAGTTTGTCATGGTGTCCAACCAGGACGGGTTGGGCACGGACGCTTTCCCCGAAGAAGCCTTCTGGCCGGTGCACGATCTGATGATGCGCACCTTGGCGGGAGAGGGCGTGACGTTCGACGACGTGCTGATAGACCGCAGTCTCCCGGAGGAGCATTTGCCCACGCGCAAGCCGGGCACGGCCATGTTGGGACATTACGCCTCGGGCGGCTACGACATGGGCGCCTGCTGGGTCATCGGCGACCGCGAGACCGACGCGCAGCTGGCCCTGAACCTCGGCTGCCGGGCCTTGATTCTGAAAGAGGGGGAGGGGAACCCTTTCTCGGACGAGGGCGTCCGCTACGTGGACGGCTGGGACCGCATCGCCGAGATCCTTTTTGCCGGGGAACGCAAGGCCCGCGTGCGCCGCACGACCAGGGAGACCGACGTCGAGGTGCGTTTGGACTTGGACGGCAACGGCCGGTGCGACATCCGGACGGGATTGGGATTCTTCGACCACATGCTGGAGCAAATCGGCAGGCATGGCGGGTTGGACTTGTATGTCCGAATGGAAGGCGACCTGCAGGTGGACGAGCACCACACGATAGAGGATACGGCCCTGGCTTTGGGCGAGTGCCTCTCGCGTGCCTTGGGCGACAAGCGCGGCATTGAGCGCTACGGCTATTGTCTGCCCATGGACGACTGCCTGTGCGGCGTGGCCCTCGATTTCGGCGGACGGCCCTGGCTGGTGTGGAATGCCGAATTCCATCGCGAGAAAGTGGGCGAGATGCCCACCGAGATGTTCTTCCATTTTTTCAAGAGCCTGAGCGACGCGGCGCGGATGAACTTGAACATCAGGGCCGAAGGCGTGAACGAGCACCATAAGATAGAGGGGATTTTCAAGGCTTTTGCACGCAGCCTGAAGATGGCGGTGCGGCGCGACATTTATCATTACGGGCTGCCTTCGAGCAAGGGCGTCCTCTGACGCGAGGCCAGCACCCTTTGCGGGAAGGACGGGACTGCGGAAGGCGCGACGCCGTCTGCTTGATGTCGGAAAACGGTTTGGCGCAGAACGGGAAATCAATCGGCTGAAATTGGTTTTCCGTTCGGCTGTTGTTTTTCGCGTGTCCGTATGTCATTGAAGGCAAGAATCTTATGGCGCATGGGTCTAGGACAAGCCTGCCACGAATGCAAGAGCTCCCATTACAGGGAAAGCCTTCGCAAGGGAATGGTCATGGAGAACCCCGAACTCCCGTTCCGCTACGGGTTCGTCGCGATGCACTTGCCGGCGACGACACCGAGTCGCATGTGAGATTCCCGGAGATTTTCAAGGAATACGTGAGAGCCGGCGTTGATGAGAAATCTGGAAAGTGCTTCCATGGGATTATGTGGCAATAGCGAACGCGAAGGCCGGGCTTGCCCACATCTGCCACGACATCAAACCGAAATTCCTGCAGGAGCACTTCAATGAATCCCGCTACAAGTTCAACCGTCGCTGTTTCGGGGAAAGGCTTGTTAACAGGTCGCTTGTCGCGGCTACGGCTCTATCCATAAGTTTCAGAGACCGAGAGTACAACTGGCGAGTGCTTAGGCCGCAATGCGGATTATCATTTGTTAAGCAACTATAATTAGTCGTCCCTTAGAAATAGTTTTATTTACAGACATTCAAGGAATTGATTTATAACAGTCTTTGACAAGTCTGCAAGTTTTCTTGTCT
>CAYPMY010000036.1:0-17115 GCA_964412085.1 uncultured Paraprevotella sp. | reverse complement strand
TTTTTTTACCGCGGCGCGGAAGCCTTCGCCGCCGCCCGTGCCGGGCGCGTGCTTCCGCCGCGTTTCCCCCGGCGTGCGCGCCTCGCGGGGCCATGCGCCCGTCCGCCCCCGCCGCCTTTGCCGCCTTGCGTCCCGTGCCCCGCGGATGCGGGGGGCGTCGCGTGCCGCCAAGGCCGGGACGGCCCGCCGCGGAAGCTCCCGCGCCCGCCGCTCCCGCGGATTTGATAGGCGATGGCTTGTTTTTTTCATATTTTGGTTTGTTTTTATGAGAAAGGGAACCGCCCAAACCGTTACTTTTGCCTGCCGGACTTTTTAAACATGACGACAAGCGGATTATTGAAGAAGACACTGTGCCTGCTCTGCTGCGGCATTCCTGCCGTGCAGCCGCGGGCGGCCGCGCCGGCGGAGGGCGCCCCCGTGGACTACGTGAACCCTTACATGGGGAACATAAGCCATTTGCTGGTGCCGACTTACCCCGTCGTGCATTTGCCCAACGGCATGCTGAGGGTCTACCCCCGGAGAGGGGATTACACGGCAGGCAGGCTCCACGGCCTGCCCGTGCTGCAAATCAGCCATCGGGGGAGTTTCGTCTTCGACCTGTCGCCCTTCCAAGGCGACGAGTCGGGAATAGAGCGCGTGAAGGACTACGACTATGACAACGAGGTGGCGAAGCCCTATTATTACAAGGTGGACTTGTGCGGCTCGCAGCTGGGCGCGGAATTTGCGCCCTCCCGCCAGTCGGCCGTCTACCGCTTCGATTTCCGGGAACGGGACGCGGCCCGCTACCTTGTGCTGAACGGCGGGAACGGGGAGCTGTCCGTCGACGGGAACGCGGTCTACGGCCATCAGGACCTGTGGAACGGGCTGAAAGCGTACGTCTACATGGAGACCGACGCGGCGCCGGAGCAAAGCGGCGTGTTCCGCGACGGGAAGTGGGACAGGGGGAGGCGGACTGTCGGGGGAGACGGCGTCTGCGTGGCGCTGTCGTGGAGCAGCGCGCTGACGTCGCTGAACGTCCGCTACGGCGTGTCGTACATCAGCGTGGAGCAAGCCAGGAAGAACCTGAGGAGGGAAATCCCCGGATTTGACTTGGAGGCGGTGGCCCGGGAAGGCCGGCGGACGTGGAACGAGGAGCTGGGGAAAATCCGGATTTCGGGAGGCACGGAGAGCGACCGCCGTGTGTTTTACACGTCCTTGTACCGCTGTCTGGAGCGCCCGGTCTGCGTGAGCGAGGACGGGCGTTATTTCAGCGCCTATGACGGGAGGGTGCACGACGACGGCGGGCATGCATATTACACGGACGACTGGGTCTGGGACAGTTACCGCGCGGCGCATCCCCTGCGCATCCTGCTCGACGCCCCCAAGCACGCGGACATGATCCGTTCCTTCCTGAGAATGGCGGAGACGGACGGGAGCCACTTCCTTCCGAACTTCCCGGAAATCACGGGGGATTCGCGCCGGATGAACTGCAACCACGGCGTGTCGGTCGTGGCCGACGCGTGGTGCAAGGGAATCCGGGATTTCGACTTGCGGGAAGCGTACGCATACGCCAAGAACAGCGTGGAGAAGAAGACGCTGGCGCCGTGGTCTTCCGCGGCTCCCGGATGGCTGGACAGTTTCTATGCGGAAAAGGGATATGTCCCGGCCCTCCGTCCCGGAGAGAGGGAGACCGTGCCGGAAGTGGACTCGTGGGAAAAGCGGCAGGCGGTGGCCGTCACCTTGGGCGCCTCTTACGACTATTGGTGCTTGTCCCGCATGGCCGCCGAGCTGGGCATGGGAGACGAGGCGGAACGTTATCTGGACTGCTCTTACAACTACAGGAACCTGTTCAATCCCCGGACTTCCTTCTTCCATCCCAAAGACGAGGAGGGCAGGTTCATAGAACCGTTCGACTACCGTTTCTCCGGAGGGCCTGGGGCACGGGATTACTACGACGAGAACAACGCCTGGGTGTATCGCTGGGACGTGCAGCACAATGTGGGCGACTTGGTGGAACTGATGGGAGGGAAAGAGGCGTTCGTGCGTAATCTTGACGCCACTTTCGACGAGTGGCTGGGACGGCCGAAGCACGAGTTCTACGCCCAGCTTCCCGACCATACGGGCAACGTGGGGCAGTTTTCCATGGGCAACGAGCCTTCTTTGCATATACCTTATCTGTACGATTACGCCGGAGCCCCGTGGAAGACCCAGCGTCGCATACGCTCGCTGGTGCACCAGTGGTTCCGCGACGACCTGATGGGCGTGCCCGGCGACGAGGACGGCGGCGGGCTTTCCGCGTTCGTGGTGTTTTCCATGATGGGATTCTACCCGGTGACTCCCGGATTGCCGGTCTATCTTGTCGGGAGCCCCTTCTTCCCTTCCGCGGAATTGAGCCTGGGCAACGGGAGGACGTTGGAAATCATAGCCCGGAACTGTTCGGAAGAGAACAAGTACATCCAATCGGCCAAGTTGAACGGGAAGGTCTGGACAAGACCATGGTTCTCTCATGAGGACATCGCCGACGGAGGCCGACTTGAGTTTGTCATGGGGAGCCGGTGCAACAAGGAATGGGGCAGCGGGGCGGAAGACGTGCCTCCCTCCTTGGACATGGGAAGACGATGAGCAAAAGCTGAAACGGAACGGAGGAATGAAAATGGATTACCGGTCATGTATCTGCCTGTGGGCAAGTTGCGGGCTTCCGGCTTGCGCGGCACGAGAGGCGAAGGTGTACACCACGTCTGAAACGGAAGCATGGAAGGAGGTGGCGGCGGAAGTGCGGCCGGCGGACGGGGCCGCGGCGGACATCGTGGTTTCCGACGAGCGGGAACAACCGTTCGGCGGATTCGGCGGGTCTTTCGGAGAGATTGGATGGGACGCCCTCGCATTGCTGACGGAAGAGGGGCGGGAGGAGGTCATGCATGCCTTGTTCGCCCCGGAGGGGATACATCTCGCATACGGGCGCATCCCCATGGGGGCCAACGACTTTGCCCGCGATTACTATTCATGCGACGACACGGACGGAGACTTCGGGATGCGGCATTTCACCATAGAGCGTGACAAGCGGGCGATGATCCCGTACGTGAAGGCCGCGCTGAGGCAGAATCCGGAGCTTGTACTATGGACTTCGCCTTGGACGCCGCCGGTATGGATGAAAACCACCCGGCATTATGCCACGGCGCCGGGAGACCATAACGATTTCACGAAAGCGAACGAGGCGGAAGGCGACCATCTCATCCAGAAGCCGGAATACCTGAGAGCGTACGCGCTTTACCAATCCAAGTTCGTGGAAGCCTATCGGGAAGAGGGGATAGACATATCCTTGCTGCAGTTCCAAAACGAGCCTTACACCGAGAACCAGTGGCCGAACTGCAGATGGATGCCGGCTTCAATGGCCAACTTCATCGGACGGTATCTCGGCCCGCTCTTTGAGCGGGAACATCCGGGAGTGGACTTGTATTTCGGCACGTTCAATTGTAACCGCATGGCCGATTTGGACCGCGTGATGCAGGATACGGCGGCGGCCCGCTACGTGCGTGGCATCGGCTTGCAGTGGGAAGGCAAGGACATCGTGGGCGAGGTACATGGCAAATATCCCGGGATGCGGCTGATGCAGACGGAAAACGAGTGTGGGAGCGGCACTTTCGACTGGGCTGCCGCCGAACACACCTTTGACCTGATAAAGACTTACCTTGACGGGGGCGTGAACACGTACATGTATTTCAACATGGTGCTTCAGGACGAGGGAGCCAGCTCGTGGGGATGGAGACAGAACGCGCTGGTGCGCGTCCTGTCTTCCACGAAAGAGGCGGTCTACACGCCGGAGTTCCATTTGCTGAAGCATCTGAGCCACTTCCTGAAGCCGGGTGCCCGCAAGCTCAAAGTGGAGAGAGGAAGCGATGTGCTGGCTTTCCGCAACCCGGACGGGGAAACCGTCGTGTTCTGCATGAACAGGGAGACAGCCGGGCGTGGCGTGCGGCTTGCCTGTGGCGGCAAGATGGTGGTCCTGGAATTGCGGCCCAAAACGTTTAACACGATAATCTATTAAGCTGTCAAGCATGAAAGCATTGAAGGTAACCGGTTGCTGCATGGCCTTGTGTGCCTCGCCCTTGTCGGGGCAGACGGGCGGAGGAGCCGAATTGTTCAGGGACATGAAGGCATCCCGGCACGAGCGTGTCATGGATCTGTTGTCCCGTCTGACCGTGGAAGAAAAGATTTCCTTGTTGGTGAACGATGCCCCGGCCATCGGGCGCCTGGGGATAGACAAGTACAATCATGGCAATGAAGCCTTGCACGGCGTGGTGCGGCCGGGGGAATTCACGGTGTTCCCGCAGGCCATAGGCATGGCCGCCATGTGGAACCCGGAACTGTCATACCGCATATCTTCCGCCATCTCGGACGAGGCGCGCGGACGATGGAAAGAACTGGGATACGGGAAAAGGCAGACGGCCGGGGCAAGCGACTTGCTGACTTTCTGGTCGCCTACGGTCAACATGGCCCGCGACCCCCGCTGGGGACGCACGCCGGAGACGTACGGGGAAGACCCCTATCTGGGCGGGGTGCTCGGGGCGGCTTTCGTGAAAGGCCTGCAAGGCAGTCATCCCCGGTATCTGAAGACGGTCTCCACGCCGAAGCATTTCGCCGTGAACAACGAAGAACACAACCGTTCGAGCTGCGACGTCAAAGTGTCGGAGCGCGACTTGAGGGAGTATTACCTGCCTTCTTTCGAGCGTTGCATCACCGAGGGGAAGGCACAATCCATCATGACGGCCTACAATGCCGTGAACGGCGTGCCCTGTACGGTGAACACCTACCTGATAAGGAACGTGTTGCGCGGGGACTGGGGATTCAACGGTTACGTCGTCTCGGATTGTAGCGCCCCGGAATGGATGATTACCCAGCATCATTACGTGAAGACCCGCGAGGCGGCCGCGACGTTGGCTGTCAAAGCCGGCTTGGATCTGGAGTGCGGCAATCAAGTGTACGGGGAGGGGTTGCTGGAGGCTTACCGGCAGTATATGGTGAGCGAAGCGGACATAGACTCCGCCGCTTACCGGGTTCTCCGGGGGCGCATGATGCTGGGATTGTTCGATGACCCGGCGCAGAACCCGTACAATCGGATAGAACCGTCCGTGGTGGGCTGCAAGGCCCACCAGGAGCTGGCCTTGGAGGCGGCGCGCCAAAGCATGGTGTTGCTGAAGAACAAAGACGGCTTCTTGCCGTTGGACCCCAAGAAGGTGAAATCCATAGCCGTCGTCGGCATCAACGCGGGGCATTGCGAGTTCGGGGATTACAGCGGCACGCCGAAGAACGAGCCGGTGACGATTCTTGACGGAATCAGGAAGTATGCGGAGGAATACGGCTTCAAGGTCGCATACGCCCCTTGGGTTTCCGCCAGCGAAGGTTTCGAGCCGGTGACGAAGACCAGTTTCCCCGAGGGATTGAAAGTGGAATATTACCGGAACGGCGGTTTGTCGGGTGAAGCCTCCGTCCGAATGGAGGAAGAGCTGCTTTACGACCCGGCGCACAAGCCCGATCGCTTCCAACCGGAAGCGCCCATGTCCATCCGGTGGACGGGACTGTTGAAACCTGTCGTGTCCGGAGTGTACACGGTGGGGATGAAATCGGACGACGGCTGCCGGGTGTATGTGGACGGCAAGAAAGTGATAGATGCCTGGACTGAACACAGCGTACAGATGGAAGAAGCCATGGTGGAGTTGGAGGCCGGAAAGACCTATGAGTTGCGGGTGGAGTACTTCGACAACGGAGGAGAGTGCTTTGCCGGATTGTATTGGAAGGTTCCTTCGGCCGGCCGGCAGGACGTGTTGGCTCGTTTCGGCGATGCCGGCAAGGCGGCGGAGTGCGACGTGACCGTGGCAGTATTGGGCATCAACAAGTCTATAGAACGGGAGGGGCAAGACCGTTTCTCCTTGGAACTGCCGGCAGACCAGCAGGAGTTTGTCAAGGGGCTTTATGAAGTCAATCCGAATACGGTGGTGGTATTGGTGGCCGGAAGCTCCCTGGCCGTGAACTGGGTGGACGAGAATGTCCCGGCCATCCTCAACGCGTGGTATCCCGGCGAGCAGGGCGGGAACGCAGTGGCAGAGGTGTTGTTCGGCGACTATAACCCGGGAGGCCGTTTGCCTCTCACCTATTATAATTCTTTGGACGAGCTTCCGGCTTTTGACGATTATTCCGTGAAAGGCCGTACCTACCAGTATTTCGAGGGACAGCCCTTGTATGAGTTCGGTTATGGATTGAGTTATACCAAGTTCCGTTACAAGAGCAAAGGAGTGAACGTGGAGCAGGATACGGTGAAAGTCAGCTTTGAAGTCTCCAATGTCGGGAAATGCGATGGCGACGAGGTGGCGCAGGTGTATGTGAAGTATCCGGAAACCGGCACGTATATGCCTATCAAGCAGTTGCATGGATTCCGGCGAGTGCATATAAGGAAAGGCCAGACATGCGGAGTGACGATAGGTGTGCCGAAGAAGGAACTGCGCTATTGGGACGAGCGGGAACGCAAGTTCGTCACTCCCGGGGGAGAATACACTTTCATGGTAGGAGCCTCTTCCGAGGATATAAGGTTCAGGGAAACCGTCGGACTTTGAGCGGGGAGATGATGAAAAGGTTTCCTGCGAGTTCATGGGGTCGGAAGGACTTCGGCCTGACGAGTGCCGTATCGTTGATGCAAGCCTTGTGGCCGCACGCATCCGTCCGCTTGCGGAAGAACGGGAAGAAGTGCGAGACCCGTTGCCTCGTGTGCAACGTGTTCCGCCATACCCGGACGGCCAGGCTGCGGCCCGCCCTTATGGGGTAAGCCATGTCCAAACGGCATGGGAACGAGGATTCGTCTATCTAAGCTGTGTCAAACAGGAGACCGTGGAACGGTTGGTTTTGCAGGACGGGAACGACAAAAACATCCGAAACAGGCAGATAAAGGATTCCTGCTGCCTGTTCCAGGATAACAAAAGAGATTTGACAGGATCCACCAGTAAACGATGAAAGCATGAGAAAATTCGTTTTAGCTTTCTGCGCGGGAGCCATGGCGGCTGCGGTCTCCCCGGCGCAGGACGAGCCTTACAAGAATCCCGGCTTGCCGCCGCAGGAGCGTACGGACGACCTGTTGAAGCGGTTGACCTTGAAGGAAAAGATATCATTGATGCAGAACCAGTCGGCGGCAGTGGAGCGTTTGGGTGTCAAGCCTTATGATTGGTGGAGCGAGGCGTTGCACGGGGTGGCCCGCAATGGAGTGGCTACGGTTTATCCCATCACGATGGGGATGGCTTCCATGTTCGACGACAAGCTGGTAGAAGACGTTTATGCGACGGTGAGCGACGAGGGACGCGCCAAATTCCATGATGCCCGGCGTCATGGCCGTTACGGACAGGGGAACGAGGGATTGACGTTCTGGTGTCCCAACGTGAACATTTTCCGTGACCCGCGTTGGGGACGGGGACAGGAGACCTGGGGCGAGGACCCGTACCTGACCTCCCGCATGGGCGTGGCGGTAGTCCGTGGAATGCAAGGGCCTGCCGGCGCCAAGTATGACAAGACGCACGCCTGCGCCAAGCATTATGCCGTGCACAGCGGCCCGGAGGCCAAGCGTCATTCCTTCGATGTGGAAAACCTGGAACCGCGTGATTTATGGGAAACGTATCTTCCGGCTTTCAAGGCATTGGTGGAAGAGGCAGACGTGAAAGAGGTGATGTGTGCCTATCAGCGGTTTGAAGGAGAGCCTTGTTGCGGAAGCAACCGGTTGCTCACGCAGATATTGCGGGACGAATGGGGGTATAAGCATTTGGTGGTGAGCGACTGCGGTGCCATCAGCGATTTCTTCTGCCAGGGCCGCCACGAGACGCACCCGGATGCGGCTACCGCCAGTGCTTCGGCCGTCATCAACGGGACGGATTTGGAGTGCGGCACACAATATTCCCATCTGGAAGAGGCGGTAGAAAGGGGGTTGATTACGGAACAACGCATCGACACCAGTCTTCGCCGCCTGTTGGAAGCCCGTTTTGCCTTGGGCGAGATGGACGACGACGCGCTCGTGCCGTGGAGCCGTATCGGCATCGATACGGTGGATTGCGGGACGCATCGGCGGATGGCCTTGGATGTCGCGCGCAAGTCGATGGTGCTGTTGCATAACAATGGCATCCTGCCTTTAGACAAGGGCGATGCCGGAAAGATTGCCGTGATGGGGCCGAATGCCGTTGATTCCGTCATGCAATGGGGGAATTACGAAGGCGTGCCGGCACATACTTATACCATTTTGGAAGGCATCCGGGGGAAGATTGCCGACGTGCGGTACGAGAAAGGTTGCGGGCTGTTGGACAATCAAGTGTTTGACTCCCATTATGACGACGTGTCCCACGACGGCCGGCCGGGGATGAAGGCCACGTATTGGAACAACAAGGAGATGCGGGGAGAGGCCGCGGCTACCCAGGAGTTGCCGTCTCCCGTCAGTTTGAGCAACGGGGGGCATACGGCGTTCGCGCAGGGAGTGGGACTGGAAAACTTCACGGCGGTATACGAGGGCACTTTCCGGCCGGAAGTCCCGGACAAGTACACGCTGGCCGTGGAGGGGGACGACGGCTACCGCGTGTATGTGAACGGCGAAAAAGTGATTGATTATTGGGGGGAACACTCCAGTGCGGAACGGGAATATATGCTGGAGGCTGTTGCCGGAAAGGATTATGACATTAAAATCGAGTACATGCAGGCCGGTGCCGAGGCTTTGCTGAAATTCGACATCGGAGTGTTTAGGCAGATACCTCCCGCCGAGGTGGTCGAACGCGTAAGAGATGCCGGAACGGTCGTTTTCGTGGGTGGGATTTCTCCCGATCTGGAGGGGGAAGAGAAGAATTTCGTGAATTGTCCGGGCTTTTCCGGCGGCGACCGCACTTCGATTGAGTTGCCGCAGGTGCAGCGTGACATCCTGAAGGCGTTGAAGGCGGCGGGCAAGAAAGTGGTGTTCGTCAACTGCTCGGGTTCTGCCATGGCCTTGGTGCCGGAGTTGGAATCATGCGATGCCATCTTGCAGGCTTGGTATCCGGGCCAGGCCGGGGGCTTGGCCGTGGCCGACGTGCTGTTCGGTGATTACAATCCCGGCGGCAAGTTGCCCGTGACGTTTTATAAAAGCACGGGGCAGCTTCCTGATTTTGAGGACTACGGCATGAAAGGGCGCACTTACCGTTACATGACGGAGAAACCGCTCTTCCCTTTCGGTTACGGTTTGAGTTACACCACGTTCGACATCTCCGAAGGCCGTTTGGACAAGTATTCGGCGGAATCCGGCGAGGGCGTGAAGTTCACGGCCCGGGTAAAGAACACGGGGGGACGCGACGGTGCCGAAGTCGTCCAAGTCTACGTCCGTAAGGCTGGTGACACGGAGGGGCCGTTGAAGAGCCTCCGCGGTTTCCGACGTGTGGAACTGAAGGCTGGCGAGAGCCGTGAGGTTACCGTCGAACTGCCTCCCGGGGCGTTCGAGTTCTTCGACACGGCCACGAACACGATGCGCGTGGTTCCCGGCGAGTACGAAATCATGTACGGCGACAGTTCGGACACGCCGGAGGGGAGCAAGCTGACGGTGGTCTTGCGCTGAGTCCGTATCCGGGCGGATGCCGGGAAAAAGCCGCGCCTTCATGGAGACTCCCCGGAGGCGCGGTTCTTCGGACGCGGCGGGCGGCAGAGCCGTCCGGCGGTACACGGGTCAACGCAGGACGGGCTTTGCTTTCCGGAGCGCGCGGTGCGCCCGTCCTGTTTTCAGAGCCTTTCGGGCCGGGGTCATACCGGCTTCCGCAGAGGGTTGCCCGTCATACCCGGAAGTGGTTGCGTATGTATAAAGACTCTGTGTCATCGTCTAAACCGAAATAAATGCCGGGCTTCGGCTGTCCTTCCCCGTACGTGAATTCATAAGTGCCCCTTACAAATGTGCGTCTTGGACATGACCCGGACTTGGGTCTTCGTATTCCCGAACCGTTCGGGTCAGGTTGCCATTACCCTATATGTAAGTGTAGTCACAGGCCTCTTCGTAATCCCGTTCCGGAAGTATATTTTAACTGATAGTTCCGTGATGTGCCCGTCCGCGTCGTATTCCATGGCATACGAGCTGTTATCGTCTTCGTCATAGTCGTCCTTATAGTCTTCGTGACAAGTCATTGACGTGGCGAGCCCCTTGTCGTTTACTTTGATGTCCGTTCAGGTTTCGACACCAGAAAGAACGGTAGACTAATCAGAGTAGTCGTAATCCTAACATCAATGGCGAGCGGGTTGTGTCGGATTTTGAAGTCACCATTCTCCACGTAATCATAAGCATCAGCATGATGATAAATATCATACCACGTCCGCTTTCCATTTTCCCGTCGCTGTCGTAATCGTATATCTCCCTTCCATACTCGTCGTCGATGCAAGAAGCGAATCCAGTCGCCAAGAGGCAAATGCGTAAGACAAATGTCTGAATAATTTAAATGGTTGGTAATCTACTGCTTGGTAATCAAAGGAGGATATGGAATTTGTTCTCTGAATTTTGTATGCAGTGTTTGATTTTTGATAATTTTTGTTTGCTTGGTAAATCCTGACTTTGCGCGAGCGACTGTTCCCTTACGGAGAGACAGACTTCCAACTGCCATAAAATGGGGCTGAAGATTCCATTGGAGAGGGCTTTTGCGGTCGTCCGGAGAGAGAAGGCCTTTTGTGTTGTTGGATGCGTAATCCTATGGCTTTTTATTTTCGTTCCAGCTCTTCCCATTTCGGCGGATCCACGCCCATGAGTTCTTTCACGAAGAAATCGAAACGCTTGTGTTCCCCGTAGCTTTCGCCCATGCTGTGCCTTACGCCCGGCAGTACCACTAACTCGAAGTCCTTGTTGGCTTTGACGAGGGCATCGACCACTTGCATAGTGGAGGCCGGATCCACGTTGTCGTCCATTTCGCCTACCACGAGCATCAGCGGGCGCGTCAGCCGGTAGGCGTTTTCCACGTTGGAGCAAGCGATGTAACTGCTGTCCACAGGATAGCCCATCCACTGTTCGTTCCACCAGATTTTGTCCATCCGGTTGTCGTGGCAACCGCAACTGGAATAGGATGCCTTGTAGAATTCCGGGTGGAAAAGCACGGCGGCCAAAGCTTCCTGTCCTCCGGCCGAGCAACCGTATATCCCCACACGGGTACTATCCATATAAGGGTACTTCTCCGCGGCCGCCTTGATCCACCGGATGCGATCGGGGAACCCGGCATCTTTCAGGTTCTTATAGCACACCTCTTCAAATTTCTTTCCGCGATAGGATGTCCCCATGGCATCGAGTTGCACGACGATGAATCCCAATTCGGCCAGTGCCGTCGTATATCCGTCGTAGGGGAGGAAGCTTTTGGGCGTGTAAGCGTCTCCGGGGCCGGAGTAGATGTATTCGATGACCGGATATTTCTTTTGCGGGTCGAAATTGGTCGGGCGATGGATGATGCCCCACATCGGGGTCACGCCGTCCCGTCCCGGAGCGGTGAAGACTTCGGGGGCAGTCCATCCGGCCGATTTGATTTTGCCTAAATCCGCTTGTGCCAATGTCCGCACTTCCGCTTTTCCGCCTTGTGTCGTGCGCAGTACGGTGACGGGAGCCTGTTCAACCGTGGAATATTTGTCGACCAACAGGGTGTAATCCTCGTTGAATACGGCCGAGTGGTTTCCCTCTTCGGGAGTGAGGCAGGTCATCTGCTTGCCGTCCATGTCTATTTTATAATAATGTACATGGTAAGGGTCTTCCTTGGGATTCACGCCGCTGGCCGTAAAGTAAATCACTCGGTTGTCCTCGTCCACTTCGAGCACGTTGCGCACCACCCAATCGCCCTTTGTGATTTGCCGGGTCACCTTGCCTTTCTCCATGTCAATCATGTAGAGGTGATTCCAGTTATCCCGTTCGCTCATCCATATCATTTCCTTCCCTCCTTTCAGGATGTGGCGGAACATGCGGCTGTAGTTGACAAAGGTGGGGCTGCTCTCCTCCACGAGCGTGCGTACCTTTCCTGTTTCCGCATCGAGTTCCAACACACGGTAGGTTTTATGGCCGCGTTCGTTGTATTCAAAAGTCACGGCTTTTCCATCTCCTTTCCATTCCGGGCCATACAAGTCGTATTGGCGGTCGAAAAGCTCGGTAGACGGAATGACGGCCTGTCCTGTTTCCACGTTGAATATGCAAGGCACCTTGAAACGCAGCTCGTCGCCCGGCTTGGCGTATTCCTGTTGGTGAAGGATAGGCTGGAGCTGGCTTTTGGGAGAGCTTTCCACGTAATATACGTACCGTTTCAGAGCCGGTCGTATCTTGTTGGCACATACGTATTTGCCGTCCGGGCTCCATTTGAGCCGACAGGAATAGTAATTGCCGTCCGTCCCGTCATTGCTCAACGCCCGTTCGTGCCGTCCGTCCCGGTCGCTGACGTGTACATTGGCGTTTTTAATATAAGCTTGCCGTTCCCCGTCGGGTGACACTACGGGTGCCTCTCCTTTCTCGTCGTCCACCTCCATCCAGTGACGCGGCTTGCGCCATGGCTCTTTGGGGAAGGGCAGGGCTTCCTTGCCGCCTAACCGCAGTCCGTCCGTGCAAGCTTCTTCGACTTTCCATTTGTAACCGTCGAATTCGAAGGACACGGACATGGGTTGGTTCTCATCCGCACTGAAGCGTGACAGCCTTAGCGTGTTTCGTCGGATGTCCTTCCCGGTCTCGCGGGAAAGCAGTCCTGCCAAGTTCTCCATGTGAATCGCTTTCACGTCAGCCGTTTTCACGTCTCCTTCCACTTTGCCTACGTAATAGTCTGTCCCTTCCGGCGTATAGACGGAGTAGTGGAATGTGGTCTTCCCGTCCCATCGTATGTCTGCCGGGTCGTCATACACCTGTGTGGCATTGAACTTCTCGTAGAGGGAATATGCCCTCTTGTAGTCTTCCACTGTGCCTTGTGCCTGTCCGTTTGCCGCCATGAAGCATAGTGCCGGGAGCAACAGGCTTTTTATAGCTTCGTTTCTCATTGTTTTTTCAAAGTTTTTTTGTCGTGTCTAATTCCTTTGCCGTGCCGGTCGGGCTTCTGTGTCCCTGATGAGCGAGGCGAACGCTTGCGGGGTTATCTCGACCGAGCCGGTCATGAATTCCGGGACGTTGTAGCTTCGCATGAAGCGTCTGTGCATGTCGGGTGCTTCCTGCGGCAACTCGAAAGGTTTGCGTCCCTTGCCGTCCTTGTCGATGTAGGCAATGAAAGGCCGTGTGTAGTTCCCGTCGTAACGTCGACTGCTGAAGACCACCCATCGTCCGTTGCTGCTCCATGAGTGGTAGCTTTCCACATCGCCGGAGTTGATTTCCGTCATGGGACGTACTTGGCGTGTACGCAAGTCCATCAGGTAGAGGTCTGCGTCCTTGTGCCAGATATGGAACACGCCGAACGCTCCGAGCGTGAACATCAGGTAGCGTCCGTCGGGCGATATGCGCGGCAACGTGGCACTTTTCCCGAGCGCGGCGGCATCGAACACCAATTCGGGCAGTCCTATCCGGCGGCTGGCCGGGTCGAAACTTCGCCGGAAGAGATTGTATTTGATTTCCTTATAGCGCAGGATGGTCTCGTTGTCCGAATCCCCAGCCGTATCCCTGCGTACGAAACGGGCTGAGGCATAATAAAGGTATTTGCCGTCCGGGCTCCACCATGGGAACACTTCCAGCTCATCGGCATCGCCCGGGATGCGTGTCACTTCGTTTTTCTCCACGTCGTAAAGAATGAGGTCGCTGAGCATGTCCTGCACTTCCACTTTCTGTAAGTCGCGTGTGTGGAACGTCTGCCCCGTCTGGTTGACCGAGTAAGCGATGAGTCTTTCCGTCGGATGCCATGCCGGATATACGCCGCCCGAAATCAAGGAGTCTGTCTTCAGGTTGACTTTGATTAATGTGCCGTCGTATGCGATGACCGTTCCTGCACGGTCTTCCCTCACGTGGAACTGCATGCGCCGGGGATTGTAGTTCTGGTAAGAATGGCAGTTGATGCATTGTGCGTGTTCCACGTCGGTGTTCATCATGTTACCGTAAATGACGCTTTCGTCGAAGCTGGTCAAATCGCGTTGGTTGATGGTCAAGTCCCGGTAAGTGACGTATGAGGGACTGATGAGGCGGTAGGAGAGGTAAGGGTCTATATCCTCTTCGGCTACATGGACTTTGAACGGACGGCGGCGCGTCCATTGTCCATCGTGTTCCACAAATACTTCCACGTCGAGCGCGCCGTCTTTGGCGGAGGCCAGCATGTCGCGCCATTGCGAAACGGAGGGAGTCACCTCCCGTTCGTCCGTGGTCCATTCGCCACCGGGATATTCGATGCGGACTGCGTAAGCGTCTGCCTTCTCGTCCACGATGAAATGCAGGGGAGCCATGTTCGACGGTACGGTCACGTCCGTATAGTCGGGATAAATGTCCGGTGCGTCCTGGCTTTCCGTATAAGCATCAGGCATTCCGGGGTTGCAAGCGAAGCAAAGGGCGGCCAGCCATACGCCGGCCAAAGGCTTCAGAAAAGCGTTCATGGTTAGTAGGTTTGTAATCCGTTGACTAAGAAATAGAAATAATAGAAAGTGTTGCCGAACTGCGGTCGGAAGGCTTCCGCCATTTGTGCTTCCGTCATGCCGTCGCATTGCCGGGTGAAGTCCATGAAACGCTGGTAACTGTCTTTCACTTCCTTGTCGAAAGGCATGTGGCTGATGTCTACCTTGTTTTCCAGATGTCCGTACAAGTAGGCTGCTTCCTGGTAGTGGCGCGGCATGGGTTTCCCTTCGTGCAGGGAGGCATATCGGAAGAAGCGAGGCCAGAAAATGTCGATGTCTTTCATTTGCAAGGCCGCTATCAAGGTCTGTTCCTGATAGAGCGGGTCGTTGCTCTCGTCGTAGGCAAAGGTCTGCAAGAGGAACATTTCGATGACGCTCAAGTCCGAGTTCAGTTTGTCTTCCTTGGGCAACAGCCGGATAATCGGGGCAAACTCCTTGCTTTCCCGTATCTGCTCAGGGTGGTTGAGGTAAGCCTCGTATTTCTCGGCCCATTCTTTATGGAAAAGGGTGCGTTTGAGCATGTCGATGTATTTGCGTGCCACTTTGTAGTCGCCGCCCGCGATAGAAGTCTTGGCCATGTATTTCAGCTGTTCCGTCCGCCAACCGAAAGTCACACCGTCTTCCATGCACCAACGATAGCAATAGTTCTCCTGTCCGTAATGGTAGTACAAGACCTTGCCGCCTACGTGGGCCAACCTTACGAGGAACGGCGCGTTGGGGCGTGCGCCCCCTTCCCTGTATTGGAACATTTCGTCGCCGGCCCGTCCGAGACGGAACAAGGCCAGATTCTTGTTCATGACCATCAGGCGGGTAGGCTCTGCCGTCCCGCTCAGAAAAATGGCCGGGACTTGTTCCCAGTCTTCTTCCTCTATGGCACGTGCCATCAGCAGTTCCTTGCGGAAATTCTCATCCACGTACCACACCTTCTTCAATCCCCATGCGGTGGCCGCCCACACGAGCAAGTGGGCCATGAGGACGAGGGGATATTTCTTTGTGGCTGACTCGTAATCGTAGACCATGGCACCCGCCAGCGGCAGGGAAAACAATATGTAATAAGGTAGGCGATAGCCTGTGAACACTTTTCCGCCTGCGTCGAAGCTCGGCAGGGCGACCGTGTAGATTTCGCTGATGGTCGTCTGGGTATAAAGATGCCATGCCGCAAGGGGGACTCCGATGAACAGCAACGTTCCCCATGCCGTAGGGATGACACGGTTCTTGTACAGCGTGCCCGGCATGCGCCAACAGAGTACCAGCATGCAGGCCGTGCCGGCCAGGGCGTATGCCCCGAACAAAGGATAGCCGGCGAGAAGCCATACGGAAATCCACGCGCAACCCATGAATGGATGCCGGTCGGCCGTGCGGCTGAAAATCCATACGGCCGAAAGAGCCGCCAATATGCCAAGGGATGCCGTGAAGAAGTAACCTTGCAATTTGATGTAATAAATGAAATAGCCCATCTGTGCGATGCCGGCCAGCAGGGCGGCCGGTACCAAGGCGGGAAGAAAGCTCCATGAAGGGGAAAGCCGGAAGGACGAGCGCATGACGAAGCAAATGCAGATCCAAACGGCTATGAGAAGGGCTGTCCCGGCAGCCGGATAATAAAAAAACTGAGTGAGGAAACAGGCTGCCCATTGCAACGTGCCGCCCGGATATGCCGCGAGCGTATGATAGAAAGTACTGTCCGGCAGGAACAGGTTGAGCTCTTGTATCTGGAAAAGCGTTTCTTTCTCGTAAGTGTACAGGCAAAAGCCGAAGATGACAGGAAAGGCAATGCCATAGAACCATGGCATCCCTTTCTCCACGTAACGCCGGAACCGCGTGTCCGCCTTGCCGGACGGGGTGCGGGCTTCGGGATTGGACGGTTGTGAAAAGTCGGTATTCATGATATTCAAGCTGTTTTTTCCGCAAGGAATCAGGTTTTCCCCTTTCAAAGTTAATAAATCTTGTGCGAACACGTGGCGCTTTAGCAAAAACTTTGCGTTTCCGGGAAGAAAAAGAAAAAAAACGTATCTTTGCATGCAGTTCCTGAATGATTAGCTAATCGCGTCTGTGACGCAACAAAACGAATGTACCATGTTTAGACGATTGATGTTCTCTTGTGCTTGTCTGGCCGTACTCTCGGCCGGGGCGCAGAAAGGCAAGCCTTGGTGGTTGGACCCGGAGGTGAACGAGGTGAACACCATGCCGCCCCGCGCGGCGTTCTTCGCCTACGAGACGGAGGACCTGGCCAAGGCCGGAGAGAAAGGCCGGTCGGCGCGTTACCTGTCGCTGGAAGGCCGATGGAAATTCAATTACTCGAAAGACTACGACAAGGCACCGGGCGGCTTCTTCTCCTTGAAGTACGACGACTCGGAGTGGACGGACTTTCCCGTGCCCGGCCTCTTGGAACTGAACGGCTGCGGCGATGCCGTCTACTGTAACAACGGTTACGCATGGCGTACACAGTTCCACCCCGACCCGCCGTACGTGTCGGCACTCAACAACTACACGGGGTCGTACCGCAAGACGGTGACCGTCCCCGCGGAATGGAAAGGCGAGCGCATCTACCTGCACGTGGGGTCGGCGACGTCGAACCTGACG
>CAYPMY010000035.1:2756-17441 GCA_964412085.1 uncultured Paraprevotella sp. | reverse complement strand
GGGGTTTCCGCAGGATCGCGCCTTCCCGCTGACAAAATGTAAGCCGCGAGCCCTTTCCGCCGGGCGACGGAATCCCGGTTCCAGGCGCGTCGCGTGGGGCGCCAGCCCCTTTCCCGGAACACAAATTCACATTCGGGGCTCGTTTTTCACTTCTGTTAACCCGAAACGCGTTCCAATCACAGCCGAAAAATCTTCCGTTCGGCACAGAAAACATTTTTTATCTCCGCAGATCGCGCGCCCTCCTGCCGCACGGTCCCGGGAAAGTCGCCTGGAAACGGAGCCGAGACCTGCCTTTCCCGACCGTCATTCTCCTAAAAGGACCGCGTCCGCGGGCAAAAGACGGATGACAAAATGACACGCCGTCGCCGCCCGGCACGGGCACGTCCCTCCGCCCGCGCCCGCGTACCAGGCCCGCTCGCCGCGCAAAACGAAAGCAAAAACGCCGGACGGCTGTCAAAACGACATTCGCGCGGCGCGCGAGAATCGCGCGTTTCCGGACAAGCCGGGGACGGGCACGAAATAACGGAATCTCGCGGGACGAGGATTGACATTTTGACAAACCGCCGCACCGCCCGGGAGAGGGCTGGACGCCCCGCCGCCCGCGCCGGCGACCCTCGAAACGGAGAAACACGCCGTTCAAGGCATCCAAAAAGGGGAATACGTTTCCGAATGTCATTTATTTCCCGTAACTTTGCGGCTCTCATACCAACAATTAAAGACATATATGGACACGACACCCAACAGGTACATCACCGTCGCATACGAGCTCTACACGGATTCCGACGGGGAAAAGGAGTTAGTGGAAAAAGCCCCCGCCGAACGGCCGTACCGGTTCGTTACGGACATGGGAACGACTCTGGACGCCTTTGAAGCACGGATCAAGCCGTTGCGGAAAGGGGAGAAATTCAACTTCACACTGTCCGTGGAAGAGGCCTACGGCGAGTATGAACAGGAACGCGTACTGGAACTGCGCAAGGACGTGTTCAAGGTGGACGGCCGCTTCAACAAGAAGCATATCTACCCGGGAAGCGTGGTGCCCCTGATGAACGCGGACGGGGCGCACTTCAACGGGACCGTCACGGACGTGAAGGAGGACACCGTAACCGTGGACCTGAACCATCCCTTGGCCGGGAAGGCGTTGAACTTCATCGGCGAAGTCACTGAAAACCGCGACGCGACGAAAGACGAGATACAGGCCGCGCTCGACACGCCGGACGGCGAAGGAGGATGCGGGTGCGGGTGCGGCGGATGCGGCGGCGGTTGCGGGGACGACTGCGGCGACGGCGGGCGCCGCCACGGGAAGGGACGCGGATGCGGGCGTTGCCATTGAAGGGGCGCCCGGGTGTTTCACATCGAAAAAGCTGAGGCATGAGCAACACGTTTGGCAACATATTCCGGCTGACGACTTTCGGAGAGAGCCACGGGCCGGCGGTAGGCGGGGTCGTCGACGGGTTTCCGGCGGGCATCGAAGTCGATACGGGCTTCATACGGCACGAACTGGACCGGCGCCGGCCGGGGCAAAGCGGAATCACGACGCCCCGCAGGGAAACGGACAAGGTTGAATTGCTCTCCGGAGTGTTCGAAGGCAAGTCCACCGGATGCCCTATCGGCTTCCTGGTACGAAACACAGGCCAGCATTCCGGCGACTACGACGACTTGCGCAATCTGTACCGCCCGTCGCACGCCGATTTCACCTATGACCGGAAATACGGCTTGCGCGACCATGCGGGCGGGGGACGCTCTTCGGCACGCGAGACCGTGGCGCGTTGCGTGGGCGGCGCGCTGGCCAAGCTGGCCCTCGGACGAATCGGCGTGGAAATCTATGCCTACACCTCGCAGGTGGGCGGCATCGCCCTGGAACACGACTACACGCATTACGACCCGGCACAGATAGAGACGAACGACGTGCGTTGCCCGGACGCGGGGAAAGCCGCCGCGATGGAAAGCCTCATTTCGGAAGCCAAGGCGAAAGGGGATTCTGTCGGCGGCGTCATCACCGGGGTTATCCGCCATTGCCCCGTGGGGCTGGGCGAGCCGGTTTACGGCAAGCTCCATGCCGCGCTGGGAGGCGCCATGCTGGGCATCAACGCCGCAAAAGGATTCGAGTACGGACGGGGGTTCGCCGGGGCAAGCCAGCGGGGGAGCGAACAGAACGACGCCTTCATTCCCCGGGACGGAGGCATCGGGACGCGCACCAACCACAGCGGGGGCATACAAGGCGGTATCAGCAACGGGCAAGACATCTATTTCAGGGTGGTCTTCAAGCCGGCCGCCACCATCCTGCTGGAGCAGGAGACCGTAACGCCGGACGGCATCCCGGCCGTCGTAAGGGGCCGCGGGCGGCACGACGCTTGCGTGCTTCCCCGTGCGGTACCGGTGGTGGAGGCCATGGCGGCCATGACGGTCCTGGATTATTATCTGCTCGCCAAGACCGTCCATTTGTAACCGCGACGAAGAAAAAGCACCCGGATCCGCAGGAAAAAACGTTTTTTTTCGCGGATTTATTTGGAAGTCGTCGAGAATATGGTTATCTTTGGGACATAAAGTTGTGAAACTTTAAGATAGCTTAGTCAAAAGTTAGTTTAGTTTTTGTGTTGGTATCCCGCCTCGGTTCCGAGGCGGGATATTTTCGATGGACGTAAAGGCAAGGGGGACTTCCCGTTCGGGAATGCGGCGGGGCAGGCCCGTGCGAGGGGGACGCTTCGTCGTCCGCCCTCCGTGCCGTGCCACGGGCGCATCGGTCCCGACATCCGAGGGGCGCGCCGCCGCACCGGCCGCCCTCCTTTCAGGGGGAACCGGCGGGGGCGGACAGCGTGGCGGGGAGGGTTGCGCCAATCCTGCCGGGGGAAAGGAATCCGGGCGCGCCGCCCCTCTCCGTGCCGCCTCGCGGGTCCCGCCAAAGCCGCAACCCCCAAGCGTACACCGGGGGCGAACCGGGGGCGGGCGCACGGACTGACGGCGGCCTCCCTCGGCGTGCGGACTCTCTTTGCCGGCCCGTTCCCTTCGATGCCGCGCCTTTTCTGAAACTGTTTGTTTTATTTTTAAAAAATGTATAAATAAAGGCCTCACACCGAATTTATTCGTACTTTTATTCCCATGTTGCCGAAGGGGCGGATTACGGCATGGGGCAAGCCCATACGGGTCATCCGCTTCGGGGAAAGGCCGGCACCGCCGTTTCAGGCACAGGTTGCACGTGAAGCCGGATTGCCGATGAAACAACGTTTCCCCCGCCGACGGAAGATTCAAATTTAACAAACGACATACATAAAACAAGGAGACCAATGAACAAGAAAGTGAAATGGGGGGTCATTGCCTTTGTCGCATGCGGGTTGGCGATATGGGGCGTCTATTCGCGACTGCCCAAATTGAATTCCGATTTGGCTCAGGCCGACAAAGTAAAAGGCGGGGACAAGGGCAAAAAGGACATCCTGAACGTGAACGCGCTGAAAGTCCGCACGGGCGTGCTCACCGACGAGTTCACGGTAAGCGGCAACCTCCTGCCCGACGAGGAAGTGAACCTTTCGTTCGAGACTTCCGGCCAGGTCGTGGAAATCGGGTTCAAGGAGGGCGGCCACGTGAAGAAAGGGCAATTATTGGCCAAGGTGAACGACAGGCAGCTGCAGGCCGAACTGAAACGCCTGCAAGCCCAGCTCAAACTGGCCAACGACAGGGTCTACCGCCAACGCACCCTGTTGCAGCACGACGCGGTGAGCCAGGAAGCATACGAGCAGGTACGCACGGAACTCGAGACCTTAAAGGCAGAAATCGACATCGTGAAAGCCCAGATAGAACTGACGGAGTTGCGGGCGCCTTTCGACGGAGTGATCGGCTTGCGCCAAATCAGCGTGGGGGCGTATGCTTCTCCCACCACCATCGTGAGCAGGCTCACCCGCGTCGTCCCCCTGAAAGTGGAGTTCTCCGTCCCTGAACGTTACGTCGACGACGTCAACCCGGGCACGAACCTGACTTTCACCATAGACGGCTCCTTGCAGGACTTCCCGGCAAAAGTATATGCCAAGGAGTCTGCCATCGACGAGGGCACGCACACGCTGAAAGTCCGCGCCTTGTACGAGAATCCCGGCGGGCACCTTACGCCGGGGCGTTACGCCAGCATCAATCTCAGGAAACAGGAAATCCAGGATGCCATTGCCATCCCCGCCGAAGCAATCGTACCGGAAATGGGAAAGGACAAGGTGTTCCTGTACAAGTCCGGCAAGGCACAACCGGTTGAGGTGACCGTGGGCCTGCGCACGGAAGAGCGCGTGCAGGTTCTGAAAGGACTGCAGGTGGGAGACACGCTGATTACATCCGGCACGCTGCAGCTGCGCACCGACCTGCCCGTCGTGCTCGACCGCGTGGATTAGGAAGAGGGAGGACACGTATATGAACATATCAGAGCTAAGTATCCGCCGGCCCGTGCTGGCCACCGTGATGACCGTGATCATCCTGCTGTTCGGGATGATCGGCTATTTCTACATCGGCGTCCGCGAATACCCGTCGGTGGACAACCCGATCATTTCGGTGTCCTGCTCTTACGCGGGAGCGAACCCCGACGTCATCGAGAACCAGATAACGGAGCCGCTGGAGCAGAACATCAACGGCATCCCGGGCATCCGTTCGCTGACGAGCGTCAGCCAGCAGGGGCAGAGCCGCATCACGGTGGAATTCGAGCTTTCCGTCGACCTGGAAACCGCGGCCAACGATGTCCGCGACAAGGTCTCCCGCGCCCAGCGCTTCCTGCCGCGGGACTGCGACCCTCCCACCGTATCCAAGGCCGACGCCGACGCTTCTCCCATCCTCATGGTAGCCCTGCAAAGCGAAAAACGCTCCTTGCTCGAATTGAGCGAAATCGCCGACCTTACCGTCAAGGAACAGCTGCAGACGATTTCCGACGTAAGCAGCGTTTCCATTTGGGGGGAGAAAAAATATTCCATGCGCTTGTGGCTCGACCCCATCAAGATGGCCGGCTACGGCATCACGCCCATGGACGTGAAGAACGCGGTGGACAAAGAGAACGTCGAATTGCCGTCGGGCAGCATAGAGGGGAACGCCATAGAGCTGAACATCCGCACCATGGGGCTGATGAGCGAGGCCAAGATGTTCGACGACCTGATTATCAAGCACGACGGGAACCGAATCATCCGCTTCAGCGACATCGGCAGGGCCGAGCTCGGAGCCGCCGACATCAAAAGTTACATGAAGATGAACGGCGTGCCCATGGTAGGAGTCGTCGTCGTCCCCCAGCCCGGCGCCAACCACATCGACATCGCGGACGCGGTGTACCAGCGAATGGAGCAGATGAAGAAAGACCTGCCGGAAGACGTGCATTACAGCTACGGGTTCGACAACACCAAGTTCATTCGCGCTTCCATCAATGAAGTAAAACAAACGGTGTACGAGGCCTTCGTGCTGGTGATTGTCATCATCTTCCTGTTCCTGCGCGACTGGCGCGTCACTTTGGTGCCGTGCATCGTGATTCCCGTCTCCCTCGTCGGCTCGTTCTTCATCATGTACCTGTTCGGCTTCTCCATCAACGTGCTGACCATGCTGGCCGTCGTGCTGGCCGTCGGGCTTGTGGTGGACGATGCCATCGTGATGACGGAAAACATCTACATCCGCATAGAGCAAGGCATGAACCCGGAGAAGGCCGGGATAGAAGGAGCCAAGGAAATCTTCTTCGCCGTCATTTCCACGACCGTCACGCTGGTTGCCGTGTTCTTCCCCATCGTGTTCATGGAGGGGACGACAGGACGGCTTTTCCGGGAGTTCAGCATGGTCATTTCCGGGGCTGTGGTCATCTCGGCCTTCTCGGCCTTGACTTTCACCCCCATGCTGGCCACCAAACTGCTGAAACAGCGCGAGAAGAAGAACCTCTTCTACCGCTTCACGGAGCCGTTCTTTGTCGGGATGAACGACATATACAGCCGTTCCTTGCGTGTCGTATTGCGCCACCGCGTGTGGGTGTTGCCCTTCGTCGCGGCCTTGGCGGGAATCATCATATATCTATGGGGGCAGATACCGTCCGAGATGGCTCCCTTGGAAGACCGTTCCATGATTACAATCAACACCCGGGGGGCGGAAGGGGTCACCTACGAGTACTTGCGCGACTATACGGAAGACATCAACATGGTCGTGGACTCGCTGGTTCCCGACGCGGAAGCCGTGACCGCCCGCGTGTCCAGCGGGAGCGGGAACATCCAAATCCGGCTGAAAGACATGGGAGACCGCGACTACACCCAGATGGAGGCCGCCGAAAGGCTGTCGCAGGCCGTCAAGGGGAAGACCAAGGCGCGCGCGTTCGTGCAGCAGCAATCCTCGTTCGGCGGGCGCCGGTCGAGCATGCCCATACAATATGTCCTGCAAGCGACCAACATCGAGAAGTTGGAAAAGGTCTTGCCTGTCTTCATGGAAAAAGTCTACGAGAACCCCGTATTCCAGATGGCAGACGTGGACTTGAAGTTCAGCATGCCCGAATTGCGCATCCACATCAACCGCGACAAGGCCAACATCATGGGGGTCAGCACGAGGGACTTGTCCGAGACCCTGCAATACGGGCTGAGCGGGCAGCGCATGGGATATTTCTACCTGAACGGGAAGCAATACGAGATACTGGGCGAGATAAACCGGCAGCAACGCAACAAGCCTGCCGACTTGCGGGCCGTCTATCTGAGGAGCAACGACGGCAGGATGATTCAAATGGACAATCTCATAGAACTGGCAGGCAGCATCGCCCCGCCGAAGCTCTACCGTTACAACCGATTCGTCTCCGCGACCGTTTCCGCAGGCCTGGCCAGGGGGAAGACCATAGGACAAGGGCTGGACGAAATGGACAAGATTGCCAAGGAAGTCCTGGACGACACGTTCCGCACCTCGCTGTCCGGCGACTCGAAGGACTTCCGCGAAAGTTCCTCCAGCCTGATGTTCGCCTTCATCCTGGCGTTGGTGCTCATCTACCTGATTCTGGCCGCGCAGTTCGAGAGCTTCAAGGACCCCTTCATCATCATGCTCACCGTGCCGCTCGCGATTACCGGGGCATTGACGTTCATGTACTTCAACGACATCACCATGAACGTGTTCAGCCAAATCGGCATCATCATGCTAATCGGCCTCGTGGCCAAGAACGGCATCCTGATCGTGGAGTTCGCGAACCTGAAACAAGAAAACGGCGAAGACAAGGTAACGGCCGTGCACGATGCCGCCCTGCAACGCTTGCGGCCTATCCTGATGACCAGCGCTTCCACCGTCTTAGGGCTGATACCCCTTGCCTTTGCCACGGGAGAAGGCTGCAACCAGCGCATCGCCATGGGCGTCGCCGTGGTGGGAGGCATGGTGGTGTCCACTTTCCTTACCATGTATGTCGTCCCGGCCGTGTACAGTTACATCTCGACCGACCGAATCAATAAAAGGAAGAAAAAATGAAAGACAAGATGCTGTGGCCTGTTCTGTCCCTGTGCGCATTGACCGTACAGGCCCAACAAGACATGACGGACGCGGAAGGCCCCGTCACTTTGCAAGAATGCCTGTCGCGCGGGCTGGAGAGCAACTTCTCCATCCGGATGGTGAAGAACCGGCAGGAGACGGCCGCGAACAACGCCACCCGGGCCAACGCGGGAATGTTGCCGACCGCGGACCTCAGCGCTTCTTACAGCGGGAACTTGGAGTCCACCCGAACCACTCCCCGCTCCACGGGCGTCGCCGTTACCGAGCGCGGGGCGTATGACGGGACTGTGGATGCCGGCGTGGACTTGAACTGGACCGTTTTCGACGGGTTCAGCGTGTGGACCGACTACAAGCGGCTGCGGCTCCTGAAAGAACAGGGGGAGTTGCAAACCCGCATCACGATAGAGGACTACGTGGCATCGCTCACGGCCGAATATTACAACTACATACAGGAGAAGATACGGTTGAAGAACTTCCGCTATGCCATGTCGCTGTCCCGGGAGCGAATGCGCATCGTGGAAGTCAGGTACCACATCGGCAATTTCTCGCGTCTGGACTACCTGCAGGCCAAGGTCGACTTCAACGCCGACAGCGCCCAGTACATGAAGCAACGCGAAGTGCTGAACTCGTCGCGCATAAAGCTGAACGAGCTGATGGCCAACGACGACGTGACGGCACTCATCGGCATACGGGACACGGCGATAGACGTCAACCCGGGCCTGCAATACGACGAACTGTGGCAAGCCACACTGGCCGCCAACGCCTCCTTGTTGATGGCGGACAATAACACGGAAGTCGCAAGGGCGGACTATAAGAAAGTCATGTCCCGGGACTATCCCTACGTCCGCCTGCACGCAGGATACGGGTACACTCTGAACCGCTACGAACTGTCCTCCACGAAGAAGCGGGACAACTGGGGGCTGGATGCGGGCATCACCATCGGCTTCAACCTGTTCGACGGCAAGCGGAAAATGCAGAAGAGGAACGCCCAACTGGCCATAGACTACGCCGAACTGGAACGGGAGGAGCTGAAACTCTCGCTGAAAGCCGACCTGAGCGACCTGTGGCAGGCCTACCGCAACAACTGGCAGGTGATGCAGATGGAGCGGCAGAACCTCGTGGCCGCGCAGGAGAACCACGAATACGCCAACCTGCGCTACATGAAAGGCGACCTCGCCGGCATCGAGATGCGCGAGGCACAGCAAAGCCTCCTCGAGGCGGAAGAGAGGCTCCTCGTCTCGGAATACGACACCAAGATGTGCGAGATTTCCCTGCTCCAGCTCAGCGGGAAAGTGCTGACCTACCTGGGCGAATGAGCCTGCCGGAAGAGGGACACGGGCGGGGACGCCCTTTCCCGTCCCGGGAAGGGAGGGCGCGACCGCGTCCTCCCCTCATTCCCCTTGCTCCCCCGTTTGCTTTTCGGTCAGGTATTTCCAATAACGTGCCGGCATGTCCTTCCGGTGCTTGCGGGGATTCAGGCGTTCCTTGATGCAAACGGCCTTGAAGTACGTCCGCCACATCTCCTGGTACCGCGCTTCGTCCCCGTCCCTCATCGCCTCGTTCAAGCGCCCGTCCGGCAGGCGGAGAACCTCCGCGCCGTCATCGAAAGCGACGCGCACGGACTTGTGTCCGTCGTGGTAACAGCCGTACCGGCGCCGCCGGTCGTAAATCAGCCAGCGTTCCCCCGGGAAACGGTCGGCGAAATGCGGGACTATCAAGGGCAGCACGTCATAGTCGGGCTCTATCATGGCAAAGTAAGTCCCGTCGGCGGCTTTCTGGAAGCGCGTGAATTGCATCATGCGGTGGCGCTCGCGGCGCACCTTGCGGCACGTGTCCGTCACGAAAAGCACGTCCGCGTCGGCAAAGTCCGTCTCGATGCTCCGCCCGGCCTTCACGGCCTTGCACACATAACGGAACAGGGGCAAGTCCAGTTCCGGCAGCCCGGAGAGAAGGCTGGTCGCCAAGCAAGACAGAGCCTCCGCCGAGAGCTTCCGACGCAACGCCCGAAGCACCCTACCGGCCTTTCCGCCGTCAGTCGTCACCCGGTGCACGGCCGCGAAGAGAGGGGGCGCGTCGTCTTCCCCGATGACCGCCGCGGGGAAGCGGCGGAGGCTGAACGCGTCAAACACCGCCGTCAGCAGGCCGTCCCATGTGCGGTCGTACACGAACACGCTCTCCTCCGTCATCCTCTTCATGCAAGTCCTCCGTCGAACGGCAGCGCCAGCTGCCCGTCGTCCCGTCTTTCCCGGCCTTCCGGACGCGCCAACAGGGAACGGACGCGCTCGGGACGAAGCTCGTTCACCCCCTTGGCCTCCAGCTCCCCGCAGGTGATGAAGTACCGGGCGCGCTTCATCACGCATCCCATTCTCGCCAGGCCGCGGCTTGTCAGGCGGCCGAAGCGGCGCGAGCAGACAATCATGCGGGCCGACTTCACCCCTATGCCGGGCACACGCAGAATCCGTTCGTACTCCGCGCGGTTCACGTCCACGGGGAACTCTTCGGGATGCCGGAGCGCCCACGCCAGCTTCGGATCGACCTCCAAGTCCAGATCGGGATGCGCCTCGTCCACGATTTCCTCCACCTTGAACCGATAGAACCTCATCAGCCAGTCCGCCTGGTACAAACGGTTTTCCCTCTCCAGCGGCGGACGCCCCGGATCCGGGAGGCGCGGGTCGCCGGCGTTCACCGCCACATAGCCGGAATAATACACCCGGCGCATGGAAGGCCGCCCGTACAGCGCGGACGAGAGCCGCAGGATGTCCCTGTCCGACTCCCCCGCCGCCCCCACGATCATCTGCGTGCTCTGCCCCGCCGGGACGAAGCGTGGGGCATGCCGGTGCCTCTTCCGTTCCTCGATGCTTTCTAACATGCCCTCCTGTATGTATCCCATCGGGCGGTAGACGCTCTCGTGGTCCTTTTCCGGCGCCAGCGACTTAAGCGAGGGCTCGTCGGGTATCTCTATGTTCACGCTCATGCGGTCGGCATACAGCCCCGCCTCGTCCACCAACTCGCGGCTGGCTCCCGGGATGCCCTTCAAATGGATGTACCCCTCGAAGCGGCACGCCGTGCGCAACTCCTTCGCCACCCGCACCAAGCGTTCCATCGTATGGTCGGGATTCACCGCCACGCCGGAACTCAGGAACAGCCCCTCGATGTAGTTCCTCTTGTAGAACTCCATGGTCAGTTCCACCAGTTCCCGCACGGAGAACGCGGCGCGGGGGATGTCGTTCGTGCGGCGGTTGACGCAGTAGGCGCAATCGTAGACGCAAAAGTTCGTCAGCATGACTTTCAGCAAGGAAATGCAACGCCCGTCCTCGGAAAAGCTATGGCAAACGCCGACGCCGCCCACCGTGTTGCCCACACCGCCCTTCGCGTTGCGCCGCGCCGTGCCGCCCGAAGAGCAGGACACGTCGTACTTGGCCGACTCCGCCAAAATCTTCAGCTTCCTGAGCGTTTCGTCTTTCATGCCGCGCATTGTCTCCTGCCGGCAAAGATACGGAAAAGGCGGCGTTCCGCCTCCCTCCGGGGCGGAGAAAAAAAGGCCGCCCCGGCTTTTCGTCCGGGGCGGCCCGATTGGAGTCATCCAGTCGGAATGTGCCTAAAACGGGATTTCGTCTTTCCACAAGGCCCACCCGTTCTTGTTCGAGCAGCCTTCAAAGTGTTCCACGCTCGCCTCGTTGTCCACATTCAGAAGGTTGGAGTCGACGAGCATTATATGCCCTTCCGCTTCGATTTCGCAAGCCTCCACAAGGGGGGGGGGAATATTTTTTCTTTTCCATTTTTCCACGATTTTCGGGTTACTTCACTACGGTCTTCTTCGTGTTCACGATATAGACGCCCTTGGCCAGGCCCTTCACGGCTTCGGAAGCCGGGACTTGCCCTTTCACCTTGACGCCGCCCACGGTGTACACGTCCACCGTAGCGTTGCCGCCGTCAGCCTCGACGCCGCCGATGCCGGTCGCGCCTTCCAAGGAAATCACGCGCTGGTTCCCGCTTATGGGCTCGCTGTACTCGCTCATGGCGTCCAGGTCGAAATAGGCCATGTTGCCGGAGATGCTGCCTCCCGCGCTGCCCACTTTCTTCACCACGTTATCGCTCGTGAGGAGGTACATGCCCTCGGACACGTCGTCCTTCGCCTCGAAAGAGCCTATCAGGCCGTTCGCCGGCTTGGGCTCGGGTTCGGCCGCCCCGTCGTACACGGCTATGAGCTTGTCGGCATTCGCGCTGAACACGTAAGGCACTCCGGCCTCAAGGGTTTCCACCGGCTCCAACACGATGGACTGCGGCGCACCGTCCTGCATCACCTTCCCGGCTATCTTGAAGAACTCCGCGCCCGACATGCCGTCCGCGGCCACGGCGCAAGGCAGGCAGATGGTGCCGTAGTTGCCGGAAACCACGTCCCTGTGGTATCCCTCCGCTACCGGCATGGCTACGGGGGCAGGGTATGTGGTGGCTATCTCGTTGGTCAGGTACGCTCCAAAGTAATAGCTGTCGTCCGTATGGTTCAATCCTATGGCCCTTTGATTGCTGCCGACCGTGCATTGCCACATCCCGTCGGCATACGTCCACTCGAAGCTGGCGGGCTGTATCTTCAACTCCGTGTTGCCCGAGCCGTGGGCCACGTACTCGCCGTTGACGGCCCGGATATGCCCGGCGCTCTCGTCAATCTCCCAGCTGCACACGTCCGTCCTTTCCGTGACGACCTTGCCATTGAAGATGGTGGCCACCTCTGCGTCGAGATGTCCGTTCGAATGATCGTTGGTGGTCAGCATCGCGTAATACACGCCGTCCTTTTCCGAAACCAAGGCCATGAGCTCAGGTGCCGTGTTCGGGTCTATCACCCTCACCGTGCAAGTCGCCGTCGCGCCGGTAAATTGTTCGTTTTCAAGCACGGTGGCCGTGATGGTCACTGTCCCCGCCGTCGCGCCGGCCTGTACGAGTCCCGACTGCTCGTCCACGGTGGCCGTCCCGTCGTCCCCGGAGGAATAGGTGACCGGGGCAGTGGAGTTCGTGGTGGCCTTGACGGTCACGGTCTCGTTGATGTTCACGGTGTAAGTGTCCTGTTCGAAGGCCAGCGTGGCCTGCGTCTTCCCGACGGTCTGCACGACGATGTCCTCCTGCGTCATCACGTTCAGCTGCTTGTCGCTGTTGAACAGGCCGGGATAGCCCGTCACGTCGACCACGGCCTGCGCGTCCGCCGTGATGTCCTCGCTCGCCGCGCGCAGCGCGATGGTTTCGCCGTCCTGCTCGATTTGGCCGTTCCGGCTGGCAAAGGGCGTCGTTACCGTCGCGCCCGACACCTTCACCCGCATGGACTCGTACTGGTTGAAGTTCTGGTTCAATTCGGCCACGGTCAGATCCTTCACCGGGATTTCTGCGCCTTCGGTCACCTGCACGCCGTCGAACTCCCCGCCGCCCACGTTGAATTCATACAGCCCGTTGTACAGTGTCAGTTTGGCGGACACCGTGCCGTTCAGCTTCGTCCCCGCCTTCAGGTTGTTCGAGCCGTACACGTACAGCCCCGCCGTCTCGTCCTGGATATAGGCTTTGTTCGACTCCGCGTACGTCACCACGGCGTCCGTCAGCGTCACGAAGTCCTTTTCCGTGTCCGTGTGGTTGGCATTCTCCTTCAAGTCCTTCAAGGAGGCGTAAGGCTCGATTTTGGTGTAGGTCGCGCTGACCACGTCGCTGCTTGTCAGTCCCTCCTTCACGGCGATGGCCTTCAACGTGGTGGTTTGCGTGAGGGTCACGCCGCCTTCCGGGAACGCCTCGGAACTTTCCGAGGGCTCCGTCCCGTCGTCGGTGTAATGGATGGTGGCGCCATCGGTGGCGCACGACGCGGTGACCGTGAGGCTTTCCGCGAATCCCGTCCCGTCGGCCGGCGAAAAGACGGGTGCCAGCACGGAGGTCGCATCGCCCGTTTCCCATGTGATTGTCAGCTTGCTGATGTAAAGGGCTCCGTTGTTCGAACGGACGCCGACGTAATTGTAGTCCCCGGTTATCGTCAAGGGAGTGGCATCGTCCACCGTGATACTGCCGACCTGAGTCCCCGGGTCTCCTCCGGAATACAAGTCCGTCGCGGCGGTGTAAGCCGAAGTCTTGCCATACACGTCCAATTTGTGACCTGTGGTGTTACCGCTTTCCCATTCCACGGTTACGCTCTTCACCCGCGTTCCTCCGGGCGACGTCACGACGATTCCGCTGTTGTTGTTCTTGCTCCTCAACTGGATGCCGCCATTGGTGCTTTTAGCCGACTGGCCGGCATATACCGCGCCCGAACCTTTCGTCACGCCGGAGAAATCCGTGTAACCGGTGCCCGTAGCCATAAAATCGCTTGCCGTAAGCTCGTCACTTACTTCCTGTCCCCGGACGTTGCCGGAAAGCGACGAGAGAAGCAACAATGTCAAAATTGCCCCCCCCGATTTAACACTTGTAAACCTTTTCATACATTCAGATTTTGATTTGACGAAAAATTGAAAAGCACTCTCATGTCCTAAGACGGCGTAAATATATAAAAAAAAGGAAACCGCCATACAGGGGAAACAACCTTTTAACTTTTTTTTCATGAATCCCCGCCCGCCTTCCGGGGACGGGGATGCCCCGCGCGACCCTTCCCCCGCTTTTTTTTCGGGAAATTCCGCCCGCATTTCGCGGAAAAGTCGTAACTTTGTCCTTCGGAAAGGGAAAGATGCCGGAGTGGTCGATCGGGCCGCACTCGAAATGCGGTGGACGGGTGACTGTCCCCAGGGTTCGAATCCCTGTCTTTCCGCCAAGGCGGCGGGAAGCCCGCCGCGGCTTCCCGCCGCCTATACCTTATTATATATAGGGGCCGCCGACGGCCGCGCGCCCCGCCGCGTCATCCCTTCTCCCGTCCCGCGTCCGCGCGCCGCCCTTCCCGCAGGCGCCCGTACTTGCGCCAACGCACGCCGTTCACCAGCTCCGACACTCCGTAAAGCATGAAGCCCGCCCCGAGGAGGACGAACGGGAGCGAGGCCGACTCCAACGGGTTGAAAAGGACGAACACGCCCACGCCCGTGACCAACGACGTGAAGAGCAGGGCGTACCAGCGGAAAGGAATCACGCGGCGCAGGCGGAACATGTTCCACGACTGGTTGATGCCCGCCACCACCATCAGGCCGCCGGAAACGTACATCAGCGAAACGACGAACTGCTCCGGGAAAAAGACGAGCCACGCACCGAACAGCACGCTGCCCACCCCCACCACGGGGAAGACGGGCGCGGCGG
>CAYPMY010000035.1:0-2656 GCA_964412085.1 uncultured Paraprevotella sp. | reverse complement strand
GGCGCGCTTCCTGCCCGCACGGCGGGCGACGAAGTAACTGACGAGCGTGACCAGCCCGGAAACCAGGAACAAGCCGCCGAAGACCCGCACCAGCAGCCCCGTCATCCTTTCCGGGTTGGACACCAACAAGACGCCGGCGAGCAAGGCGCACACGGCACGGAACACGTAACTGTCCACTATCTTCATGAGCTTAACCGTTTGATGTTTATGCACGGCTAAGATACGACATTATCGCGGAAAAACGAAGGAACCCCGGAAAAAACCGGCGGAAAAGACGGACGGACGGATTTATTTCGCTTACTTTGCCTCCCGGAAGCACGGCAAACTCTCATCTTCATGACGGAACTTTACATGGCGAGGCACGGGCTGACGGAAGAAAACGCGGCCAACATCCTGCAAGGGCACATGCCGGGGCACCTGTCGCCAGAGGGCGCCGCGCAGGCGCGCGCCCTGCGGGAGGAACTGAAGGACGTGGACTTCGACGCCTTGCTGAGCAGCGACCTGAAACGGTGCATGGACACCGCCGCCATACTGAACGAACAGCGCGGGTTGCCCGTCGTGGCCACGCCCCTCCTCCGCGAACGGGACTGGGGGCCGTTCACGGGCATGGACATACGGGAGGCGCGCACGAGGATAGACGGCCGCGCCGAAACGGTGGAGGCCCTGTTCCGCCGCGCCGAGGCGTTCCTGCTCCACGTCGCGGCCCGCTACGAGGACAAGCGCGTGCTGGCGGTGAGCCACGGCCTCTTCTGCCGCGTGGTGCAGGCGGCCTGCTCGGGGAAGCCCCTCCGCGGCATCCCGCGCATGGGCAACGCGGAGGTGCGCCGCCTCGTGCTCGCGCCGCCCTTCCCGTTCCTCCGCCCGCGGGAAGAGACCGGCGCGACGGCCGACTGAGGTGCCTCCCGCCCGCGCCCGCGGATGCTCGGGGAAGCCCCCGCCTTCCCCTCCGCGCGGGCAGGCCCGCCCGCGAGCCGGCGGCCGCCGGCGCGGCGGTGCGCCCGGGCAGGGGCTCACGCCTCCTGCATTTCCGAAATCCGCCGCAATACCCCGACGGCCTCCTTCACCGAGCCCACCTCGCGGATCACCATGGATCGCCTCCCGTCCGCCTCGCGCAGGCTGCAGCGGTGCGCGTTCGCGGCGGCGTAGGCGATGCACCGCCCGAAGGCCTTTCCCGTGAAATAGGCGCTCTTCCCGTCCCTCACGAAGCAGAGGGTCATCCGCCCTGCCTTGAGGAATATCTTCTCCGCGCCGAGGCGCTTGCCGAGGCGGCGGAGCGTAACCACGCGGATCAGTTCCTCGCCCTCTTCCGGGATCCCGCCGAAACGGTCTATCATGCGGGAGCGGAAAGCCTCCACCTCCTCGTCGCGTTCCAGCCCGTCCAGTTCGCGGTAGAGCAGCATGCGCTCGCCGCTGCCGGGCACGTACCCGGCGGGGAACGACATCTGCAGGTCGCTCTCCACCACGCACTCGTCCACGAAGTCCCCGCCGCCGGGGCCGTCCCCTTTCCCCGCCTCCCCGGCGTAAAGCGCGGCGAACTCGTCGTCCTTAAGCTCCCTCACCGCCTCGGAGAGTATCTTCTGGTAGGTCTCGTACCCCAGGTCGGCGATGAAGCCGCTCTGCTCCGCCCCCAGCAGGTTGCCCGCCCCGCGGATGTCCAAGTCCTGCATGGCGACGTGGAAGCCCGAGCCGAGCCCGCTCAGGTTCTCGATGGCCTGCAGGCGGCGGCGCGCCTCCGGCGTCAGCGAAGCCAGCGGCGGTGCCAAGAGGTAGCAGAAGGCCTTCCTGCCGCCGCGCCCCACGCGGCCCCTCAGCTGGTGCAGGTCGCTCAGGCCGAAGTCCTGCGCCCCGTTGACGACAATCGTGTTGGCGTTGGGAATGTCTATGCCGTTCTCTATTATGGCCGTGGAGACCAGCACGTCGTAGTCGTAATTCACGAACCCGAGGATGACTTTCTCCAAGTCCCCGGGCGGCATCTGCCCGTGTCCCACGCACGTGCGCGCGTCCGGCACGCGCTCGTGCAGGAGCGCTTCCAGCTCGTAAAGGCCCTGGATGCGGTTGTTCACGACGAACACCTGCCCGTTGCGGCTCATCTCGAAGTTCACCGCCTCGGCTATCAGCTCCGCGCTGAACGTGCAGACCTCGGTCTGCACGGGATGGCGGTTGGGCGGCGGGGTACGGATGACCGACAGGTCGCGCGCGCCCATGAGGGAGAACTGCAGCGTGCGGGGAATCGGGGTGGCGGTAAGCGTGAGGGTGTCCACGCAGGTCTTCATCTGCCTCAGCTTTTCCTTGGCGGCCACCCCGAACTTCTGCTCCTCGTCGACAATCAGCAGGCCGAGATCCCTGAACTTCACCGACTTCCCCAGCAGCTTGTGCGTGCCCACGACGATGTCGACCTTCCCCCCGGCCAAGTCCGCCAACAGCTCCTTGGTCCCGGCCGCGTCGCGGGCGCGGCTCAGGTAGTCCACTCTGACGGGCATCCCTTCCAGACGCGACGAGAAGGTGCGGAAGTGCTGGTAGGCCAGCACGGTGGTAGGCACCAGCACCGCCACCTGCTTATTGTCCGCGCAAGCCTTGAAGGCGGCTCGGATGGCCACTTCGGTCTTGCCGAACCCCACGTCCCCGCACACGAGGCGGTCCATCGGGCGGTCGCTCT
>CAYPMY010000034.1:12053-18345 GCA_964412085.1 uncultured Paraprevotella sp. | reverse complement strand
CCGCGAACGCGCCAAGAAAGCCAACCTGCACAACCGCAAGCTGCGCGACTGCCGCATCCACCTGAACGATGCCAAGGGCGACCTGAAAGAGGACAGCAGCATCTTCATCACCGAAGGCGACTCGGCCAGCGGCAGTATCACAAAGAGCCGCGACGTGGCGACCCAAGCGGTATTCAGCCTGCGCGGCAAGCCGTTGAACTGTTTCGGGCTCACGAAGAAAGTGGTGTACGAGAACGAGGAGTTCAACCTCCTGCAAGCCGCCCTGAACATCGAAGACGGGCTGGACGGATTACGCTACAACAAAGTCATCGTGGCTACCGATGCCGACGTGGACGGCATGCACATCCGCTTGCTGATGATCACCTTCTTTCTCCAGTTCTTCCCCGAACTCATCAAGAAAGGACACGTGTACATCCTCCAGACTCCCCTCTTCCGCGTGCGCAACCGCAAAAACAAAATCGGCAAGGACAAATTGAAGGGACTGGAAGAAGAAGCCAAAGCCGCAAAATCGGACTTCATCACCCGCTACTGCTATTCCGACGAGGAGCGTGTGGCGGCCATCGAAGCCTTGGGACCCGGCCCGGAAATCACCCGTTTCAAAGGGCTCGGGGAAATCTCACCCGACGAATTCAAACACTTCATCGGGCCGGACATCCGTTTGGAACAAGTGTCGTTGCACAAGAGCGACCAAGTGAAAGAACTTTTGGAATACTACATGGGCAAGAACACCATGGAACGGCAAAATTTCATTATCAACAATCTGGTCATCGAGGAAGACCGCGCGGAAGAAGACGAAACCGCAGAAACCGCCATATAAGAATCCGCCAATGGAAAAAACAGCCATATTCCCCGGTAGCTTCGATCCTTTCACCAAAGGGCACGAATCCCTGCTACGGCGGGGACTCACGCTCTTCGACCGCGTCGTCATCGGCGTGGGGACCAACGAATACAAGCGCGTGGGACAAAATGCGGAAAAGCGTATCGCCGCCCTGCGCAAACTTTTTGCCGGGGACGGGCGCGTCCAAGTGGAAGGCTACTCGGGACTGACCGTGGATTTCGCCGCTCGTCATCACGCCCGCTTCATCCTGCGCGGCATACGCTCCGTCAAGGATTACGAATACGAAATGAACATGGCCGACCTGAACCGCCGGTTGGCAGGCGTGGAAACTATCATCCTGTTCACAGAACCGGAACGGGCGTTCATCAGTTCCACGATGGTAAAGGAACTCATGCACTTCGGGAAGGACATCTCGCCTTATGTTCCGGAAGGGCTGGAATACGAATAAACGACTCAGCACCAAACATCATGAAAAAAACTCTTTGGGCAACCTTGCTCTTCTGCCTTCCGTGGACGGCTCCGGCACAACGGAAAGGAAACATGCCGGAAATGGAACAGTCCTTGCGCAAACTCTCCATGACCCAGTTGGCTATCATCAGCCTATACGTAGACAGCGTGGACGAAGTAAAACTGACGGAGGATGCCATCAACGGGATGCTCTCCAAATTAGACCCGCACTCCTCTTACACCAACGCCGAGGAAACCAAGAAGATGAACGAACCGTTGCAAGGTAATTTCGACGGTATCGGAGTCCAATTCAATATGCTGGAAGACACGCTTGTCGTCATTCAGCCCGTGGCCAAGGGACCATCGGAAAAGGCGGGTATCCTGGCCGGCGATCGCATCGTCAGCGTGAACGACACGGCCATTGCCGGCGTGAAGATGAGCCGTGAGGAAATCATGCGAAGGTTGCGCGGCCCGAGAGACACGAAAGTAAAACTGGGCGTAGTCCGGAACGGCATCGGAGACTTGTTGGAATTTATTGTCACGCGGGACAAAATTCCTGTGACTACCGTAGATGCGGCCATCATGGTAACTCCCACCGTGGGACTCATCCGCCTGTCCAATTTCGGCGGCACGAGCCATGAAGAGGTGAAGAAAGCCATTAAGGACTTGCAAGGCCAAGGGATGAAGGACTTGATACTGGATTTGCAGCAGAACGGCGGCGGATATATGGATGCCGCGACGGATATTGCCAGTGAGTTCCTGCCCGAAAACGATTTGATTGTTTACACCAAAGGATTACGCACTCCCTATAAGGAATTCCGCGCCCAAGGCCCGGGATTGTTCCGCGAGGGAAGAATCATCGTATTGGTGGATGAATATTCGGCCTCGGCCTCCGAAATCGTCACGGGAGCCATCCAAGACCAGGACCGCGGCTTGGTGGTAGGCCGCCGCACGTTTGGCAAAGGTCTGGTACAAAAACCTTTCGTCTTGCCCGACGGTTCCATGATCCGACTGACCGTGGCACGTTACTACACACCGAGCGGACGATGCATCCAAAAGCCCTACACCATGGGGGACAAGACGAAGTATGACATGGACGTCATCGAACGCTACAACCACGGGGAACTGACAAATGCAGACAGCATCCACTTCCCCGATTCCCTAAAATATAAAACTTTACGCAAAGGCCGTACCGTCTATGGAGGCGGCGGTATCATGCCCGACTATTTCATACCGTTGGATACGACACGATACACCAGATTCCATCGCGAACTGACGGCCAAAGGTGCCATCGTCAACGCCGACCTCAAGTTTATTGACAAATACCGTGAGAAAATCCGGCACGAATACTCTTCATTCGACAAATTCAAAACCCGTTTCGAAACGCCTCGGGAACTCATCGACCTGATACTCGCAGAAGGTGAAAAAGCCGGTGTGAAGCCCAAAGACGAGGAAGAACTGCAAAAGACATTACCGGAACTGAAACTTCAGATGAAAGCTTTGATCGCGCGGGACATCTGGGACATGTCGGAATACTTCGCCGTCATGTACGAAAAGAATCCATTCGTAAGAAAAGCTTTGGATCTCCTTGGGCAATGATGATTTTCTTGCCCTGCATACAAAAACCGCTCAATGGCTAAGCCGACTCGAAACACGACCGAAAACGACAGGCAGGCAATCGCACGACCTTCCGCCACCGAAAGGACTACAGACATAAGGACTACAATCTGAGAATGTTCCTGAAATCCATACCGTCAACCGATAGTGCAGGGGATTCACGTGCCGGACATGAAGCCGTCCCCACTTTACCCGCCGTTTCAGGTCATCCCTGAGTACGACATGTTTCAGATGATTTCACAGGCATATCCCTTATAGCTGAGAAACAGCATGAAAGCCCTCCGCAAAGAATCCTTCATTCTCACCATTCTCACACTGCAAAGAACATATATATAATGTATCTCAAAAAGCGAACACGTTTTTGAACAAAGATTCTGCTATCACTTTGGCCAACCTCACAGGCACGGCGTTACCTATCTGGCGCATCGCTTCCGTCCAAGAACCGACTATGGAATAGTCGTCGGGGAATGTCTGTATCCGCTTTGCCTCAAGCACGGTATAATAGCGGACTTTCCCATCAGGAAACCTTATCATATTCTCACCGCCCGGCACTCCATGTCCTCCTGCCTTTATGGTCTTGGACGGTTCATCGATGTCACTGCCCGTATGCCCGGCATATCCTTTTGCACCGGTTCTTAACAGGTGCTCATCGTACGCTTCACCAGCCTCGGACGGGACTGGCAACCCTTGCAAAGTATCACGTACAGTCTGCCAAGGAGCCTTCGCCGGCGAGAACATTCCATATTGAGACAGCAAACGTTCCTTTTGCAAGGCTTGTCGCCTCTGCTCCAAAGGTGAAGGCGTGAGATTATGCCTCTCCCAATAACTTCCGGTAACATATTTGTCCCAAAGCAGCGCATCCTGAGAATGCGTACCTTCGGGAAAATTCCAAGTTACGTTCAAGTCATTTCGGATACCGGCGATAACGACGCGTTCACGCTTTTGCGGCACACCATAGTCTGCCGCATTAAGCAACCTGAATATCACATTATATTTTAATTCTCCATGAGAACCCTCCGTATGAATACGTTCAAGCAACGAAAGGTTTCTCTCCCAATCCGGATCTTTCAGCTCCACATGAGGATAAGTAAGTTGCAGGATGATGTAACTGAAGTATCGGGCAAATGACCGCCTCAACAAACCCTTCACATTCTCAAAAATAAAAACTTTGGGCGTTAACTGCCGGATAGCAGAAATGGCATACGGAAACATATCCCTATCATCCTTATCCCCCAAAGCCTTGCCACCCAAAGAAAAAGGCTGGCATGGAGGCCCTCCCGCGATGACATCCATGTCACTGAACTGAGAAAATTGGAAATCCCGTATGTCTGTCTCAAAGACAATATCAGGCAGGTAATTCCGTCTTAGGGTCTTACAAGCGTCTCCATTCCACTCTACAAAAGCCCGATGGCGGGCACCGGCCATTTCGATACCCTTCGCTAATCCTCCGGCACCTGAAAATATTTCCAAGCTGTTAATCATCCCGCTTACTTTCCCGATAAATACTCAAGGACTTTCCTCTCCACGTCAACCAACGGCAAAGCCTTGCCCCGGCACTTGTAAGCCCAGTTCCGCCCCGGGTGCAATACATCCCAGTCTGATTTGCCCCGATTATGCCGCCCTTTCCCGGGGCCATGGTTGCCAAACCCGTCAATCGCACTGTTCCATACCGGGGTATAGTGACGGATTAATGCCGCTTCAACAGTCCCTATCATATCGCAAGCAGCATTTTCCAATATCATGAAACGACAATGGAAATCTCGCAAATCCAAATCATGCGTTTGGTCGATACTGTTTGCATGCTCACATAACCTTCTGTAAAGTTCATGCGAACTTTGGGATTTCCCGACTTTCCTTGCCTGCCTCCAACCTTGCGGCACTGCCTTGCCCACATAAACCGGTTGCTTGAATTCCAGTCTGTTCAAATCTTAAAGCCTTTCATAGTACGAGTCCTTTCCTATATAATATAGGGCATACACCCCTGTGCCAATGAAATTTTCCGAAGGTGGCAATTCAAGAACAGGCGTACCATTGAAAAAACGTATGGTATCTTTTATTATCTCTTCAAAAGCATTCGATTCGTATACATGCTTGGATCTGTCAAAAATATCATTCATGTCATACTTTCTAAAAGGAAGGCGCATACATAATCTTTCTCGGTTTTCATTTACCTACAAATATGCGGTTGCAAAATTACGCCTTTTTCCGATAAAAGAAAAAGCCTGAAACTGGAAAGTTGAGGATTCCGTGAATACTTGACGGATAAGTCTTTTTTTCATTACATTCGCCCGTCATACTTCGAACGCGATGCAAATGAAAAAAAAACTTCCTACCTGTTGTCGCTCTGGTCAATATTTCCCTTGAAAGCTCCGGCACAAGCCATCAGGTCGGCGGACTTTCCGTTCGCCGGAAAACTCCCGTCCAACGAAATGACGAAACTCTATCAGGACGAAGACGGCCTTGTCTGGATATACACTTCGGATGGGCTTTTCGTCTATACAGGCAGTACATTTACCGGCTGGAGACCCTGAAACAACTTAGGGAACACGCGGTAGACCTCATCGTGTCAGAGGTCATGATGCCTGCATGGACGGATTCGCCTTGTGCCGGGAACTCAAATCGCAACTCGAAACCAGCCATATCCCTGTCATCATGCTGACAGCCAAATAGAGCGCGGACGACCAGATGAATTGTTATGAAGCCGGAGCGGATGTCTATCTGGCCAAACCGTTCGAGTTGAGTAACCGCCAACAAGTTTTCAGGACGGAAGACCGCATCCGTCTGGCCGGACTGGAATATTCTTCCAGCGACACACCGTTTTTTCAGGACATGGCGGACTGTACCCACGTCCATTTGGCCGAAGAAGGATTTCAATCTGGAAGAACAGTCCGGACACTTGAATGTCTCCAAATCCACCCTCTGCCGCAAAGACAAGAACCATGACAGGATTCACGCCTTTGGATTTTATCCGGCATCAAACCGAAGTACGCCTGCGAGTTGCTTTCACGCCGCAATCGGTACATCGCTGAAACAGCCTACGTCACGGAGATCTCTTCACCTAAGTGTTTCACTAAGTGCTTTAAAGAAGAGTTCGGACTGGCCTCAGCGAATGCCAAGAAAGAGGATAGGAAAACGTCATACGACAGACGCGAAAGTTGCATGGCGGGATTCTATTTCTTTCCCGGCAGTTTTTCATTCCTTTGTACGCTTCCTTTCCTTATATCTTATTCTTTTATATCTTTGCAAACATTCGGCCAAGCGTCCGAATTCCATAAAAATATCATCAATGGAAATGGACTTACAAACAGCAAAACGTATGCGGTTGAAGTGGATCACAGGTCTCTTCCTCGCATTCGGACTCGGAAACGCCCTCCCGGCTTTTGCCGATTA
>CAYPMY010000034.1:0-11953 GCA_964412085.1 uncultured Paraprevotella sp. | reverse complement strand
CAGGTCTCTTCCTCGCATTCGGACTCGGAAACGCCCTCCCGGCTTTTGCCGATTACACCCGTGCAGACGAACTTGCCGTCGGCTTCGCCCAATACGGTGGCTCGGCATGGTCCTCGCCTTGCACCGCATATCCAATCGGTACACACTCAAGCCGGGAAGTAAACTTCAACGAGAATTGGAAATTCTTTTTAGGCGATGCCTCCGCCGCCTCGCGTCCGGACTTCGACGACAGCTGCTGGCGCACGTTGAATCTTCCCCATGACTGGAGCATTGAAGGCCGCCCTGAAGAGGCCAATCCGGCCGGTAACGACGGAGGGTATTATCCCACCGGCATCGGCTGGTACCGCAAGACGTTCGATTTCGCATCGGACTCCCTGCGTCCTGAGACCACCCTCTATTTCGAAGGGGTTTACATGAATGCGGAAGTGTTCGTCAACGGGCACGATCTCGGCATACGCCCCTACGGTTACTCGTCTTTCTATCACGACATCACGCCTTACCTCAAAGCGGGCAAGAATGTCATTGCCGTGCGTGTGGACAACTCAGGACAGAAGAACTGCCGTTGGTACACCGGTTCCGGCATTTACCGCAACGTGAAACTTATCCGTACCCCTAACGCGCACTTTGAACCGTGGGGCATAGGCATCACCACCGAACAAGTGAACCGAAAAACGCAGGTAGAAGTGGAAGCCACGCTCGTGGGAAGCGACAAAGACCTCCCAGCCACGTTGCTCTGCACGGTCGTCGACCCGGACGGCCACGCCATTCTCACACGAGAAGAAACCGTCACCCTTGAAGCGAACCGGACAAGCAAGGTGAGACTGCAATTCCCTTTTGAAAACGCCAAGCTCTGGAGTCCTGAAACACCGAACCTCTATCGGATGGAATGTTGCCTCGTGCCGGGGGACGGTGAGCCGGCAGACACGGTCACCACCACGTTCGGGGTACGCCATGTGGAATACAGTACTGAAAAAGGTCTCGTCCTGAACGGCAAAGCCATAGAACTGAACGGCGGATGCATACACCACGACAACGGCCCGCTCGGTGCCGCCTCCTACCGCGACGCGGAATGGCGTAAGGCACGACTGATGAAAGAGGCCGGATTCAACGCCGTGCGCACCTCGCACAATCCTCCCTCCGAGGCATTCCTCGATGCTTGCGACCACTTGGGACTTCTCGTCATCGACGAATCCTTCGACGGATGGCGGTCGGCCAAGAACCCTAAGGATTACTCCATCCTGTTCGACCGTTGGTGGACGGAAGACATCAAAGCCATGGTACTGCGTGACCGCAACCACCCGTCCATCTTCTGCTGGAGCATCGGGAACGAAATCATCGAACGTAAAACGCCCGAAGCCGTCCTCACTGCATACGCGCTGGCAGGCCTTGTACGCCGCCTCGACCCCGGTCGCCCGGTGACATCCGCCCTTGCGGCATGGGACGAAGACTGGGAAATCTACGACCCGTTGGCTGCCGCGCATGACATCGTGGGTTACAACTACATGATGCACAAAGGCCCGTCGGACCACGAACGCGTCCCCTCGCGCATCATGATGCAGACGGAATCTTATCCTCGCGACGCATTCGCCAACTGGACGCGGGCGGATGCCTATTCCTATATCATCGGAGACTTCGTGTGGACGGCTATCGACTACCTCGGCGAATCAGGTATCGGACGCTTTTTCTACAAAGGGGAGACCGAAGGCGAGCATTACCAACGCAACCAGTTCCCGTGGCACGGCTCATACTGCGGCGACATCGACCTGACCGGGTTGCGTAAGCCTATTTCACACTACCGGGAAATGCTGTTCAACCCTGAAAAGAAACTCTATATGGCCGTGAAGGAGCCTACGGGCTATTACGGTGAAATCAAGGAAACCACGTGGTCGGTATGGCCGACGTGGGAAAGCTGGAACTGGCCTGGCCACGAAGGAAAGGACATCGACGTGGAGGTCTATTCCCACTATCCTTCCGTACGCCTTTACCTGAACGGCCGACTTGTCGGTGAGAAGCCGACCACGAGGACACAGGAATTCAAAGCCATCTTCACCTTGCCCTACGCACCGGGTATCCTGCGTGTCGCCGGCGTGGAAAACGGCCGGGAAACGGAATCGCGCACTTTGGAAACAGCTGGGAAACCGGCACGCATCCGGTTGACAACCGACCGCACGGAAATCTCGCCCGACGGCGAGTCGTTGGTTTATGTCGTGGCTGAAATCACGGACAAGCAAGGACGGGTGGTACCTAATGCCGACAACCTTCTGGCATTCGAAACCCAAGGTCCCGGCATCCTGATGGCTACATGCAGTGCCGATATGAAAGACCGCACGGCTTACACCGCTCCTGAACGCAAGGCTTGGAAAGGCCGTGCCATGGCAGTCGTGAAAGGCGAAAAAGGGAAAGGCCGGCTCACATTGACCGTAAAAGGCAAGGGAGTGGGAAAGGCTTCCGTCAGCCTTGACGTGAAATAAATCCGAAAAGGAACAAAACCGTATAATCGAACTGACTTCCTATCTTTCGAGAGTATGAGACATCTGTCAAAACTTTCAAAATCCGTTTGCTTGCCTTGATTCTGGCAGGACAGGCAAATTCCTTCACTATTTGCAACGACGACATTCCGGCGGAAATCCATTACACCTTCACGGGTGAAGCGACGAGTGATTTCCTAATCGGACATGAGGACTTCAGCCTGTTCAAACGCATCGCGGAACGAGCCGGGGAAACGGACTTCTTGGGAAGCCGCAACTTTTCCGCCAATGCCGCACGGGTCAAGTGCGGCATTGGCGGATAAAGGGAGGAAGAACTAAAAAATCCTCGAAAAACGAGAGCCTGTTCCGTTCCTTTCCGTAACTTTGCGCAAATCATGCCTGCATGAAAAGCCGCAAATCCATATTCTCCACGCTACTGGGATTAGGAGTGTCCCTTTCGCACCCGACCCTGCATGCACGGGATTACTCTGTCACGCCCCTTCCTTTCTCCTCTTCCCTGCCGTCAAGGGAAATCACCGCTCTCCATCAAGATCGTGAAGGCATGATATGGATCGGCACGACCCATGGAGTGGCACGTTACGACGGATACGAAACGACGGTATTCAAATCAGACCCCCTACATCCCGACCTCCTGACGGACAACTCCGTCACGCAAATTACCGACACGGGACACCGCGTATTCGTCGGCACGAAGAACGGCCTGAACTTCTTCGAGAAAGAAACATGGAAATGGGTTCCCGTCTTGGACGGGGCATTCAGCCATACGGAAATCAAACATACGTATGCCGACCAGAAACGACAGCTGTGGATTGCCACGGCGCAAGCCCTGTACCGATGCGACGAACAGTTGCATATCTTCCGACGATACGACCTGAAAGCGACCGTCAACTCTATCTACGAAGACCATTCCCGACGCTTATGGGTATTGACCTGGGGAAAAGGCTTGTTCCGATGGGACTCCGAAAAAGATCGTTTCATCGGTTATCCTGCCATAGGAAACGCGGCGCAAGGCGAGAGAAAGGCCGAACGTGCTCGATCTCTCCCGAGCCGCAGCCCATATTGGACGAAGCCAAACACCGACACGCCTTTTGTCTTGTTCCAGGATCACGACGGATACTACTGGTTAGGCACATGGGGCGACGGACTCTACCGCTTTTATCCCGAACGGGACAGCGCATCCATGTACGAACGCCAGAACGTGGCGGACGATGTCTTCTTCGATATAGAGCAAGACGGACACAATGGACAACTTTGGATGCTCTCCTACAATGCCTTACGCATATTCGACCGCCCTACCGGCGGCAAGCTGCATTCCTCGTCCGCGCCTGTCCCTTTCGACCGCAACCGGATGTTTTCCACCTTGTTGAAAGACCGGGAAGGAAACCTTTGGATAGGAGCATTCGATGCAGGCTACCATGTATCTTTCTGTCCAAAGGAACTGTCGGGACATAGCTTGCCTTTCATCAAGGAAGCATCAGGATTTGACGTCAACATCAACTGCATGTACGAAGACGAAGGGGGCGTACTATGGTTCAACCAAGAACGCGGCGGCATCGGACTGTACGACCCGGACGGCAGGACTTATAACCTTCACCCCTATTCCCAAAAAAGGAACATAGAAGTCAATTCCATCGTCCGTTCCCGATTCCCAAACACGGTATGGACAGCCTCGGCCTTTGTCCCGACCGTATTCCGCGCCCGGCGGCAGGGTATGGACATACGCTTCACCGATACGCTGCTTCTATCCGGCGGCGGGGCAGAAACCGGCCATGTCACCGGGATGCTCGAAGACCGGGGCGGTCGTTTATGGGTCATGACAGAAAGGAAACTTTTCATATTCGACCCGGACGGCCGTCCTCTCGCCGCAGGCACAAGCCTGCCCGATAATGTCAGTGCCCTTTGTGAAGACAGGCAAGGCCGGGTATGGGCAAGCGACACCGCCGGCAAGCTCTTCTGCATCCGCACGTCCCTTTCAGGTGTCCATGCCACAGCCCGCTATAAGTTGCCGTTGTCCCGGCACGACCGCATCCGGCACCTCTGCCATGACGGGGGCGGACGCATCTGGATGGCAACGGAACTGGGTTGCCTTTACAGTTTCGCTCCGGGGGCTTCCAAGTTGGCAGACCACACCTTGTCCGGCTTGCCTGGCATACCCCCGGTGCTCCATTTGGAAGCCATCGGCAGAGATTTATGGATTGTCACGCCGGGCACCGTCGTCCGATATGCCCCGGAGAGCCGCACCCGACAGGTTTACAGCACACAAGACGAGCATATTCCCGTATATGCTTTCCGCAACAGCGCGTCGTGCGTAGGACGCGAAAACCAGCTATATGCCGGCGGACACGGAGGTTTCATCGCGATCCGTACCGGCCAGACTTGGCCGGAAGAAAAGCCCGGCAGGGTATTCCTCACAGACTTGCGCATCGGGGACAAAAGCATGCTGGCCGACCCTTGCGAGGAATTTTCATGGGACAAGGGGCGGATAGTCTTGCCGCCGGAAGCCTCCCGTATAGAATTCCGGTTTTCTCCCCTCACATATTCTTCTTCCGGGAACATCCGCATGGCATACCGGCTTGCCGGCTTAGACCGTACGCCCGTATTGCTCGAGGCCGGCGCGCACGCGGCTTTCTACGACCGCCTGCCTAAGGGAACCCACACATTGGAGGTATGGGCCGTGGACGAAAACGGACAGGCCGCAGGGCCGAGTGCCGCTTACACCGTCGTCAAGCGACCCCGATGGTTTGAAACCTGGATAGCCTATGCGGCCTATGCCGCCATGCTGTTCCTCTTGTCCATGTGCGGTTCGCACCTTTACGCCCGTCGCCTACGCAGGAAGAATGCGCGGCTGGTACGCGAAGAAATCGCTCGGACCAAACTGGAATACTTCACGAACATTTCCCACGAACTGCTCACCCCGCTCACCGTCCTGTCCTGCCTGACCGATGAAGTCGAACAAAACAGCCCGCCTGATTCCCCGATAGCCTGCGGGCTGCGCGACAATATCCTCCGCCTAAGAAGGCTCATCCGCCAGATACTCGATTTCCGGAAAGTAGGACAAAAGAACATATCCTTGCAAGTGGGCTATGGCGACATCGCGGCTTTCGTGCGCCGCATCGCACGAACGGACTTCACGCTACTGGCCCGGAAAAAGGAGATCGACTTCAACTTGGACATCTCGCCCGAAGGGATTTACGGATTCTACGATGCGGACAAATTGGAGGAAATGGTGTTCAACCTCCTTTCCAACGCCATCAAATACACACCGCCCCACCGTCACGTAGGCATACGGTTGCGCACGACAAAGGAAGAGGACGGGAAACATCTGCGGTTGGAAGTCTGGGATGAAGGCATCGGCATCGCCCCGCAAGAGCAATCCAGGATATTCACCCGCTTCTACCGTGCCCCGTACGCGACCGGAGCCGAGTCGAACGGCATCGGGCTTTCCCTGACACGCGATTTGACCTGCTTGCACCACGGCACATTGAGCCTACAAAGCGCGCTGGGCAAAGGCAGCCGCTTCACCATCGACCTGCCGTTGGAAGAAACGGCTTACAGCCCCGAAGAAATCCGCCGGCCTTCGGCTGAGGGTCATCCTGGCACGAACGGACTCGCGCCGGCAACCGGCAATCCCGAATCCGAAAACCCGACGGCCGATCGGCCTACCGTCCTCATCGTGGACGACAACGCGGAAATCACCGATTCCATCGAACGTCTAATCGGGCAACGTTACCATGTCCTGTCCGCCCATGACGCAGAACAAGCCTTCACTTTGCTCCAAAGCCAGGACATCGACCTGACAGTGTGCGACTTGATGATGCCGGGGACAAACGGGCTGACGCTTTGCCGGAAAATGAAAGGCGACCTGGCCACCAGCCACATCCCCGTCATCATCCTCACGGTACAAGCGGCGGACGACACGCATGCGGCTTGTTACGAAGCCGGAGCGGACGGTTATCTTACCAAACCCTTCGACATCCACGTGCTCGTCGCCCGCATCGACAACTTGCTTCTGCAATACCGCCACCGAAGCCGGCAGTTCCTGCACGTGCCGGAAACGAACCGTGACGTGCTTCCTTACCAAAACCGTGACAAAGCCTTTTTGGAAGACTTGGTGAAAGCCGTGGAAAGCCATTTCACGGACAGCGATTTCAACCTGGACTCCCTCGCGGCAGAAATCAGGCTATCCAAATCGACCATGAACCGCAAGCTCAAATCCATGACGGGACTCACCCCGATGGATTTCGTGAGGAGCGTCCGCCTGCGGTCTGCTTGCCGCTTGTTGCGGCAAGGCGGTACGACGGTGTCCGAAGTCGCCTATGCCGTAGGATTCAGCGACCCCAAATATTTCGCCAAATGCTTCAAGGAGGAATACAACCAAACGCCCAGCCAGTTCCAAGACGGTCAGGCCATGGGAATACGGGAATCGCGGCGCAAGGCGAGATGAGTCCCAAACTCGCCCGGGCCGCGCCGGACGAATCCAATACAAAGGCATATCGCCCCATTGAAATGCGTTTTGCCACGATTTTCCACCCTTTTGGCAATCCATTCCACCCCCGTCCGCCCTGTTTCCTATAACTTCGCATCCGAAACATTTATATATGACCATATCATGAAACGAGACAGAGACAGACGCCGGGCTTCATCCGGCTCCTTCCTGCCGGGACACGACGCGAAGTTGCAAGAGTGTATCCGCCCGGCCCGGGAACTTTCCTTTTCCTTAGTCTTCCGTGCCGCCTTGTGGTGCGCCGCCGTACTTCCGGCATTCCAGCCCTCCCATGCCGTGGAAGTGGAGAGGCTGCGCACGGAAGCCGTGAAAAACCCCGTGGGCATCGACGTGGAAAAGCCCATGTTCAGTTGGACGATGGACGCAGGCGACGAACGCGGCATCCGGCAAACCGCCTATGAAATCTCCGTGTTCGCCGACGCGGCGCGCACCGCACAGGTATGGGCTTCCGGGCGAATCGAATCCGACCGCCAGATAGACGTGCCTTACGGGGGCGGACGGCTCTCCCCCTCCACCCGTTATTATTGGACGGTGACAGTCTGGGACAACAAAGGCCGCGAGTCCTCTTCGACCGAAGAAGCATATTTCGAGACCGGACTGCTCGGCGGCGGATGGGACGGCGCACGCTGGATCAAGGCGACCGACACCCCGCTGTCCGAAGTCGGGAACGCCATCACGCACTATTCCGTGGAAACGGACTTTGAGATAGAGAACCTTTCCGTGGGAATCATCTTCGCGGCGAACGCCGACCACAGCCATTATTATATGTGGCAAGTGAACCTCGAAGCCGGTTATCCCCGCTTCCGACCGCATGTCTGGCGCGGCCCCGACCTTGCTGACGCCGCCTGCCTGGCAGAAATCGACCTGCGCCCGCTCATCGACGTGCGGTTGCATAAGCCCTACCACCTGCGTATCGAGGTGGACGGCGACGTCGCCCGCACATACATAGACAGCGTGCTAATCGACACCAGGACGAATCCCGACGGGGGCGACTACGGCTACGGCACGGTAGGCATCCGCCAAGACCGCGCCCTGAACAACTATAACGATACGGAACGGGCATACTTCGACAACTTCACCGTGACCGATTTGGAAGGGGAAAGACCGGAAGTGTTGCTCCGTGAAGACTTCTCGGGCGAGAGCAATCCTTTCACCGCCGGAGAAATCAAGGACGGCCGCCTGTTCATCGAAGCCTCCTATTCCTGGTACGCTCCCGGGAACGCCACGATGGCATACGACCTCGATTTGGATTTCCTCATCGAACGCGACAACGCGGGAATCATCTTCTCGGGCTACGACACGGGCAACTTCCATCTGTGGGCCGTCAACGTGCGCGACAAAGAGACCCCGTTACTGCGCCGCCACGTGAAAGTAAACGGCAACTTCAGTTTCAGCGACGCCGATTTAGGGGAGTACTTCACAAAGGCCGGACTCACGCGCTCGCCCCACCATCTGAAAATCTCGGTGAGGGGCACGACGGTGGAAACCTATATCGACGGTATCCTCGTGGACACGTACGCCGACACCTCGGGCCGGCTGAAAAACGGGCTTGTCGGCTTCCGCACCTACCATGACCTGACCATGGACGAGAAAGCATATTATGACAACGTCAAAGTGACCGCTTTCGAGGGGAACGGCGACACGCAAGGCACCGTGACCTTTTCCGAAGACTTCGAAGGGGCAGGCATGGCATTCAGCGACGGCACCGTGGTGACGAAGGAAGGCAACAAGATGCTGTGCGTGCAGTCCACCTACGAAGAGACCTGCGCCATGCAGACCGGGACGGAAAAGGGCATCCCCCTTTTCCGCAAGGCGTTCACCGCGAAAGGCACGGTGAAGTCGGCGAAGATCTACGCCTCCGCCCTCGGCGTGTTCGACCTGTTCGTCAACGGGAAGCGCGTCGGGCAGGACGGCACGGCCATATACGACGAACTGAAACCGGGCTGGACCGACTACCGGAAGGAAATCAACTATATGACCTACGACGTGACTCCTCTCGTGCGGGAAGGCGAGAACGCGGTCGGGGCACAAGTAAGCAACGGCTGGTGGGGCGGGGCCATCGCCCACGGCATGTACGGCACGCCCTCGCCCGGCTTCATCGCCAAGCTGAGGCTTGAATACGAAGACGGCAACGTGGAACACGTCGTGACCGGGACGGACTGGAGCTGTTCCTTCTGCGGCCCCGTCGTCACGGGAGACATCTACGACGGGGAGACGTATGACGCGCGCCGCGAAAGCGACTGGAGTGCCCCGGAATATGACGCCTCGCAATGGTTCGCCACGGCGGAGGACACCGAATTCAACGGAGAAATCACGGCTTTCCGCGGCCCCACGGTCAGAGTGCGCGACTTCCTGCGCCGCACCCCGCAGGGCATCACCGTATATGAGGGCACGAAAGATTCCGGCACGACCTACGGCACCGTCAACGTAGTCCGCACGTTGGGAGGCACGGAAACGCTCCGGCTGAAAGCCGGCGAGACCGCCCTTTTCGACCTGGGACAGAACATGACCGGCTGGATACGCTTCACGGCCAAAGGACAAGGCGGCACGAAACTCCGCTTCAAGTTCGGGGAGATGCTGAACGACACGGGAGCGGCCGAGCGGGCCAACGACGGGCCGGGCGGAAGCCTCTACACCTACAACCTGCGCACGGCGGAAGCCACCTTGCACTACACGCTGAAAGGGACGGCGGACGGCGAGACGTTCCACCCCTCCACCACATTCTTCGGCTTCCGCTACTGCGAGGTCACGACCTCGTCCGACGTGGAAATCAGCGGACTCACGGGCGAAGTCGTCGGCTCCGACCTCGAAGAAACAGCCGCCTTCGAGACAAGCCACCCCGACGTGAACCAGCTTTACAGCAACATCACCTGGAGCCAGCGGGACAATTTCCTGAGCATTCCCACCGACTGTCCGCAACGCGACGAACGACTCGGATGGACCGGCGACACGCAGGTGTTCGCCCGTGCCGCGAGCTACAACGCCGACACCCGCGCGTTCTACCGCAAATGGCTGAACGACCTGCGGCAAAGCCAGCGCGAGGACGGCGCTTATCCCGAAATCGCGCCCTTCTGCAACTTCTGGGACTACGGCAACTCGGGCTGGGCCGACGCCGGCGTCATCGTGCCCTGGACCGTCTATCTCATGACGGACGACCAAAGCGTGCTGGAAGAAAGCTACGAGTCCATGACCCGCTACATGGACTGGCTCGCCACGCAGGGCGGCGAAGGCTACAAGTACGACGGCGCCGGAACGGACTTGGGCGACTGGCTCTCCTACGAGGAGACGGACGGACGCTACGTCAGCGTATGCTACTATGCCTACGTGGCCCGGCTGATGAGCAAAGTCGCCGGCGCGCTAAGCACGGCGCAAAGCGACAACTACTACACGGACTCCCTGAAATACGAAGCCCTGTACGAAGACATCAAGGCCGAGTTCCAGCGGCGCTTCCTCGACGCGGACGGGCTCCCCGCCGTCTCCACGCAGGCCGCCTACCTGATGGCCCTGAGATTCGGCCTGCTGCCGGAATCCGCCGCAGGGAAGGCGCGCCGGGCGCTGCGCGACAAGATCGAGGCCGGCGGCTACAAGCTGAGCACCGGCTTCCTCGGCACAAGCATCCTGAACCAGACGCTCAGCGAGGAGGGGATGGACGACCTGGCCTACGACCTCCTGCTGCAGCGCGGGAACCCGTCGTGGCTCTACAGCGTGGACCAAGGCGCCACCACGGTGTGGGAACGCTGGGACTCCTACACCAAGGAGGGAGGATTCAACAAGCACGAGTGGATCATGAACTCCTTCAACCACTATTCCTACGGGGCCGTCGCCGAATGGATGTTCCGGTACATGGGCGGCATCGAAGCCGACGAGGCCGAGCCGGGATTCAAGCACGTCATCCTGCAGCCCGCGCCGGACTTCCGGACGGCGTTCCCGGACGGACAGGAACGCATCACGAGCGTGAAGGCGTCGCACCGAAGCCCCTACGGCCTCATCCGCAGCGAGTGGCGGCACAAGGAAGACGGGCGCGTCAGCTACACGGCCACCGTGCCGGCCAACACCACGGCCACGCTCTACCTGCCCGTGAAAAAGGACGACGACAGGATCACGGAAAGCGGGAAGCCGGCGGAAGAGGCCGAAGGCGTGGAATTCAAAGGCGTGGAAGACGGCAAGGCCGTCTTCGGGCTGCAATCCGGCACGTACTCGTTCGACACGGAGGAAAAGGCGCCCGACCGCGTGGAAGCCGCCGACGGCCGCCCCCTGCGCGTCTACCCCAACCCCTTCGACCGCACGTTGCACGTCGACTGCGCGGAGCCCGTCGGCCGCGTGAGCGTGACCTCCGGCAACGGGCAGGCCGTATGGGCGCAAGACCACGGGGGAAGCATCGACACGTCCTCCTGGGCGCCCGGCCTTTACGTGGTGGACGTCCGCACAGCGGGGCACAACCTTTACCGATGGAAGGCGATCAAGAAATAAACGGACAAGGGCGGTTGCCGCCGCCGTCATGCAACCCGCTGGGGACCAACGCCCTGAAACCTGCAAATCGTTCGCCTGAGATTTGAAATCCGATCTCAGGCGAACGATTTGCAAACCTGCGGCGAACGGAACGGCGTTCGCCGCAGGTTTTCCCGGGGACCGGGCTTCCCCTGACAGCATCCTCCCTTTCCTGATAATTATCCGGTCTGTTTTCTTGTTCAAATCATCTAAATTTACGTTCTTTGCAGAAGTAACAAACAACATTCGACGATATGAAAAGCAAAACATCGCGCCTGGTTTCTATCTTGGCGGCGGGATGGGCGGCGCTCCCGGCCTCCGCGCAGAATTTCAGTTCGAGCAGTAACCTTGAGGCCCAGCCCGCGGCAGACCGCGTCGTCCCCTTCAAGCTCTCCGAAGAGGGAACCGTGCGCGAGGCGGAGTGGGGCGCGGACTTGGCCTGGTTAGACGAAGCCAACCTCCGCCGCTGCGT
>CAYPMY010000033.1:0-18511 GCA_964412085.1 uncultured Paraprevotella sp. | reverse complement strand
CGGAAAAACAATCCCTTGAAACCGGGAAACCGTCCGCAGGAGATTGGAAAAACGTCCGCAAGAGATTGGAAAACCGTTTGGCTGAGATTGGAAAAACGTCCGCAAGAGATTGGAAAAACATTTGCAGGAGATTGGAAAATCAATCGTAAGAGATTTGAAAAACGTCCGCATGAGATTGAAAAACCGTCCGCAAGAGATTGGGAAACCGTCCGCCGCAGGGGAAAAGGGGCGAACGCGCCAGGCCCTTGCCGGGCGCCGGACAGGCTGTCGGGGGAACGCGGGGAAAGGGCGGGCGGGGAAACGGGTGTCAAGGGTCTTCCCGCCCGCCCCGGACGGGCCGCAGGCTTCAATAGATGTCCTCACCGAGCCCTCCGGGGCCGCAGATGCCCAGCGGGACCATCTCCAAGTAATCGAGGGTGAAGTCGGAGGTCTCGCCGCTGGTCAGCACGGAACGCAGGCGTACGGTGTGGTGAGTGTTTGGCCTCACCACCACGTTGCATATCCTGCGGCGCAGCAGGTTCACGCAGTTGTAGTAATTGGTGCACGCGACGGGACTGTATCTCGGCTCGTCGTCCCCGTCATTCCCCCAGAACAGGCTTCTCGGAGCGCTGTAATAGCCGTTGTTCTTCATCACGCGGGCGTTCTCCTCCAGTTGCTCCGTGGTGTAGATTCCCCTTGAATCCTCGTCCTTGTTGCGCCAGCCTGCCCACCCGTTGTAAAGCCCGCCTATGCTCCCGTCGTCCCCGCAGACGCGCATGTCCATGGGGAAGCCCCTGCGGATCGCCTTTTTTCGCCTTTGCGGGGAAAGACAGGCCGGAAACCGCGGGAACGCGGTGCCGGACCCGCAATACAAGAAAGGACGCGAAAGAGACGGCACACTCCCCGATGCCGCCGACGAAATCTTGAAAGCAACCGGCACGGGGCATGCCGTCAACCTTTTCCGTGCGGCCTAAAGTTGATTTTAAATCGGGCTCTTGACTTATTATCCTGTTCTTTTGGTCAGCTAAAGACTTCAAAAGTCCCGTCATCAAAAAAAATCCTTATCTCCGTAATCTTACGCTGGGGTTTGTCCACATACTTTACCACCTCACGCACTACGGGAAATTGCCGGTTTTGGTCGTCCACGTCTTTGATGTCTTCCATTCGCGCCCATGCGGCATAGTGTCCAGGGTCCGAAATGTCGAAAGGCACAGCCCCCCCGCTATCATCCACGGGGGCTTTCTCCGTACCGCTCTTAACCGCACTCCCGTCGTTGCCCGCGCCGTTCTTGGTTTCACCGGAAACAGTCGTGTACATGTCGCCCTCACCGAACATCAGCCAATTTACACTGATATCCGGGAAACGGCGATGAATCGCGCTCACATGATTGTTCGTCGGATTGGTCTTACCATTGAATATATTTGACAGGGATGCAGGAGACACCTCGATGGCTTTGGCAAAATCCTGTTGGGTCATGTTTTCCCTTCTCATAATCTGCAGTATCCGTTCTTTCATCATTTTTTCCCATTGCCCTTTGTTTTCCCTCTTTACAAAGGAGTTCTTCACGTTCACAAAGGTAAAAACAAAAAACGGAACACGCAACGAACATGAACCACAAAATTAAATTCAATCCCGTAAATATTCAAAAACAGGAATATTCATCTTCATGAACCGTGCAGGGCCGTTCTTGACATTCATAAACATGGAAGCCTGTTCCCTCGTCCGTCGGATTTAAAGGAAAGATTCATTCGCTTTAACTAAAAAACTGGCTACTAACGGCTTATTGCACATAAATTTCGGAATGGCACGCGGATTCCGAACCTCCACGCATGAAACACCGTCCCCCTATTATAACAATTTCACAATAAATGCATATAAACATAAGGGTTACAACGAATAATGCACATGACATTTTTATGAATAAATATACATTTACGAAATCGAAGCCCCGGATTACACGTTTGCAAATCGCAATTGCCCGAAGTGCGAACCCGGGATTCACCATCATGAATCCGCGCACGGCTCCCGACGGAGTGAATCACGAACATGAACCCAACGGATTAGGTTCACATCCGTAAATGCCAACAAATCATAATGTAAATCGCCCGGGAATGGAAAAAGGCTCTTTTTTTCAATACTGAGAAAATCCGGCCCGAAGGCAAGGACGCGCCGGAATATCGAAATCTCAGGAAGCGAAAAACGGACCAACTTCCTATAATCAAACGCAATAACTTACTTTTTAACAGTTTCGGGAGGGGTTCAAATAAGTTGAAAACAGCCGTTTTAATGCAAAATAAAGTAGGCTAACTCTTTCAAGAGATCGCCGGGAGTGGCAATTGTATTGCCCAAACCTTTCGATTTAGCGTCCGTTTCACGTAGTTTCCCGATTATCTGCATCACCTTCACACCCGAATATTTCTGCATGGCGGGAAGTATATTCCGCGCCACCTGCCAACGAGGCTGCCCTATCCAATCGGCTATCCCCTCTTCCGTGCGTTGCGGCGCATAGTAGGCAACCATCAGGTTGCTGAAAAAACCGAACAAGACGGAAAGAGTAAGCTGCAAAGAAAAGTTTTTGGGATTGTTGTTGAAATATTTCACTATTCGATTTACTTTAAGCACGTCCTTGGCTACCAATGCGGACACCAATTCAAAGTTGTTGAAATCCTTGCTTATGCCGACATGTTGCTCCACAAAGGCGGCGCCGATACGCGTAACCCCCTCCCGCAGGGCCAACGTCAGCTTGTCCAGCTCCCCCGAAAGGCGGGACAAATCATTCCCCACGGATTCACAAACCATCATCACGGCGTTTTGTTCCATCGTCAAGCCCTTGCGGTGCAAGTAGGTCGCGACAAATCCCGGGAGCTGGCTATCGTACAACTTTTTGGACTCAAACAAGACTCCCGCCTTCTGTATGTCCGCCGCCAGCTTTTTCCTTTTGTCCAGAACGCCGTGTTTATGGCAGAGAATCAGCACCGTGGAGGGCTGCGGATGTTCCAGATAAAAGGAAAGGCGTTCTTTCCCAGGCAGATTCTGAGCCTCCCTCACCAGGACCACCTGCCGTTCCGCCATCATCGGGAAACGCTTTGCCGCATCGATCACCTCGTCGGCCGTCACGTCCGTGCCATAACATACCGTGAGATTGAAATCCTTCTCCTCCTCCTTCAATGCCGCGTTCACGACAAACTCGCTCACCTTGTCTATGTAATACGCCTCCTCGCCCATCAAATAATAAACGGGCGCGAAATTGCCCGCCCTCGCGGAACGTACGATTTCATCATACGTCACGCATCCTTTCTTCACCGCCATCAGCTTCTCCCTTTCGGTTTACCAATCATATTTCAAGTGCTTCACTGTCTTCCGCTCACCTATTATCAGTTTCAACGCCTCTATCCCTATCGTGACATGCGCCCGGGCAAAGTTATGCGTAACCTCCCGGTCGCTCTCCGCCGTTTTCACCCCCTCGGGCATCATCGGGTTGTCCGACACGAGCAGCAAGGCCCCGGTCGGGATGTGGTTGGCGAAACCGCATACGAACAGCGTGGCCGTCTCCATGTCCACGGCCATGGCGCGAGTTTCTTTCAGATACTCCTTGAACTTCTCGTCGTGCTCCCATATCCTGCGGTTCGTGGTGTACACCGTGCCTGTCCAATAGTCGCGATGGGCATCCCGTATGGCTGTCGACACCGCGCGCTGGAGCATGAAAGCCGGCAACGCGGGCACCTCGGGCGGATAATAGTCGTTCGAAGTCCCCTCCCCGCGGATTCCCGCCAAGGGAAGGATCAAGTCGCCCAGCTTCGTCTTAGAGGAGATTCCCCCGCATTTGCCCAAGAACAGGCAGGCTTTCGGTTCGATCGCGCTCAACAAATCCATAATAATGGCCGCGTTCGGGCTCCCCATCCCAAAGTTGATGATGGTGATATTCTCCGCCGTGGCCATCCGCATGTTCGCCCCGTAACCGGGCTGAGGGAGGTCGAACTGCCCGCAGAACATGTCCACGTAATTATTGAAGTTGGTCAGCAAGACGTACTCCCCGAAGTCGGCTAAGGGGCGTTGTGTATAGCGTGGCAACCAATTTCCCACGATTTCCGCTTTCGTTTTCATTGTTTTTTGCGTATTTTTGTTCCCACCTTGCCCCGCGAAAGACGGGGTATCCCTTGCAAAGTTAGCAAATGATTGCGTTAAACCTTCCACAATACCCCATAAAAGTGACAAGGCGCGGCGGCCGGACGGTCGTCTTCGACGAATTGCGACGCAAGTATGTGGCTCTCACCCCGGAAGAATGGGTGAGGCAGCATTTCGTGCATTACCTCGTCTCCCACAAGCGTTATCCGCCCGGACTGGTGGCCAATGAGATCTCGCTCACGCTGAACGGCACGTCCAAGCGTTGCGACACGGTGGTCTACGACAAGCAAGCCCGTCCGCGCGTCATCGTGGAATACAAGGCCCCGCACATCGAAATCACCCAAAAGGTGTTTGCCCAGATTTCGCGTTACAACATGGTGCTGCGCGTAGACTACCTCATCGTCTCCAACGGCCTGCAACATTACTGTTGCCAGATGGATTACGAGACAAACTCCTGCAAGTTCCTGCCGGACATTCCTGAATACGGAGAAATCTCATAAAGGCATTCCCCTCGCGACGGGAAGCATACCGGCGACCCGTGTTCCCTTGGTACATCGGGCGGACGTCCTCTTCCCGGACGAACCATGGACTACACGTCCCCGCCCATGCCCCGCTTGCATTGCCCCCGGAATCCTCGGCCGCCTCGCGGGCGAGACGACGCATCACATTCCCGATGTCACGACGCACCGGAACGGGACGCCGCGCTTCCGTCACATTGCCGCGGCTTCCCGTCGCGACGCGGTGTTTTCCGACGGGTTCGACAGTTGCTTTGTCGGCATCCTCTCGACGGCAGACCCCTGCCAACCCACGGGAATGTTCCAACCCTCGCATCAGGGCGTGTCCGGTTCTCCGTCTGCCGTCCTGCGCGTTCCGACAAACTGCACAAGAGACGAACCGTCCGGCTTCTTGCCTTCCCGTCCGTCCGTCTTTCCGCCTCCCTTGTCTTTCTTCCGAGGCAAGAGCCTTTTCGCGCGGCAACAGGGCGAGCCGCATTACACGCCCCGTCGCCGCACGAAACGCGCCTTCAAGCCCCGGGAACTTTCCGCCCCATCCTCTCTTTTTCAGGCACCGTTCCATACATAGCATAACGCGTCGTAGAGTTGCACGGCCGACAAGGAGACGAGAATCCATACGTCATAACGCCGGATTCCCCAATACAACACGGACAGGCATTCCTGCCAGCCCCGCAAATGGAAGCTCAGCACGGCGTATAACAACGAGGCCAGGACAAGGCCCAAGGACATGGCCTGCAAAATGCCGGAAACGAAAGGAGACGGATAAAGACGTCCAGTCACGCTGAGCAGGACGGGATGCGGGCCGATCAGCAGAAACAGCATCCCGGCCAGATACAATAACAGGAACGTGCCGGCCATAAGGCAAGCCTTACGTTGCCGGTAAGTGAGGGACAGCACGCCCTTGTCGATAGAGTCCTTTATGATTCCGGACAAGCCGGAACGCTCTACCGCTCCAAGTACCAGGACCACGGGGAAGACTGCGGCCATGAACGGGGAACGGTAGCAATCCTGGATATGGAGATAATACCATCGTATCCCCTCGCTGGAAAACAGGTTGCCAAAAGGGAAGCCCGCGGCGCTTCCCAGCCATCCCAATGGAGGCAGAAGCAGGTGGGCAATCAACAAGACGGCCAGCAGCGCGGAAGCCACGCCTTGTCCTTTCCGATGTGCCATGAACCTATTCTTCATCCGGCTCCAAATTTTCCAAGTCTATGATATGCAATTGCAATGCTTTCACGACCAGGCGAGTGGCGTTGATGCCTCCCCTTTCGCCGGTATCGAACAAGCGTGAAACCAAGTCGTTTTGTCTTTTCTCCAGACTCTTTACGCCGAAAGGCACTCCGCGCAGGCTGGCTATCATTTCCTTTGTATAACCCAACGCCAGATGGCGAAGGAAGCGTTCGTCATATTCATCGATTTCGTAACGGATGAGAGCGTCCTTGTGCAAACGTTCCGACTCCACGGATTCCATAAATCGGCCTACGATCTTTTCCAGTACAGGCTCGTTGAAAACGAGATCGCGGCCGTCCATCACTTGGCGCACATCGTTGCGCGTGAGCAGCTCGCCCGTTTTCAGGATAATGCCGTTCGCACCCGCTTTCAACGCATCGGCCCACAAGCGCTCGTTCAGGATCTCTCCCGTAAAAATCAGAATGCGCAGTCCCGGATAGGACGACCGGACTTGTCTGCAAATGTCCACTCCGATGGTCGTGGAGCCGCCCAGCCCCAAGTCTAATAACAGCAAGTCCGGCACTTCTTTCTTGATCAGGCGCCAAAATTCGCCTTCGTTCATCGCTGTCCCGATGATTTCGGCTTCCGGGAGTTCCGTGCGGATGATTTCTTCAGTCCCTTTCAACTCCAGCTTGACGTCTTCGACAATGACGATTTTAAAAGAATCCATTCCCATTTCATCCATATTTAGGTACGGTAAACCATATCATACTGCATCCGGAAGAACGCATGTCAGTCTCGATATTGATACGGCAACCGCAAAAATTATTCAGCTTGTCATGTTCCCGGACGATTTCCTTGCACAACAAATAGGGATAATGCCTGATGTCCGGTCGGAACAGCCTCGCGGCTTCTTCCGGTTCATAAATCCGCGCGGAAGCCTGCAGCGTGAAACGGACAAAGCCATCGTGTTCCGACGCGCGAAGTGCCAGGCAGCCCCCTTTTTCTCTTTCCGCCAACCGGGCCGCCCATTCTTTCGTCAAGGTCTCCAGCATGAAGCGCACCAATGTGGCATCGGCATTCATGAAACCGTTTTGTTGCAGTTCATCGACAAAAGACAGGCGAAGGTCATAAGCCTTTTTCTTTCTCCAGACTTCTGTCGTCTTCATCCACTCTTCCCCGATGACGCGCGGAGAGAGTTTCCCGCATTTAAAGTACCCGGTGCCGATCTGCCGATCTGCCTGGGCGCACAGCAGGGTGTATATTTCCTTGTAATATTCGGCAAGCTCCCTCAATGAGCGGATGGACGTTTCCAAGTCATGATGTCCCTCCTGCCCTTCCAGCTCCCGTATGATTTGTTTCATGCGGCTGGGGTAATACATCGATTCGTGTTTGATCGTGGAAAGGCAGTTGTCCAGAATCTGATTCTGCACCTTGATACGTGTCCTTTCGTACAAAGAACGTTGTTTCTCGTCTTCCGCGCTTTCCACGTTCTCCAGATCTTTTCCCCGTCGTATGACAGCTTCATACAGTAGGATGGCCAGATAGTTTATGATGTGGCTCTCAAAGACGAAGTCTTCTTTCTGCATCCGGTAAGTCCCGTAGTTGAAAGCTACGGAACCAATGCAGAGACGCCCGTTCCCGTTCAGGCGGAGGAGCAAAGGGTAAGCCTGCGTGTTGGACATCTCGTCAAAAACGGCATTCCCCGTTTCATAAGACTGGCCGAGTAGAGATTCCGCCAAGACCCCGTAGTCTTCCTTTCCTTGCAGGAACGTTCCGATTTTCTCCCCTTTCCCCCGATATAGCAGCAACCGGACGCTATTCGTTTCGTGCAATTCCTTGACCCGGGATAACACGACTGGCAGGAGCCGGGACATCAATTCGTCCGTGGTGCGTCCGGGGCGCGCATACATTTCAATGACATTCAGCATGGCATGATTGGCTTCAAGAACCTGCATCACGCTGAAACGGAACAGGATTCGCCGACGGAAATAAACGGTGTATGTCAGGACGGCAAAGACAAAGAGCATGAAAACCAACAAAGTCAGACTGACCGACAAGTTTTTCCGTGTGTCGCGTTGCCGCGCGTAAAACTCCTCCAAGGAATCGTCCTTGGTCAGCAGCTTGTACAAATGCGTGAACTGTCTGTTATTGAACTCGTACTTTTCCCAGTCGTGCAAGGCCAACGCCGCGACGGCCAGCTCATTCCGGAATCCCATGATCAGGAAGTAGTCTGCCTTCACTCCCAAAGAAAACCATTCAAGCTCTTCCATCCCGCTTCCCGTAGCAGTCAGCCGGCGGTCCACGCATTCCTCCGGCAGGAAATCCTTGTAACAACGGTTGATGTACTTAAAAGTGGAATCGGCATATCGCATACTACGGTCGTAATCACCGTGGACATTGGAAAAATAGACCGAGTCGGCATAAAGCACCGCCCGCTTGAGCTCTCCGTAATCCATGTCTGCCTCTTCGGGATAAGGAGCATTGCCGGCATCAGGCCGGACAGCATACACGCGCCGGGCGCAAGCGAGCAAACAGAAGATGAACGCCAGTGCCATCATGCCTTTCCGCCTTATTCCTTTGGGCAAGCGAAAGGAAAAGCGACTGCCCTTGTTTTCTTCGCTCTCGACATGGAAACAGCATACCTTGAAGAAATCTCCCGACTTCTTGTACTTTTCGATGATACCTTTGCAATTCAACAAGCCGAATCCGCTTCCTTTTTCATGGCGAACGTCCGAAGACCTGGTGCCTATCCGCCGGGCATCATAGATTTTCGAGGATGTGATCGTCGCTATCTCCGGCTCCGTAAGACCGCAGCCCGTGTCCGTGACCCTGATTTCCACGGCATCCGCCAATTCCGTTGCGCATACAGTGACCTGCCCTCCCGAAGGCGTGAATTTACGCGCATTGTCCGTCAGAGTGTTAAGCATGAAAAAGGTGAGGGCGCGGTCTGCCTTCACCCATGCGTCCGTCGGTTCCACTAAAAAGCCAACGCCCTTTCGTTTGAAATTATACCGGCTCTTGTCCAGCAGCCTGAACAAGTCCTGCAACGGGAAACTTTCTATTGTCAGTTCCAGCTCGCCCCGGTTCATGCGAATCCATTCGGCGAGCACTTCGTTGTAGCAGTCGATTTCGTCCGCAAGTTCGCCTATGTAGGTCAAGGCTTCCCGGTCATATTGTTTTTTGCTTTCCATCCGGCGCACCACATACAAGATACGGTCGATGAAAGGCATGATGGAATGTACCAAGGAGACTTTCGCGCGTTTGGATATGTTTTTCTTCTTGTCGAGGGCTATTTGCCTTTCGCTTTGCAGGCATTCTTCACGAAGCTGCATCCTTTCCTCGTCCATCCGGCCGGACAGGACGCGGTTCCTTTCCGTCCATTTGACATAGGGACGGAGGATTTCATGCAGGATCCGTTTTTCCTTTTTCATCCAGGGATGATAGGCATTGAGCGTTTCTTCCAGCCCCTCTTCCGATTTGGTGAAAGCCACCTCCATGAACCATTCGGACATATCTTTCAATAACGAATGCCGTTTCGCATCCCGCAGTTTCCATTTGCGTGCGTATAAAAAGAGGAGGAAGCCAAAGACAAGAGTCAGCAAGATGATGGTCCCCAAGAGAGCGTTCAATATCTTATTGTCTCGCGCCACCAAGCCCGCGCGGCTTTCGAGAGATTTGTCTTGGCGGGTGAAATCCAGCAAATCCAGATACAGATTCCGGTTATAATCCGATTTCTGCTTGTCGTTCAGCGCGCTGTACGTTGCGCTTAAACGTTCCCGGATGCAGGCCAAATAGCCCGGGACCGTCTTGATTTTACTGTCTTTTGACCATAACATGTCTACCGCAGGGCCTCTCCGGCTTTCGAAAGACTTCAACGACCGTCCTTTGTCTTCCGGATAATAAATTCGATGATGAAAATTCAAACAAGACAAAGCCGTCTCGAAACAAGACAAAGCCATATAATAATCCCCCTTGGCGAACATGACATTTCCCAGCACACGGAAACCGTTAACCTTAAGCAACAGATTCCCGCATCGTCCTGCATTGAACAATGCCTTTCGAGCTAACGCCGCAGAAAGGCGCAGGGATGCCGCGAATCCATCCTCTTCAAGTCTCTCCGTAACAGGGGAATCGTACAGACGGGCCAATTCGGCCTCACGGTAAGCCTTGATGATTTCATGGTTTTTCGGTTGGGCGAACATCTCCGAAAAGGCTTGTTCCAGCATGGAGGAGAAGTAAATGTTGCCGAGACACCCGGCGTATGAATAGGCCAGGTAGAAATAATCGAAGGCGTCCACCACACGCGCTTTTCCCAAATCCAGACGATTTTGGCGAACCAAGCCTTTCAGGTAATAAAAGTAAATGAGCAGATCTTTGTCCTGACGTATGTAGCCGTCCGTGTCTATTGCCGAAAGTACCTTTTCAGCCTCTTGCTCTTGCATCAGGTTGACATGGTTGGTGGCTGTGGCCAAACTGAATTCCGTCATGGCGTAGTCCAACCTTTCTTTATTGCGGCCTTTCACTTCTTCTTGTTCTTCCCTGATGCGCCGGATCCTTTCAAGCGCACGGTTATGATAATCGAAGAACAAACGGTTTTGCGCGGCACGCTGGCATATCATCATCATGTTCACTTCGCTCGCCAGCAATTCTATCTGGTTATTGGTGGACTGCTGAATCCGATTGTATAAATCCATGCACTCGCCAAAGTCCATCCGCAGGAAGCAAATGAACATTTGATGGTTCAAGGCCTCGCTTCGTCCGTCCGCATAATCCCGGGCCACGCGGGCCGCCTCTTTGGCAAGCCGTAACGCGCTGTCCGGGTGGACGTAACTCTCCAAACGAGCCTTAGTATTCAGGGAATCTACCTTCACGGCTCTTGCCATGTTCGGACGGGAGGAGGCATGCCAATGACATACGACTCCCATACATAATCCTAATATGACGGACACGCATACAGCCGAAAGGTTCTTTCTTCCTGTTGTACAAAACGCCGGCTTTCTCATATCCCCATGAATCGGATTCCCGTGATGCCTCACCTGAACGCGTCAAGAAAGCCCCTGCCCCTCCACCAATCAAGCCAATCCGCATCCGTCGCACAACGGTTGGAACGAGCCACTGCCGGATGCCTGCACGTCCTTGGCTTTTTCAACCCGTCCGAATGAGGTCTCTCAACGTCTTCCGACTCCACCCTGCCGTGCATCCCCGAACTTTGGGCCGTAGCGGTGAGCAAGGTGAGTTTAGGAATTAATCCTGACTTCCGGCATTCGACATTGGGAAGCAGGTCGATTCTGTCCTTCGGCAATATCCGGGCACAACCTCTTCCCGCCGCACCGCCTTCTAGGCCGGGACACGGGTCGAGGGGAGGTCGCCTCAAAGCCACGGCGTTCTTTTCCCCGCCGTGCCCCAGTCCCGAAGCCGAACCCGCCGGGACGGCAGCCTTACCTGTGCCGGCTTTCGCGGGAGCAACGGTCGCGACCAAAGCCTTTTCCCCGCCAATCGGCGATTCCTGTACTTTGGCAATGTGTTTCCCATAATGTCCCGATTCATCCGCAGGCATCCGTACTTGACAGGCAATGTCTTCAACCGGTTCCAACCGGCACCTGCGGGCAATTCCCATATCGCTTTTCATTTGCATCTGTGGCGTTTCCTGTTTTAACTCTTCTCTGACAATGCAGGCATGATAAGGCAAAGTTAGCAAAAATTACATTGAACGGCCTTGCAAAAACACAGATTAGCGCGATGGAACTTGCAATTGAAAAGTCGGGAAGTTCAAGTGCGACCCAAAAGTTCCCGCGTCCATGACTTCCACGAACTCCGTGGAGAGGGGCGGGACGAACCGCCGGACGCGGCAGGGGGACAAGCCGGACTGTCCTCCCGTCTCCTGCCGTCACCGGCAAGAATCATTTGTAACGGTCTTTCCATAAACGCAGCATCCGTTCCTGCAACTTGGCTTCCGCGGCATTTTCCTGGGCATGCCAGATTCTTCTGTCGCGTATCTCGTCGGGTAGAAATTGCTGTTCCACGAAATGTCCCCGATAGTCATGCGCGTACTTATATCCCTTGCCGTACCCCAGTTCTTCCATGAGCTGGGTGGGCGCATTGCGCAAGTGCAACGGCACAGGCAAGTTCCCCGTCTGCCGCACGAGCTGCAAGGCATCCCCGATGCCCATGTAAGCCGAGTTGCTTTTCGGGCTGGTTGCCAGATAGACCGTGGCTTCGGCCAAGGGGATACGCCCTTCCGGCCATCCTATTTTCATGACCGCTTCGAAAGCGGCATTGGCCAGGAGCAGTGCGTTCGGATTGGCCAGCCCTATGTCTTCGCTGGCGGAGATGACCAGTCGCCTTGCGATGAACGAGGGTTCTTCCCCGCCTTCTATCATCCGTGCCAGCCAGTACAAGGCGGCGTCCGGGTCGCTTCCCCGAATGCTTTTGATGAAAGCGGATATGATGTCGTAGTGCAGTTCCCCTCCCTTGTCGTACGCCAACGGGTTTTGCTGAAGCCTTTCGGCCACCACTGCGTCCGTGACGACTACGTCGTCCGTCCCGTCGGCCTCTACCACCAGCTCGAGGATATTCAGCAGTTTGCGGGCGTCACCCCCGCTATACCTGAGCATGGCGTCCGTCTCACGAAATTCTACGTTTTTCGTCTTCAGTATGGCGTCTCTTTCCACGGCCTTGTGCAGCAGTTCCAGCAGGTCTTCTTTCGTCAGGCTTTTCAGGACGTACAACTGGCAACGGGATAAAAGCGGGCGTATGACCTCGAAAGACGGATTCTCCGTCGTGGCTCCGATGAGCGTGACCGTCCCCTGCTCCACAGCCCCCAAGAGGGAGTCCTGTTGGGATTTGCTGAAACGATGGATTTCGTCAATGAAGAGAATCGGGCTGGACTGGGTGAAAAAGCGGTTGTTACGGGCTTTCTCTATCACCTCGCGGACATCCTTCACGCCGCTTGTTACCGCGCTCAGCGTGTAAAACGGCGTTTCGAGCTTGTGGGCAATGATTTGCGCCAAGGTCGTCTTGCCCACGCCCGGCGGCCCCCACAAAATAAACGAGGAAATGCGGCCGGAATCTATCATCTTGCGCAAAACGGCATCCGGGCCGACCAAATGCTTTTGTCCGACGTAATCGTCCAGCGTTTGCGGACGCATTCTTTCTGCCAAAGGTGCTGCCATGTCGAATCCCCCTCTTAAAAGTCGAACTGCAATGCCAACCTCACTCCGTTCCTCTTGGCATCGGGCGCGTTCAGGTAATTCAACCGGCGCACGTAGTCCACACGGAGTATCTTGAAGATGTTGTGGACGCCCGCGTTCAGTTCCATGTAGGGAGTGTCTCCCATCACGAAACTGGTCGGCTGTCCGTTCCGTGACGGGAACTCGAACAAATCGCCTTGACCTCCTTGCCTGAACGGGTTGTTCTTGTCCGTCAGCGTGCCGTAAAGCGTCTTGAAACCTATCACCTCGCGCCATTTCAGGTGCTTGAGCAGGGGTATCCGGTTGAACAGCTTACCGCTCAAATCCCATTGCACGTCCAACGAGACGAAACGGTCGTTCATGAATTCCATGTTGTTGATCATGTTGAACATGCCGCGTTGTATGACGTATGAATTGTTCGCCGCGGGCGTAATCAGTAACGGGAACGGCACCCTGTTCCATTGCGCCCCCGCACGGCCGTAAATGTCGACGCGCCCGCATGAATTCAGCCAGAAGCGCTTTGTCACGGACAGTTCCGTGTAGTTGGAAGCATAGTCCCCTCCCAAGGCGTCCTTGATGCCGACCGTGTGCATCAGCGTGTAAATAGGATAATTGTGGTTGACCGGGCGGCGCCTTTGCTTTGTGACCACCACCTTTTCACCCGGCGCGTAGCGCAGGATCAGTGTCGCCTCGCTTTGCGCAAGCTCGGGTACCGTTCGTCCGCCCAAGGTGCGATAGGACAGCGCGCCGGTAGGGGTCTGGGTGATATGGCGCAACTGTGCCGTAATCCCGAAGTGGCTGTCGAATTCATACACGTAGCGTATGTTGTATTGTCGGAAATAAGACATCTGGTCGACGGTCTGCGTCTTGAACGACGTGAACACATTGTCTTTGTCCGTAGGCAGCAAGGCGTCGGAGGGCGCCATCACGTCGTAACGGGTAGAAATCGCTATCGAGTTCCGAGGGAACTCTTCCGGCGAATACTGTTTCTTCAAGAACGAATATTCCACCTCTCCCTCGTATTTCCATTTCCTGTCCCGCACCCCGTACGCGGCGTATCCTTTCAGGAAGAGATGGGGGCTTAGGTTGGCCGTGGTCTGCGCGCTGGCCCGGAAACGCACCTTGTCTATGAAATTGGACGAGACGACCGTATTGGCCGGCCCGAAGTCCACATAATTCTTTTTGCCCGGGGGCGAAGTCTCCACGTAGTTCTCCACGAGGGCCCGCACAATCCAGATAATCCAGCCGGAGCCCTTCTTGCGGGTCATGTCCCGAACCATGGCGGACATGTTGGCTTCCGAACGGGTCAGCGTGTCCGTTCGGTACCGTGCCCAAAAGTCTTCGTCTTTGATGACCGACGTACCCTCCCTCGGCCGTTCGCGCCGGTCGAACCTCTCGCCGGGGATAGGGGAGAAATCGAATCCGGTATAGGCCGTGGTGCGCTTGACCAGCATGTTATGGTATTTCTTCAACGCGCCCAGTTCCGCAATCATATTGTCTTTCACCAGCACCCGCTGGCCGTTGGGGAGCGTGGAAAAGTCCTGCTCTATCACCAGGTTGCTGATGAAGTTCACGCTCGAACGGACTGGCAGGCTGACCAGACAACGTTTCACCTGGTAAGTCCCGTCGTCCAAGATCCACAGCCTCCCCGAGAATCCGAAGTCCTGCGGGTTTTGGGGGATGAAGCTCACCTCGACGCACTTGTCCCCTTCTATGTCCAAAGTGTCCATGATGTAATACTGGTAGAAAGAAATGGCATAGGCCGAAGACAAGGGACTAGTGAAGTAACGTTCCAAGAGATTGATAGAGTTGTCGTAAATGTTCACGTCGGCAAAGAAGCACTGGAGAACCGTGTTCACGATGTCCCCCGTGGCGAACAGCTCATTCAGCCCTTCCGAATTCGTCCCCCTGATGAAACTCCGTTCCGCCTCCGGCCGCTTCCTGTATATGTGTTCCGATGAAGTCTCGTTATAGGTCAGGGGGAGGATGTTGGTCCGGGTCTGCGGACAGAATTCCACCTGCCTGAGCAACAGCGGATATTTACGCAGGAAGCTGCTGTCGATAAAGCGTTGCGTGATATTGTTGAAGCCGAAAGTGATGCGCTGGTACCTGTCGTAACGGTAATAGTCGTTCTGTTTCAGGTCGCTTTTCCCCTTGGCCGCTATCACTTTCCGCATCAGCTCCACGGCCGGATTCTCCTTGCGGCTGTAGCGTCTCCTCTTCGGCTTCACCAGCAGCTCCGACAACTCCCTGTCCAGGTTCTGGAGCCCGACGTTCAGCGTTTTCTTCTCCCCCGCCCTTATATATTCCTTGTGCGTCCGGTAGCCCATGTAAGAAAACACAAGGGTGTCTCCTCCGTCCGGCGCCTGCAAGGTGTACCTGCCTTTGTCGTTGGTCGTGGTGCCCACCGTCTTTTGCCTCCCGTAGTACACGTTGGCCGATGGAATGGGCCTTCCCGTGCCGGCATCCGTCACCCGCCCCCGAACCTGCGCCTCCAGGACTTGCGGGACAAGGCACATCACGACCGGGAACAATAACTTGCATCTATGACAAGGCTTCTGCAGCATGCGATTTCTCCCTTGAATTGGACTGCAAAATTAGTGAATAGCGGGAGATTCGCGTTATAAATTAAGCTATTTAAAGAAATTCCACAAAAGAAGGAGGCTCATTCTGCCGTGAAATATATATCTTTGCCCCGATCTACAAGAAACCATAAAGGCAACAATCGAATGGAAAACGCAAAGCGACAGGCGGGATTGCCGGAAAACGCCTTCCGGGAACTCAAAAAGGGCGAGCGGTACGAGCCTCTGATGTCGCCGGGGCGCGCGTACAAGGAAGTTACCGTGTGGTCGGTATCGTGGGGCGTGCTCATGGCCGTGGTCTTCTCGGCCGCATCGGCCTATCTGGGGCTGAAGGTGGGACAAGTGTTCGAAGCGGCCATCCCCATCGCGATTGTCGCGGTAGGCCTGACGGGAGCCGCCCGCAGGAAAGGGGCATTGGGGGAGAACGTCATCATTCAGAGCATCGGGGCATGTTCGGGCATGATTGTGGCCGGCGCCATATTCACGTTGCCCGCGCTCTATATCCTGCAAGGCAGGTACCCGGAAATGACGGTGGATTTCATGGAAGTGTTCGTCTCCTCCGTGCTGGGAGGAGTGTTGGGCATCCTTTTCCTCATCCCTTTCCGCAAGTACTTCGTGAAAGACATGCACGGCAAATTCCCCTTCCCTGAAGCCACGGCCACCACGCAGGTGCTGGTTTCCGGGGAGGAGGGCGGCAGACGGGCTCTGCCGCTCCTCGTGGCCGGGGCCGTGGGCGGCGTCTACGATTTCATCGTCGCCACCGCAGGCTGGTGGAACGAGAGCGTCACGTCACGTTGTCTGGAATGGGGGCAAGCGCTGGCGGACAAGGCCAAGCTCGTCCTCAAGATCAACACGGGGGCGGCCGTGTTGGGCATGGGATACATCGTGGGCTTGAAATATGCGCTCATCATCTGTTGCGGTTCCGTGGCCGTATGGTGGGTCGTCGTCCCGGCCATCGCAGGGCTGTTCCCCGACCTCGTCGTGAGTGCCGGCAGTCCTCCCGTCACGGCTTCCCGGGCCAGTGCAGAGCAAATCTTCCAATATGCCAAGAGCATCGGCATCGGCGGCATCGCCACGGCCGGCGTCATCGGCATCCTCAAAAGCCGCAGGATCATCATGGGGGCGGTAGGCCTGGCCGCGCAGGAAATGAAAGGCAAGGGGAAGGCCGGCGCGGCCGTCCCCCGGACGCAAAAGGACCTGCCGATGAAAATCATAGCGGGCGGCTCCCTTCTGGCCTTGGCGGCCGTTCTGTCGTTCTTCTATTTCGGGGTCATGGAAGGCAACCTGGCCTTCACGCTCGCCGGCGTGCTTCTCGTGGCCGTCATCGCCTTCCTCTTCACCACGGTGGCGGCCAACGCCATCGCGATTGTCGGCAGCAACCCCGTGTCCGGCATGACGCTGATGACCCTCATCCTGGCTTCCGTCATCATGGTGGCCGTCGGCCTGAAAGGCCCGGCCGGCATGGTGGCCGCGCTGATCATGGGCGGCGTGGTCTGCACCGCGCTCTCCACGGCCGGGAGCTTTGTCACCGACCTGAAAATCGGCTATTGGCTGGGCAGCACGCCCGAGAAACAAGAGGCGTTCAAGTTCCTGGGCACCCTCGTGTCGGCCGCCACCGTGGCCGGAGTCATCATGATACTGAACGACACCTACGGGTTCACGGACGGACAACTCGCCGCGCCCCAAGCCAACGCCATGGCCGCCGTCATCGAACCGCTGATGAGCGGTGCGGGCGCCCCCTGGCTGCTCTACGGCATCGGCGCGGCCATCGCCGTCGTTCTCACCCTCTTCGGCGTTCCGGCCCTCGCCTTCGCCTTGGGCATGTTCATCCCGCTCGAGCTGAACCTGCCCTTGCTGGTCGGCGGCCTCGTCAACTGGTACGTCACCACGCGGAGCGGCGACGGGCAAGTCAACAAGGAACGAGGCGAGAGAGGCACGCTCGTCGCTTCCGGGTTCATCGCCGGGGGAGCCTTGATGGGGGTAGCCAGCGCGGCCCTGCGCTTCGGGGGCGTCTCGTTCGACTACTCCGCCTGGTGGGCCGATCCGGCCAGCGAATGGCTCTCCCTGCTGATGTACATCCTCCTCATCGCATATATGACAAAGGCAAGCATGCGCGTCAAGAGATGACGAGGAGGAGAAAAAGCGCCTAAAAACAAGGGGCAACCTTTGGCAAGTCGGGGAAAAAGTGTAACTTTGCGCCGCCGCTACGAGTTAGCGGCGCATTTCAAACCCATATTAAAACAAAACATTAATCATGGCAACAAAAATCAGATTGCAGCGTCACGGGCGCAGGCACTATGCCTTCTACAGCATCGTCATCGCAGACGCAAGAGCCCCCCGGGACGGCAAGTTCAAGGAAAAAATCGGCACTTACAACCCGAACACCGACCCCTCCACGGTAGACTTGAAATTCGATCGCGCCCTCTATTGGGTGGAAGTGGGCGCACAGCCTACCGACACGGTCCGCAGCATCTTGTCGAAAGAGGGCGTCTACATGATGAAGCACCTCCGCGGAGGCGTGAAGAAGGGCGCTTTCGACGAGGCCACCGCACAAGCGAAGTTCGAAGCCTGGAAGAACGACAGGCAGAAGGGCTTGGAAGCATTCGAGGCCAAGAAGGCCGCCGAGAAGAAGGCCGCCGCGGAAGCGCGACTGCAAGCCGAGAAGAAGACCAACGAAGAGATTGCTAAGAAAATAGCGGAGAAGAAAGCCGCCGAGGCCGCCGCAAAGGCAAAGGCCGAGGCAGAAGTCCCTGCCGACGCCCCCGCCGAAGAGACCGCGGGAACTCCCGCCGAAGCATAAACGGCTTCCATAAGACGCTTCTTTCCGACAAGCAACCGGGAGGGCGCACCCGCAAGGTGCGCCCTCCCGGTTTGCGACCCCTCCTCCTTTCCCCTCTTTCCCCTCCCCGCCCGCCATTCGATGGATTCCCGCGCCGCCCCGAAACGG